>NZ_JACRVW010000019.1:0-46733 GCF_018812085.1 Gluconobacter sp. P5H9_a
GGTCTCGACTTCACGCGCGAGCCGGCCCACGGCGCCGCGCAGCTTGCGGCCATCAATGCGCTTGGTCAGGCGGGCGGCCTGGGCTTCCTGATCGGTGTCGCCGGCTCCGGCAAAACGACACTTCTGAAGCCTCTGGTCGACGCCTGGCAGGAGGATGGTTGTACCGTCATTGGCGCGGCCATTGCCTGGCGTCAGGCCGATGCGCTGAAGGATGCGGGCATTTCCCAAACCTACGCGATGACACCGCTTTTGGACGGCCTGGCGCAGGGAAAGATTGTCCTCGATCGCCAGTCTGTTCTTGTCCTTGATGAAGTCAGTCAGGTCTCCCCGCGTCAGCTGCTTGAGATCCTTCAGCTTCAGCAGGAAAAGGGCTTTGCCCTTCGGGTCGTGGGCGACCGGGAACAGGCCCAGGCGATCGAGGCCGGCGACGCTGTGGAACTGCTTTTGCGTGTTATGCCCAAAGAGGCGCGTCCGGAGCTGTTGAGCACGATCCGCCAGAAGTCCGCGCGTGGTCGGCAGATCGCCAGCATGTTCCGCAGTCCTGGCCGTGATCTGAGCCAGACCGAGGACGAGCAGAAGAAAGCCGATATCGCCCGGGCGCGTGAAGCCATCGACATGAAGCGCAAGGACGGCACGATCCGACTTGTGGGGGGCGACCATGACCAGGTCGTTGAGCAGATCGCTGACCTGTATCTTCGACGTCGCGACATGCTGACGCAGGCCGGGTCGGAGCGGGGCATCACCATGTCGGCGCCGACCAACGAAGACGTCATGGATCTCAGCCGTGCCGTCCGCGACCGGCTGCGCAAGCGTGGCGAGATCGGGCAGGCGGAGATCGTCAAGGCCGCCATTGATCAGCGTGGCGTCACCTATGAGCTGCCTCTCGCAGTAGGTGACAGGGTTCGATTGTTTGCGAAAACGAGTGTTCGGATGGAAACAGCCCATGGGCGTCGCTGGCGTGATCTGGGTTCGAATGGCGACTTCACGACCGTCAAGGGCTGGTCCGATGAGGGGCTGGTGTTACAAAATGCGAAGGGCCGGGAAGGGCTGGTGCCCTGGACCCGGCTGGCCGACCCGAAGACCGGACGCGTCCGTCTTGGCTTTGGTCACGCCATGACGGTCGATGCAGCCCAGGGTGTGACGTCCGATGAGCATATCAACGCCATGCCGCGTGGATCTTCGGCCATGACCGGCTTTACCTCCTATGTTGCCGAAAGCCGGCATGTTCATCGCTGCTGGACGGCCGTGTCGGAAGGATCTCTTCGTGAGGCCGAGACGTTTTCGCGGGCTCTGGGTGACATCCGGCCAGTGACGGTCAACGATCTGTATGACCGTCTGGCGTCGGACATGGGGCGTCATCCCTACAAGTCCCTGGCCGTCGATCTGGCAAAAGCGCGTCTTGCGCACGAAGAAGCCAATACGCGCTGGATCCGGCAGAACCACGTCAATGAGCGGACCCGGCAGAAGGGGCAGTCACCGGGCGGTCAGGTGCGTCGTCAGGTTGAGGAATCCCCGATCCGAGACGTGCCGCGCGCGCAGTGGGACGATGTCAGTCGCAAGCTGCGCAAGGCCGGCTATGCCGCTCAGGACGCCCTGAATGCAGCGCGGCGGGTTGAAGATCTGCAGGAACGTCGGAGGACACAGCAGGCCGAAGACCGGCTGCAGCAAGCTCGCGCGGCCGCACAGAACGAAGAGCGGGAGCGCGATCGCACGCGGGTCCGTGGCGCAGGACGAGGGATGTAGGTTCGAAGATGGAGGCGGCACGGGACATGCCGCCTCAGCTGCTATGCGAGTTCTTTGCCACGCGCATAAAGATTCAGGGCATGCGTGACTGCCTCGACGGCCGCCCGCTCATCCAGTCCAAGCGCCGTCTCGAACGTCACCAGCTCGGTCAGGAGTGCTCGGTCAAGATCCGGATGAAGTGATTCCGTCGTGCGGGGCAACTGAGCGGACGGAGGAACGAGAGTCTCAAACAGCTTTGCAAAAGGTTTGTCTTCTGCCGAAGTCTCGTCCGGAAAAAGAAGGTTCAGGAGTTCCTGGGCGTCCTGCAGTGGCGTGCCTTCCGTGTTGAGAACGACACCGAGCCGCTGATACAGATCTCCCAGAACTCCGGTCAGCGGCCGGAGATCGCCCTTTTCGATCCGATCGCGCCCTTCCTGAAGACGTTGAGCCACGTCATCTGCTTCTGTGGCCGGTTCCTCCGAGACAGGGGCTTCAAGAGCGGGAGCCGCTGAAATTGTGGGGAACACCCTGTTCACGCCCGCTGGCTTGATGCCTGCATAGAACAGTCGCGTGTAGATGCGCTTTCCTCGGAAGAGAATGATGGCCTGCCCCTGCCGAAGGTTCTGCACGTCGCTCCAGGAGATCCGCTTGACGTCCCGGATGTCTGCGCGCTGCTGGTCCGCATAGACGCCCAGAGGGTTCGAGCTGTCGAAACCGGGGAGGACGCTGACAGGCATCGTTCCACCTGACTGTTCGATCCACTCCCGGGTTGGACCAGAATCCTCGATATTTTCAAAGATCTTCAGCTTGGGATTGCCGAGAAGCGGAACGGTCAAATCCTTACCGAGCGTGGCGTAGAGGGTGCCCACTTCCTGAAACGAGATCAGCAGGGAAATGTTCAGCTCGCGACCCAACGCCATCATGGCGTCGATCCCGCGTGTCGCGAACTGACCGACTTCGTCCAGAACCAGAGGATAGGGCACCGTCGAGGACGACGCGCGATTTACGACGCGGTCCTCGTAGTCGCCCTCAATCGAGGTGCCGAGTGCCGCCGCAAGCGCGTAACGAAGCGCCGTGATGACCGCCTTGCCCAAGGCAGCGTTGGTGTCCGGGTGGTTTTCGAGCGAGGGAAGAAGAACGACGAGGATGCGCCGATTGAAGATGACGTCCCGGAAGTCCACATCACCGATATTGCACCGGAAGATATGCCCCAGCGTGGAACTCATCTGGGTAAAGGTTTTGCCGAAGCCACCCACCACATAGGAATGCTGCTCGCGAACCTTGTCCTGGTCTCCCACGCTTTTGGTGTTCGAGAAGCCACCCGTCTCTGTCACGTAGTCGCGGACCGGGTTCAGCAGGGTCCGGTCAAACTCGGGCGGCAGTTCGACTTTTCGCGTCTCGGCTGTATCTGCATCATAATAGGTGAAGATCTGATCCTGGTAGAGATCGCGCAGTTTTACGATGTCAGAGAACATCGTACGGATCGTCTCGGACATGATCGGAATACCGAGGTTGTCCCGGACCCACACGAAGACATAGGACATGCCGCGAATAAGCGCTTCGGCTCTGTCGCGGAAATGCGCGGAGTTACCCCCTCCGCCTTTCTTGTCTTCCGGAAGAAAGAGCGTGAGCAGAAGCTCCGTCATGCCCTCAGCATTGACAGAGGAAAAGGGGTTCCAGGTGTTGGTCTTTCTGTCCCCAGCCGAGACCATCATATTGATGAAGCGCAGGTCTGCCTCTCGGCCCCACCGTCTCGCCATGGCTGCAACGGAGAAGGCAAGGTTGTTTGAGGCTTTGCCGTCGACAATCGTAAACCCGCCGCCCTGTGCCAGGGCATTGCACAGAAGACTATAAATGAACTGCGTTTTGCCGGACCCGGTTGAGCCGGGCAGAATGGCATGCATCGTCATATCATTGCCGGACAGCCAGACCTGTTGGGCCGTGACTTCATCCCAGCCTATCAGCCAGTCTCCAGAAGGCTTGCCCGGGATTTCGACGCCAGGTCGTTTTGGGTCCGGCTGAGGATTGCCGTAGTCCTTTCCCTTCGCGTTGGCCGGCAAGCGAAGAGGCAACGTCACCGGCCGCGTCAGGACATAGCCGGCATAGGCGACGGCCAATGGTACGATGGCAGTTGTCAGCGCGGGAACAGTGACGGCCACGCCAGCTATTGCAACGAGCCCGATGGACGAGAACCCGGATCGCAGGATTTCCGCGATCTGGTGAGGAACGCTTCGGGTGTCGCGGAATGCCTGCCCACCCTTCTGTTCGTGAAAATCCTGCGGACCGTCTATGCGGCGTCTGATCGTCGCCATGATTATTCCAGCCCGAACGCAGTGTTGGGTACCGGGGCGGCTTCAGGCGCGGCGGGTAGGGAACGGCGTGTCGCAGATTCAGGGGCGCGGAGTAGCGGCATCTGCAAGGTGTCGGCTGTATGTGGACCACTGCTTTTCGCGGGCGACCACAGCCGGTGGCCAACGGCGGCACCGACAACAATCAGACAGACGCCAGCGATCATCGGGAGGGGGACGCGTCTGGCTCTTTGTGGCGGCCGTTCGTTAGCATTTTCTTCTGCCGGGAGGGGACGGAGACCGTCAGACGCCTCTGAAAGCACCTCGTGGTCGAGAACGATGATGGTCCGTTCCCCTTCACGACGAATAGAAACGGACTGTGTGTCAGGGGGAACAGAAATGATCATCGCGGACCTCAACAGTTAGACGCCTGTGCAGTATCTGACAGGCGTTTGTGAGTGCGGATCAGGTCGTGGCTACCTGGGCGTAGGTCGTCAGAGCTTCGAGAGTAATGCGTCCTTCAGGATCGGCGACGTTCCTGAGCACAGCGTTGAGCGCCAGAAGGGCGATCGAGAGCGGTACATGATAAAGCCCTTTAAGCGTGTAGCCCGTCACGCTCAGTGTGTCTGGCTCGAGCTTGAGGCCGAAGCCGGCTCCTTTTGTTTCAGATCTCCAGAACTCCTCAGCGAGCCGGAGCAATACCGGAAGAAACACGTTTGTCTGGGTGACACGCCATGCAGGCAAAGTGCCAACGCCTGGAATGCCCGTCTCGAAGCGGTATCCCTGCGTTTCAATCAGGGCCGTGCAGCACCGCACCAGGTCATCAAGATCGCTCATGCGTAATCACGCTTTTTCCAGGAGGGAAGACGAGGGCGAACCGGGCCACACAGGATGACCCGGAGCATACGCACGGCCACGGGAAGCGTCAGGCCGAGCCATGCCAGCACGCTGAAGAACAGGACCCCGATAATGGCGAGGATAAACGTCCATTCGCGCATGTGAGCGATCCACAGAGCAAATGGTGCAAGCGCACGGGCGTCGATAATGAGAAGGCGGACTGGGTCCGCGGTAAAGCGCCACATCAGTTTTCTTCCTTCATGGCAGCGGCGGCGACGGCTTCTGTGATTCTGCCCTGCTTCACAGCCGCAGCGATGGATTGAGCGAAAGTCTGTCCGTGCTCTTCGACAGCGGCCTGCGTGATGTTCGGCCAGCGATCCCGCGGGGCATCCAGCAGGCGGGTTCGAATGGCGCGGGTCACGGGCAGGAACTCCCGGATGGGTGTCCTCTTGCCGTCGGTCGACTTCAGCAGCCTCTGGTTCACCAGAAGACGGAGGTTCTCGACGAACGAAATTGTCAGGCTGTCCCGCTGATCAGCGGGGCAGAGCGACTGAACACGTCGGACAGTGGAAGAGCAGCTGTTCGTATGCAGAGAGCTCAGGAGGCGATGGCCAGAGATCCCGGCCTGGATCGACGCTTCCATGGTCTGGGGATCACGGCACTCGCCCACGACGATGTCGGTTGGCTCTCGACGCATGGACGCGCGGACAAATTCGGAAAAACTCCGGAGGTTCCGGGGAATCTCAAGTTGCGTGACCGCTGAGTTGCGACGTTCGACACGATCATAGAGGATCTCAAGGGGTGCTGAGGCTTCGATCAGGTTGCAGTGGATATCCGGGTCTTCAAGCCGGGCCCGGTTGATGCCGCCAATCAGTGTCGACTTCCCCGAGCCTGTGGCGCCGCAGATCAGAAAAATGCCCTGTTCTCCATGGAGCGCGTCCAGCAGTTGAGGCTCTAAGTGCTGCTCCTTCAGGGGGCGCGGGATGTCAACCAGGGGCCGGAAGGTCAGCGAAATGCCTGCATCTGCCCCGACCTGCGAGCTGACGGCATTCAGGCGAAAGGGGTATCGCCTCTTTTTGCGATCAGGCCAGATTGTATGCCCGACATCGATCGGATCGCCGTTTTTGAGGTTGGTCACTCCCGTCGCCGACCGGAAGATGTAGTTGACCGCATCCTCGACTTCCCCTGGCAGACTGGCATCGCTCGTGACTTGATGGTTTTCGCCATGAAGACGCACCATTACGGGGGTGTCTGTCTGGATTTCGATCCTCGAACATTCGGCCTCTGAGCACCAGATCAGGAACTGGTCCAGCATATTGCCCCGCAAAGGCTCGCTGTCGTGCGGCCACAACATGCTCATCGTGCCTTGTTTCCAAGACGGTTCAGCTTTTCGAACTCATGGATGACTTTCTGGTGGGTCCGGGCCAGCTCTTTGGGAAAGCCCTCGCGTTCATCTTGCCGCTCGAGCCCACCCAGGAGCGCCTCCATGTAACGCGAGATTGGCTCAAGGAGGGAAACAGGAGCCGGGGCAACGTCATACCCGTAATAGGTCTTGCGAGAGGCCGCATGTTCAAGCTGAACAAGCGTCAGTGTCATCGCACGATCGAGCTGAAGGGCTGGTACGGCATAATGCTCTGCCACCCAATCCCGGAGCGTGTAAGCCGCAATGCGCGCACGGATGAAATCAGGCATGAGGTTAAAAATTACGGAATCAGTCATGGTCTGCCGAAAGTCTTGAGAAGGCTGGAGATCTGGGGTGTCGTCAGAGGGCGTCCGGCAAGGCACTCTGCTTTCCAGTGTGCCAGTGCTGCTGCCGCTTCCGGGCAAGAGGCAATCGCCATGACATAAGGTGGGAGTCCGTCACGCGGATAGGACGCTGCGGAGAGAACGAGCCAGAGGTCGCGGTCCAGGAACTGGATGGCTGCGAAAAGCCCTGGGTTGACGACGCCGCCCTTAAGGCGTGCTTCCTGCAGTAGTGTGAGGAGTGCTGGTCGACTGAACGCATGCTGACCCGCCAACTGCAACGTGACGTTGAAATCGCTGCGGCTTATCTGTCGATCCAGCTTTCGCACGAACCGGGCGGAGACACCCTTCGAAGACGTGGGAGCGCCATTCTTCAGGGAGCCTTTGAGTTCTAACGAGAGCTCTTCCAGAACACCCTGAGCTTGATCTTTCTTCCTTTGTATAAAAAGAGAGAAGGCCACAAAGAGGCACTTTTCTGCTGGCGTGGCAGTAGTCGGGCCGTTCCACGCGTTCCCAAGCTGCCCCTTAAGGGCTTGAAATGTAGCATCTCTCAGGTCTTCAGGAGAGTTGCCTCGCACGTATCGTGCGCGCCATTCTTCAAGGTTCAGCGCAGGATCGAGTGGCGCCAATGGCACTTCAGGTGGTGAGGGGCGCACCAGCTTTAGTCCTTTGCCCAGCCATGCTGCGCCTAACGGATGGATCTCCGCGAGTGCTTTCTGCATGCCTTCTAGACCGAACCGTCTGCGGTGACGTTCCAGCGGCGCGCGGGTCAGGCAGAGGGCCGCGAGAATGACAAGCAGGACAAGAGCGGGCCAGCGGAGAACCGACCCTGTCAGCGTGCAGAGTTCCCAGAGGGTCGATGCAGAGACACGCTCAGGGATGGCGTCCCCAAGATTGACAAGGACCGCGTCGTAACGGTGCGTGAAGAGTCCAATCAGCCTCAGCTCATAGCCCTGCACGAACAGGACGGCTTCGACGATCTGGGTGTGGAACTTCAACCAGAGCAGGAATGAAAACAGAGCAATTCCGACGCAGACGCCGATCAGCAGGCTGGCAATGCGCTCGGGATCGTGGGACCGCGTGCTGGGAGCCGGGTTAACGGGCATTACTGACCTCCTTCTGAAACGTGCCAGTGCGCGCGGTTCGCATCGAGACCTGGTTGACTGCGGATGCGAAGCTCCCGGTCATCGAGACGCATCAAATCTGCTCCGCCCTGGACGTCGCGGTGCAGCTGGGAAACCTCCGGGGCTGCCACCTTTCCGGTCCTTAACAGAACCCTGTAACGTCCCATGCCCATGACATCGCGTTCCATGCGCGACAGGTCATCGAGAAAGATCTCGACCGCCTGCCTTTGTCCGGCTGCCCAGCCATAAGCCACCCCGGATCTCCAGACCTCAACCTCGTGTGGTGTGCGTGGCCGGACCGCGTCGGCTGGCGGGGAAGGGGGTGAGACAGTGCGTACAAGCCATGTGCGCCATTGCGGCACGGCCGTCACAAGCTGCGCGCGGCGAGTAATCTGATAAATCGTGCCTGTTTCACGGGCAGTCTGGCCACTTGGATCGAGAGCGACCGCCATTTGCGCCTCTGTGACCACGGGCGGCCGGATAAGGGTCTGACCGTTGCCGGCGGGGAGCACCAGAGTGCGGAAATCCACCTTTTGGTCCAGAACATGGGAATAGCGACGCAGGAGTTCATTGATCGCGTAGGACTCTGCGGCCCGTCCACCCTGAGCGCCATAGGCCCACGCCGCACTGCGCACGGCACTGTCGCGCCCATTCCCGCTTTCCTGTTTTGGGGAGTAGCCGGGACGCACGGCCATCATCGCTTCGAGCGATGAAGGCCTGTCCACGTCAGGGATATCCGGGGCTTCGGCTGCACCGGTGACAGGCGTGTCGATTGCTTCGCCCGCTTCCGGGTTGCCGTCGGGTATCTCCGGGACAGGAAGATCCTGAGGGGGCTCGGCGTGTGCAGAGGCGTTGTACGCACAGAGTGATGCCGCAAGGAGGGCTGCCCGACAGGCAGAATGCCGAGGCTTACGCATTCCAGGAAATCCTTATGACGTGGTGCGGGATATCAACCCAGATGTCGGCATGACCAGATGATGCGGCAGCCATCTCGTCCAGAAGGCGACCGAGCGTGGTCGTCTTCTGATCCACTTCTATGATCGGCGGTGAGGCGCATGGCGGGATATCGGTCTGATAGCCGACCTGTGTGGCGATCAGCCGGACGCCCTCATCGAGCGGTCCCTGCCACTGCCATCTGACAGGTCGGTTCATCTCGGCCGGAAGAACAGAGCCCGCCCGTACCAGAGGAAAACGGACGGCACCAATCCGGTCGAGTGCGGACAGAATATGATTCATGTCCTGATCGTAGGGATGCACAGGCGGCTGGGTCTGTTCGCTGCAGGCACAGAGTCCTGACAGCAGCAGAAGGGTAAGGCCGAAGGGTCGGCAGAGAGGGATTTGCCACATGCCGCCTATGATGGCGGAGACGTTTGTGAGTGCGCAGCAAGCTGCACATTTTTCCAGACCTTACGTTGATAAGCGACGTTGTACTTAGGCGTACTGGAGTTGTAATTGCCGACGCGTCTCCAGAACTCTGCCGCGTTATCAGGCGTCCGGCCGCCAAGTGCGCCCGCAAGGATCCACGCACCGATATGAATGTTCAGGCACCCATCGTTGATGATCTGGTCTTTCGAGATGCCCATGTCAGCGAGTTCGGCAAGGTGCATTGAGTTCACCTGGGCAGGTCCCATGTCGTAACTGCCGTTCGGGTTCCGGCTGATGTGGCCAACACGGCCACCTTCTGTCAGGAGAATAGCCCGGTAGAGAAGTTCAGGCAGGTGGTACTGTTTTGCGGCATGAGAGATGCATGCACCTAGCGGGCCCATGAAGCCCGGCATGGGCCGGGAGACGGGTCGCTCGCTTTGTGGCGGAGGCGTCTGTGACCGGCTTGCGTTAGCCCATGCGAGGATCCAGGCTCCGGCAGCGATATTCATGCAAGCGTTCGTGCGAACCTGTTCAGGATCAAAGCCCATACGCTGAAGGATGGGCAGCCACCTGGGATCGATCTTCATGGGACCGATACCCGGTGATGACGACTGATCTGCAACGCGCTCAATAGCGGCGACCGGAACGTTATAGGCCTGAGCGGCGAGGGCAGTGCACGGTGGAAGGGCCGTCATGGCAACGTGACCGGATCCAGATGGTACTGATAGATGAGTCTCAAGATCATGAGTTCGTCCATGATGTCTGGAAAGTAGCCAAGAGCGCTCTCGTCGGAGACCGGTCGATAGTCATAGAGACGGGAGCCGTTCCGTTCCTGCGACAGTTCCATTCCGACACTCTCGCCCTTATCCCGTTGTGGTTGCAGCTGGATTGCCAGAAGCTCGGCGTTGCTGGTCATACGGTTCAGCAGGTCAACAAGCTCGGGAAAATGCCACCCGATGGGATTGGATGGTCGCGAGATCATCACGAAGAGCTTGGCGTCTCTCGATTTCATCAACAGGCGAAAGCGCTCGATGCAGCGCTGATAATAAGTCCGGTCACCTTCCGACTGCGGGTCCTTGTGTAGAAAGATCTCCTTTAAGCCAAACCGGTCACGAAACGTTGGATGATGACGCTCTCCCTGTTCAGGCAGGAAGTCCGCAAAGTCGTTTTCGAGACAGTGACGGATCATTCCCGGAGTGGCATGGATCCAATCGAAGGGAAGGGCAAACTGGCGAAGTTCCGCCTGCTGAAGGATGGTGGCAGGAAGGCAGTGGGTTCCGAGTGCAACCGTATGCCTGACGCGTTGGCCATTGATCTCCCGGGTGCCGTAGCTTGGCATCTTAGAGGAGCGGCGGTGCCGACGGCGCTGCAAAGCCGTGCGCAGCGAGATGAGAAACTCAGGGGTCAAGTCGTAGGTTCCGGGCTTGATACCGGATCGACCCTTACGGGCCCGATCTAGGGTGCGTGCGTCGCTCATTGTGGTGCGATACAAAGATGAAGAGCAGAGAAGCCGTAGTCGCCGTACCAAAGAACGGCTGACTGCATGTCCTGCGTTCCTGCCTGGCAAGAGAAACCGCCAGTGTAGGGATTAACGACGTTGTAGTTGTTCCTGCCGTTTGTTGTCGGAGGGACGTAGTAGCCAAAGGGCGCGCGGATTACGGACTGCCATGTCCCGTTGACGCAGTTCAGCAAGCGGCCGCTCCCGTCGTTCTGCGCAGTCAGTCCTCCAGAATTGCATCCCTCGCCAGGAGCCGCAGTACCGTTCAGATGCACGAGCTTTTCGGCCGACAGAGTCGACACGTTTTCATCCGCAGCAGACCCGTCATAGTGCTGAAGATAGAACGTTCCGCCTGTACGCATGGCGATATTGTTTCCATCGCCATAGAGGTACTGGTTGCCGATTTGCAGGGAGTTGCCCTGGGGAAGGACAATCTGATTGGCGCTGAGTGTCCAGCCCACGGAGACAGAGTGATTGAAGCCTGCGTCACCGTTTGCGTTCATCCAGGCGGCTGCCGGCCCATTCATTGGTCCCGCTCCGATTGAGCCATGGGCGTAGAGGTCGTTGACGTGCGCGCCGCCAGCCCAGCCATTGGGGTATCCCGAGTTCGGATCGAGGCTGTTTGTGGCGATATTGTTGGTAAAGCGCCCGCGTACACCCAAGATGGTATTAGCGTTGGCGATATCGTTTCCACCCATGTTCAGCGTGTTGTTCATTGTCGACAACTCAGGATGGTTCGGGACGGCGTCGCGGTAGAGCGCGTCGCTGTTGTACTGGGCTCCTGCAGTCCCACTTGCCAGACCGACGAAGTGGCCTGCGCCTGGGTTGACGGGCGAGCCAGCGAGCGAGAGCCTCCAGCCGCCATTTGCTCCGATGGCTGTTTGACTGTTGACGGTTGGAAGAATGTTGTCTGCGCCGACATAACCTGCGTGACTTCCGCCAAGCGCAGCAATGCGCGTCAACGCGGAGAGGTCCAGCTGTTGCCCGTCCCGGGAAACGACGAGCGCGGAGATCTGGCCGCTGGCAGGTTGCTGCACATAGACATGCCAGGTCTGTCCATATGGGTTTTGCTGGCCGAAATTTGGAAGGAGGGGGAGTTGTCCTAATGGGAGCTCGGACGTGCTCCCTACCGCGACCTGAGAGGCGAGCTCAGTGTAGTGAGCTTCGATATAGGTCCGTGCGGCTGAAAGGAGATCCTGAAATTCTCCCGCCGTGACCGCTTGAACCGAGCGGTCCTGTCCACGCTGTATCATGAGACCAAAGCGTGGAATCATGAGAGCCGCAATAGCGGTTCCGGCAAGCAAGGCGATCAGAAGGTTCATCTTAGAATCCTGATCCTGTGAAAATGACAAAAGAGACAATGTCTCCGGCAGGGACCGTCACGGGGAGTGGACCCATGTCGCCGCCATATGGAGTTTGCCAGTTCTGTCCTGTTGAAATTCCAATCGCCCGATCTCCTTCAGCCGCTGCAAGAAGGTCATCAAGACGAGCTCCGCTCGTTTCCCACCACGTCACGATTTCAGTTCCGGACCCGGTACGAATGACCATATCCTTCATCGCGCTTGTCGCACCTTCGGTCTCGCTTGAAGGAAGAGACGAGAGAGGGATGGAGCCGGAGACAGACGGGTTCGCAGTGACATAACCCTGGACAGCCCTCTTGAATGACAGGAAGGCCGTCAGGTCGGACGCTCCGGCTGTCACCGCGCTCCTCTGCTGCGTGTTAAGGGCGCCCTGCTCCATAATGAGCCCAGTCAGAATACTGACGAAAAGGAGGCCAATGAGAAAGAAAGCGCCCACGACGACTTACTGGCCTGCGGTGTCTACGTAGCTGAACTTCACCTCACTGAGGCTTGAGCTACCCTGGTTGCAGGCTGCCGTCACCTGCGTGACCACATCGCTCCCGGTGTTGACCCAAACGCCCGTGCCATTCACCATCAGAAAATTCACGGGCTGAGACAGGGCGAACTGTGCGCATGCACTCGAAGGAATATTATTCCAGTCCTCATAGAACGTGGTGGATGAACCCGACAGCGTGACGTAAGAGCCGTTCCACGGGCCAGCGATGTAAGAGCCGTCGCCAGTTGTCATGGACTGCGGCACAATGCTTGCCCTGATTGCGTTCGAGTTGGTTACTGCTGCATAGGTCGCCGCACCACCGGCGACTGTTCCGCCGTAAACCGAGTGTGCTTGATGCCACATATCGGTGGCTTCGGTAATCGCAGTCGTTGTGCCAGTTCCGTGGTACGCGCGCATCGCATAAGTCGCTGCAGTACCAAGGCCGAACAATCCGATGATGATCGCGGCTATGATGCCAATTAGGTTAGTCATGGGGTCTCGCCTTCAGACAAAAATTCATGCGCTGGACCTAAAACTGATCCAGCGGGATGAATGTATCTGTGGCGAATGTGAGTGCGCCCGCGATGATCCACATGACTGTGAATCCTATGGTCCGAAGCCACTCGGTTCGTTGAATCGCTGCCTGCTCGATGTCATCAGCCCAGAGCTTTGAGGAGGCAAGCAGCCGATCGTATCCGTCTGTTGAGCCACCCCAGGCATTGGCGATGTCATCGATCATGTCGGGCGATGGGAACTGGAAACCGCTCTCTTCCAGGGCAACCGGAAAGAGGTAGGCATGTTGGCCCATGAGCTCAGCAAGTTTGGACAGTCGTTCACGCAGCCATGGCGAGGCAGTTTTCATCTGGTCTTCCAGAACCGACGTCTCTGGCGCACCCGCTCGCACGAGAATAATGTACGTCGAAAGCCATATGTATCCTTCGATGGCGCGGTAGGTTGACCATGGGGGGATCTTTTCGAGAGCCAGCCGCAACGGACCGGTGAGTCGTCGAAAACTCCAGAAAACCACGGCGCAGACGACGATAACTCCAGAGATGACCCAAAGAGGTCCGGTCCCTGTGACCCAGCCGGTGACGGCAAGAAGGGTCTGCTGTGACCCGGTCTGACGCTTTGAGAAGGCATGGGCGAAGGGCAGGAGGGAGGGAATAGCGAACTTTCCGATGATCCAGAACGTGCCCCCAAAAAGCCCGATAAAGGCCAGAAGCAGGAGCGCCACTTTGCGGTTTGCCTTGACGATGTTCGCTGTGCGGCGGCGTTGCTCGAGCAGATTTTCCAGGGCCTGCGCCAGGTCGCCACTGCGTTCTCCTGCGTCGATGATTGCGAACTCGTCGGCCGGGATCAGAGGCCGCATAGCCGGTGCGAGCTTTCGGGCATGCTCCGTCATCTCTTCGAGCAGGAGTTCGACGACCGTGGCAGCTGACCGTCCAACAATACCTCTCCGTCGAAGGCGGCGAGCATATTGCTCGAAGAGCCGTTCTGGTGTCGTACCGTTCTTGTCCCGAAGCCGGGGGATCATCATCTGATATAATTTTGCGCGCACGGCCCAGCCGAAGTTCAGGCGGTGACCGAATAACGAGGATAGGGTTGCATTCTCGAGGCCATACGAGCGGGGGGCCTCATGCGAAATAACTTCGAAGGGCATCAGGCTATCTCCTCTTCCCTGGCGAGAGCCGCTGCGTCCTGTGCGGCTCTTGCACGCTCCGCACGTCCGATCCTGCGATCGCGATCGACCTGTTCCCTGGACGGGATCTTGTCGACTTCGCGGATGATTGTGTACGGATCGACAAGGCCCTCAAGTGCGAGCTTGATGGCCTTTTCAACCATCGGGGTGTCTGCTTCGGGGCGGGAGCGGAAGCGGCGACGTGCAATCGCGATACCCTTGGTGATGAGATCATTCATCAGCTCCTCATCCGTCTCGACGACCTCAGCCACAGAGGTGACAGAGCCGGCCCCGGTGTATTGGCAACGTGAGCAGCCGCCTGGACGAATTTTGTATGTTGAGGATGTATCGCCCCAGGTCGCCAGAGCCTGCGCTGCCCTCTGTGGCATACGTTCGTCGTTGACGGTCCAGAGTTCCTTGCAATGCGGACAGAGAAGAGGAAGCAGTCGCTGAGCGACGACGCCACGAATAACAGAACTGTTGCAGGTCACCCGGAATGACAGCCGTTCGAAATTCATGTTTTGCAGGCGTGTTGGAAACTCGAAGGGGTCTTCGATATGCAGGGTAGAAAGGACGCCATGACCGGTTTGAGCGGCATCGAAAGTTGTCAGTGCCACCTCGGCGTCTCGGATTTCACCGATAATCAGCCGGTCCGGGTCCATACGAAGACTGTAGCGAAGATTTGCCTGAAAACGTTCACCTGCGGTCTTTGAATCCAGGGCGTTGGAGATCTCAAGCTGAACCGCCCACGGCATGGGATATTCTACTGGCTGCTCAATACCGACCAGTCGCTTCCCCGGATCGGTTCGGGCTTGCCATTTTGCAAGCTCGTAAATTGTTGTCGTCTTTCCTGAACCGGTTGGACCTGTCAGAAGAAGCACACCGGAGGGCTGTGTTGCGATGTACTTCAGGCGATCAATCTGGTCCTCGGAAAACCCATAGCTTGCGAGTTTCAGTTCACCTTCCGGCCGCCGCGGCAGTCGGAGTGTCACACCGGCTGGCAGCGCACCTGAGCCTTCACTCTTCTCTCGATACTGCAGTCGCAGTTCCATGTGCCCGCCACCGTCGTTTGCCGGATAGGCGGGGCCACGCACCAGACGCACGTTCTCCAGGCCGGTGCCGTCAAGGATCTGCCCGGTGATGCCACCATCCTGGGTTTCCAGCGGCTTGATCGTGTTGTCTTGACTGGAGCAAAGACGGTACAGCGCGACCAGCAGGGCTTCGCCCTCCGTATTATTCAGTTCGCGATAAACCATCAGGGTTTTTTTGATGCGAAACTGAATTTCGGTATGGTCTTTTCGCTTGAGAACATGCACGTCGCTAGCGCGGCACTGCGCGGCAATTTTCAGCATACCAATTGCTTGGTTTCGCGCCGTATTGGACGTCTCCTGCGGTCCCTTTTGACCTGCATAAGTCTGACGGATTTCCTCGCGACGGCGACTGATGTCGCTGAAAGGTTCCCACTCCACACGGTACAGCAAGCCTGTCCGGGCGCGATGCTCTGCCATCCATTGTTGGATCGCAACGCTATTCCGTCTGGTCTGATCGACGTAGAGGGTCTTGGTCAGGTCATCGATAGCGACGTGCTGTGCCTCTGTGGCATCCAGCGTCCCATCGTAGGACGTTGACTTTCGGGTCCGATTTTGCAGCCGGTTGAATAGGCTCACGGGGCATGGTCTCCTTCGCCAATCTGGGCAGAAACGAGATAGCTGTTCAGGTCTGATTGCTGGCCGGCCGCAGAGGACAACTGAAGTCCGGTCTTATGGCGAAGCTCAATAAACTGTAGCCCGGGAATGGCGTCCCACGAGGTTGACCGTGGATCAGTGGGCCAGATGAACTGGGCTGACGCTGCCGGTGGAGGGCCGTGCGCCTGCTTGGGATCCTGGTCTAGGACGACGGTGGTATGGATCTGTGCCTTGACGCCAGATTGTTGCAGGAGCGCAAGCAGGAGGCGCTTGCCGTCAACGGGAGCATGAGCCTGTGGTCGTGTTCTTTCAGGCTCCATGGGGAGTGTCTGTACAATCAGATCTCCTTGATCGGTGTACTTCCCTGGAGGCGCATCAGCGAGGGTTCCGCCAGCTCTTAACCAGGTGATCTCTACTCCTGTGCTGTTGCAAACCCACTCCATCTGGGCCCAGCCCGCGGCGAATAGTGGAACGGCCTTTGCCGTCTTAAGGCACGCATTGATCCAATGATCCGGCGTTACGGTTGTAACCTGCGCGTTGGCCAGCCTTTTCAGGCGGTCACTCTCGACACGCATCTGCTGGACCCTGTCTGCTGCAAGACGAATATTGTGGAGATGCCAGGTATAGAGGCTCAAGCCGATGCCAACGCCGCAAGCAACAATTCCGGCCCCTATAAAAAGACTTCGACGGGAAGACACTTCACGCAACGGGTATGATTCAGGCTCGAACTGCGCGAATTTCTCGTCGACCTGATCGATATCAAAGCGCTGTTTGCGGGCCACCAGCGACGGATCGAGGCGAGCTTCAAACGCTTCCTGCTCCGACGCGCTGATGCAGCTATCGGCGAACGGCGTTAAATTGCCTAAATGGTCGGTTGCAACAATCCAGAGCCGTCCTGGTTCAGGTTCGTATTCCGCGTAGGCATCGGGCCCGAGTGTCCGTGCCGCGGCTAACGCAGCCGGTATAAGCGATTTGCGTTTGGAGCCGTCCCGGAACGCGAAAAAACCGACGAGCGCAGGTCGTCCAGGGACAACCAGATAGTGCGTCGCGCGGATACTGCGCGCACGAGCACGCAGTTCTGAGGCGGCAGGTCGACGAGCGTACGAAATCCAGCTTGCGTCGAGGCACCACCGATGGTCACGGGTCTGAAGGTCGAGGCTCATTGCCGCGCCCCGGAGGTTCCGAGCACTGGAAAGGCTGAGGCGCCGGATACACCGGAGGCAACGGCTTGGCCAATCTGGCTTGACCCATCGTCATTGGACAATGGCACGACGTCTTTTCCGTGTCGGACGTAGACAATGTCTGCGCGGATGGCCGTTACCGTGGAACCATCTGGAAGCACGGTCCCTTTAATCGCGTCATACAGCGCTCCATCGGGCATTTTGAGAGAGGCCGTCATCCGTCCCCGGTCGGAGGCGATCATGGCTATGCGGGGCGGCAGCCAGACAGGGGGTGTTGGTGTCCGGGGTTGGACTGGGGTGGGAGCGTTCGGAGGCAGGACTGTTGGAAAGCCCGGGAGCGGGAGGCCGCCAGACGTTCGGTTTGCAGGAGAAGGCCCAGGCTCGATCTTGCCCAGAATTTTCTTTTCTGAATCTGCTATGCGGGCTCTCAGCTCAACGGCAGCGCTCTCCTGCTGCAGTTCCTGCAAGCAGTTGTTGTTCAGGTCAATCTGTTCTGCGGTCAGGACTTGCCCTGGGGCGGCACGCTGGAGATGGGTGGCGCAATCCGGGACTTCAGCGTGAGCGCTTGCCATCGTGAAGATCAGGATAGCCGCGCCACAGCAGCGAGTATGCGTTGCACGTTTCATAGGGTGTGCGCCTCTACCGTAACGATAACCTGAGTTTTCTGCGTTTGTGCGTCGCCGCCACCACCGCCTAACCAGAAGAGCGGCGAGCCAACGCCAGTGCGATCCCGAGATGAGGAATCATCGACATAGCCCGACAGCATCAGCGTGGAACCGGATCGGAGAACCACGGTATCGTCGAGTGACGTACTGGAGGTTTTAGGCTCCTGAATGGACGAACCGTTCGACTGGAAGGTCTGGATACTCAGGAGGGTTTGCAGCAAGAAGTTGATGTGGAGCAGGATCCTCTGATCCACGATCCTCGGTGTGATTTCCCCCATGAACCCACTCATCACCACTCCAGGGGAGAGGGTCGCGGAGGAGCCGGCGTTTGACGCGAGGACAGTGCTCGAATTGGCGAGATAGGTCGTATTGATCCCGTTCTGGAATGGGGCTGACATACCGTTGGTTGCCACGGCAGACCGGCTGTACATCTCCGTCACGTTTCCAAGCTCGGAAAGTGCCTGAATGGCCAGCTGCGATCCGGAAAACTGGCCTGCGGCCCCTTTGGCGGTGTCGAGGATGGACGCGCCGAATGAAAAGGGGATGTCATTCGTTTGCATGCCTGGTATCGCGGCGGGGATCATGCTGAGACCATAGACCTTGCCGTAATTCTTCAAGGCAATCTGCGGGCTGAATCCATAGTTCGTTTCATGTGTCTCTTTGAGCGTATAGACGTGCACATCGATTGCGACTTGCTGCATCAGACTCTCGGAGAGAGAGTGGATCCAGTCGGAGACTCTTGTTACCTGATCTGGATTTCCCGTGACTGAAAGCGTGCCCAGCCCTTCATCGGCGATAACCTGAGCGCCGTTTGCGATCGTGTCTGCGGTCTTCTGAAGGTTCTTCCAGCGATCGGTTTTGCTCTCGCGAGAGATGGAGGCCATGCCCGATGATGATCCACCGCCAGAGCTGCCACCAGAAGAGCCTCCGGAGCTTCCGGTAGAGCCTCCTCCGCCACCAGAGCCTCCGCCAGACCCACCGCCGGAGCTTCCTCCACCTCCGCCGCCTGTGTAGGCGGTAATCGTCGTGTTGATGTTCGTTGATCCCGGAAAGGTCGGAACAACAAATGTCTTGGTTTCGTTACGGAAGAACCGAACCTGACCGTCTTCGAACCGTTGCCAGACGCCAAACCGTGTTGCGATCGCCTGAAACAGTCCGGCACGAGTGCCGTCGTAACTGAGCCATGCACCGGGTCCGTGCCATGCTGACGCGCTTCTGCGCGTACCCGAAGAATTTGTGGCACCTGTCATGGTCGGCGGAGGAGGCAGCGCGACGCCATTGAATCCTCCATTTAATGCCGGCATTGAGAGCGCGCTATCTCCGTCCGTCTCTTCAGCGTCGGGAGCAACGCTGACGGGAATGTGCGTAATGCGGCTTGCCAGGATCGCAGCATCCCGGATTTCGACCGGACGAGCGATAAGGATGGACGCTGGAGTCTTCAGAATTCCGGGGGTCGCGTCCCGGTCCTTGAGCGCTTCCCCAAGCAGATAGGGGGCGTTGATGGATGACACGATCGGCTGTTCCGGTGGCCGGGTCGTTTCCCCAAGCCTTGCCATGCGCTGCTCTTTTTCCCGAGCATCGTTAAAGTCATTGCATCCCGCCAGGAGCGCCAGGACGCTAAGACCGGTTAGCAGGAGGAAGGCGTGTTTGGTGCGGGTCATTGCTGGATCCCCGTATTCGTAACGAGTGCGACATGATTGACTGTAAAGAGCTGGAGGCTGATTGTTTTGCCTTGAGCAGAAAGGGCGTGAATGACCTGTGACATCACACCGTCATCCCCACCGTGTCCGTCGTCATGCCGGAACGGGCCTGTGAAGCCGGTCGTCACCGGAACCATCCAGTTCATGCCTTCGGGCCAGATGACCCGCCATCCTGCCCGATCACCCCAGGCAATCATCTGATCCCGGATCGGCTGACCTTCGATAAGGGTCCAAACCTCAGCAGGTGGCTGCAAATGCACAGGGGGCGACGGTGGAGCGGCAGTGATGACTGCACGCGGCGTTGCTTCGACAGGTTGGGCGCCGACTGTCTTCGCATCGTTCGGAGCGTGAGGGGCAAGCTGTACAGGACCAGCCTGGGGCGCAGACTGGGCGACCTTGGGTTTTTCCGGCGCAGGGACAAGAATTTCCTGCGTGGGGATGTGAAGGCTCAGTGCTGCTCCCGACCTCAGACTGCAACTGCCCTTCCGCCTGAGTGCGCCATCGGCATCATGTCCGTAGAGACAGGTGGCAATAGCGTCCTCAACGTCGAGTTCAACAAGAAGATCTGTGCCAAGCGGCGAGACAGCGTACCTGACCGTTTGTGCGCCCGGGTAAGGCATACCCTGTGGAGAAAGCGCAAAGCCACGCTCACGCAGCGTATCTGTCAGCAGCGTCTGGGCGTGCGCATCGTCGGGGCCGCTGTAAGGGGCAAGGCGGACGACAGTGCGGCCTGCATCCAGGCTGTTGGCGAGGATATCAGCGATAAACACAGTGAGTGCCGACGTATCTCTGAAGTTAGCTCCGCTAACGTGAGACGTCTGGGACGGTGGAACCTCGGTGCACGCGCTCAGGAAGGCGAGCACTGACGCAGCGATAGGGGCATAGGGACGGCGCGTCATGCCTTTCCTCCATGAGAGATGCGAATTGTAGGGGAGCCGGGCTCGTTACCGATCAACAGGGCATCAGTGACCGGCAGATCAACGACGTAGGAGTCACCGACAGTGCGATACGGTTGGGTCGAAGCAGTGGATGGTGACAGCACAACCAGACGAGGAGCGCTGATAATCCCACCGGGCGGAAACTGAATGTAGGTGTGATCGCCCTCGCGGTAGATCCGCAGAGGCTTCCATGCCGGGCTGCTGCCTGTCATGTGAAAGTCGAAATCGGGCGTATTCCGCTTGGCCACGGCCTCTGGAGACGGCGGCGGCTCAGGCTGCGTCTGCGGATCGCCTGAAGCATAGCTGTAGGCAATGCTGCGCATTGACGGGCCGGTCGGGTCAAGCACGACAACATAGGCGCGTCGACTGGTCGCAAAGCGGAGGATGGACTGCGTGGCGGCTGGCTCTGGCGTGAGTGCGACGGCCCAGGCAGCGTGAATGCCGCGTGTTCCATGCACGAGATCTGTCCGCCATCCGGCTTTTGGCTCTACAGCAAGGGCCTCACTTGCGACCGTCTCACCCGGCTGAAGACGAAGAATGCAGAGGGAGCCGGGCGCGCAATGGACCCGGGCATAGCCCTCGCCGTAGGCAAACCATGTCAGCCCCGCTTTGCCTGAGAGGGCACTACTTTCGTGGGCCGGCGTAGGGGCAAGGGCGATGGGCGAGGCCGCGGTGGCTTTGGCCACCAGATCGACCGGGTGAGTGGGCGTGACAGCAAGTGCGGTTGTCTGTCGAACCGGGGTGTCGATCCTCTGATTCAGGCTCCCTAAAAAGCCGTTGATGCGATCAAGGCTTTTTTGCAGGGCCAGCTCGGGTGATGGCATCCCCGGGACATCGACTGTCACCGGGGTCTCGGTGTTAGCACCTGCACACCCGCCGAGCGCTGCAAGGCCAACGAGGGGAAGCATGAAAAGAGCGTTCTTCATGCTGACAGTGTGGCGGACTCCTTTGTGAGTGCGGACACCTCGTCCTCAGAAGACATCCGGATGACCGTTCCCAGCCCAACACCATCCCTGAGTTCTCTGGCAATGTCCTCGATCACGCCGCCAAGGGCGGTGCTTGCATCCTGGCCGGCTTTCATCCGGACGTCTTCGCGGCGCTCAATTTCCTGCTCGGCCGATCCCCTGGGAAAGACCTTTGCGAGGCGTCGACGTGCTTCTGTCGTCCCGAGTGCGTCATAGAGACGGCGTCTCAGGGCGGTGTCCTTGGGGCTGGTAGACAGCGCCCACAGTTCAATCGGTCCCATAAGATTGAGAACGAACAGTTCGTACAGTTCGTGGTTCACGCGCGTCTGCCAGATGAGCGGGGCACCGCTTCCATCGGCACGGGGGCCGTTCAGTCCATTGCGGACAATCGCCTGGGCGGCTGAACTCAGGCGAAAACGCTGGCAGATTTCATTGGCTTCTTCTTCGTCGCCGGCGCCCAGAATGAAGCGACCGGTTGAGTGAGAAATAAGATAGTCTCCAAAATCTGCGAGCTTCTGACTGGCAAGGCCGATTTTCACATTGAGCTTGGCGCCCCGTCGTGCGGCCTCCTCAAACTGCTTCTGGATGAAGGGCGCGCCTGCGGTTCTCTGGAACTCGTCACACTCAATCCGCTTGAAGCTTTCCCGGAACTCCTCGAAGCGCTTGCGATGATACGGACGGACATGGAGAGGGACGTATTGGGCATCATCCGGATGAAGGAAGAAGTTCCGCGAGACGATCTGAAATCCGAGGAGATACATCAGGTCCGTCTGGCGCTGCGCCTCTCCCTGTCCTTCCGGCGCGACCCGGTCAATGTCGATGACGACAATCCGGGCAGCCCCAAGATCCAGACGTGTCGGCTTTGTCAGGCTTGGAAACTTCGCGACGAAATGATTGAGGTACCGCCTGAAAACGTCGATGGAGGACTCTGACCCGCCTGTCGGGTTTGCCTTCTCGAATTCCAGCCGGATGCGCTCTTCGCGAACGACCTCGACGAGGTCGCTGATCACAGGCACGGCAAACTGGGTCGCGCGGTGCGCCATGCGCATGTCGCCGACGTTTGCCAGCATGTCAGCGACTTCCCACCAGGTCGTAGCCCGTGTCGCTGAAAGCCGATGATGTGCGAGGGCCATATCAATGCCGAGCCGGTCGACCCCTTCGCGATACATCTTGGGACGGACAGAGGGACCAGTGTCGGAGTAATATTCATACGCAGCCGTAATGAGCGCGTCGATCAGCTGGTTCATGCTCTCGAAGTCAGAGCCGTCGAGGGGCTTACAGATCTGCGCGAGAAAATTTGTCAGAAACGTGCGGTGATAGGGCAGCGGCGTTCGACAACAGGTTTCGGTATCGAAAATGTTGTAGGCGTGTTCGTCAATGAGCTGAAACGGAATGTGAAGCGCAAGGTGGCGTTCTTCCTGTCTCAGTCCGGCCCTGACCATGTCGATAAAGCCGGAGGAAGAATCTCCGACGTCCATCTTGCCAATCAGTGGAAGCCGCGCGCCGTGAGACGTCATGGCAGCGGGGCTTAAAACTGTTGCGAGAAGCAAGGCGTTGGCAAGCATGGACTTACCGCGGCGCGAAGGTGCCACGAACAGGTCAAGGACCGCCTCGCGCCCCGATCCGGCCGGGTCATAGGGAACCACCGTGCCATCGTTCGCGCGAAACAGCATCGCACCATCGGACCAGGGCATCCCCGGTCTGGCCCATGGCATCATCGTCAGAATCTGGGACATCGGGCCAGGGGTCGGAGGTGCGGTTGAGGCAAGGGCCAGCCCGGGGACGGAAGACAGGACACCCGCAAGCGGGTCCCCACACACGCGGCTGGCCTGAGCGCTGTCCCATGATTGAATGGCCTGCTCGAGCCTGGAGGCGCGGGTGCGGAGCGCTTCCGTGTCGCCGGCCGACGATCGGGTCGCGAAGGCCATGCGCAGCTTGACGATGCTGTCGCTCTGGCTGCTGCGCATGGCCTTCAGCTCTTCGAACCCTGAGTTGATGGGGGTGTTGGAGCCGAATTTCAGAAACTGGGCAATCGTATCCTTCCAGAGCATGTAGCCCGGTCGCACGCCTTCAATCAAAGCCGTTGCCCGCCACGGCATGCGGCGACCTGACAGACGCCCTGCAAGCTCGGTAAATGTCGGGACCGGTTTGTTGCTCACGCCTGGTACCGGCATTTCGGGAACACGCGTCAGTTCGATCGGGCTCCAGTCGAAGACACCCATGCGGGCCGTGGAGAAGTCAGGCGTGCTGGCATCGTCACGGAAGAGCTGTTCGCGCAGCGGAGGCCAGAGAACATCGGCCGCGTCCGCCGGAGCATCCGTCTCGGGAACAGTTCCGCCCGGATTGCGAAGTGGCGTGGACGGTGTCCAGGCAGAGCCGATCGTATCGGGGTAGAGTTCATGGCGAATGGCCTGCAGACCCTCTTCGGGGCTGAGAATATCGACCTGCACCGCTTCTGCGCTCAGAGCATCACAGGTACCCTGCACGAACGTCTGATGGATCGTCCCAAGTTCGAGGCTTCCCAGAAGAGGGTTCTGAGCATCACCCAGGGGCGGCAGGCCCTTGAGATTGCTCGCCCGCTCGCGTTTGGCCTGTGACACCTCCTGCGATGACAGGCATGCAGGTCTTGTCCAGAGAACGAGGTACGTGCGTTCCTGACGCATGAAAGGTGGAAGCACCTTCTGTCGTTCCGTGAAGATGTCTTCAAAATCGGCGTTCAGCGCACCTGCAACGGTCCGTCGTTCATCGAGGTTTCGCCGGATGCTCTCACTGACACCCTCAGGATCGGCGACATAGCAGAACTGCAACGCATGGCCGGGCCGACTGAACTGACTTCCCAAAGCCAGACGAAGTCGTGAGGATGCCGCGGCGATTTCAGCCCCGTTGGCGATCCGCCGCATCCCGCGCAGGCTGATGACGGTGGCGTAATCGCCCTGGAACGTGATCAGGCCGCGTTGATCGCAGGTTGCCAGATCGCAGAACGAGGTCACGTCCCGATGCAGGAAGGTTGATGTGGCTGCAATCGTCCGCAGGACACCATCGAAGAGGGAGGCTCTGGACCGCGCGAGACGCGGGGCTTCCTGCCCCTCTGAGTGCACCGTTTTTTTACGTAGCATCAGCGTGACACTGCCCATTCTTGAGCCGCGTCGAGATAGCGGCGCGGATTGTCTGGAAACCACTTTCCCCGCATGAGGATCCGAAGCCCGGTTTCATGAGCTTCCGGGAAAGGGTTACGGGAGAGGCTTTTCAGAGCGGATCGGTACAAAGACGGGCGGTCCGTCCCGATCTTCTCCAATGCCCCGAGGCGGCAGGACAGAAGAGCCTCGAAGGCGCGCTTTGCGCTCAGCGCCTCGCCTGAAAGCCCCTGATCGTAAACGGTGTGGCCCGCTGCTTTCGCGGCCACATGAAGTGCTGTGACACAACGTCCCAGAGCGCCTTGATCCAGATGCGGGAGCCAGATCAGTGTCGCGACATCGTCTATACCGGGCTCGTCGAGCGCGAATGCCGGCGCACAGGTCAGACAGAGGGGTCTGCCTGACACGGTAACTGCTGCGAGCATGTGCTCGCAGCAGGTGCAATGCCCGCTCATCGGTGCAGTCAGATCTTCAACCGTCAACCTTTCAGGGGCGGCCGAAGCCAATGGGCGCGACGAAGGCATCTTACTTGTCGAACTTCATCTGCTGCTGTTCGCCTGTGACGCTCGGCGCAGTACCAAACATCGTAAAGGACGCGGTCTTGGCAAGGAACGGGAATGCCAGGAGAATGCCGCCGCAAATGAAGCCAGCGATGATCATGCCAGGCTTCGATCCTGCATTCGGATTCCGCTGATGCTGCCACCAGCCGAAGATGGCGATGGCAAGCAAAAGCCCACCGCCGATAAAGCAGAAGGCGTTCAGCCCCATGCCGAAGGCGTTCATCCCTTTCTGGGTGGCGTCACGCGTGATGTCGTCAATGGCCTGAGCACGTGCTGCGGAGGCGAAAGCAAGAGACGACAATGCGGAAAGCGCAGGGGCCGCGACCATCAGGGAGCGCTTCAGGTGTGTGCGGGAGGACTGTGTCATACTGACTCCGGAATAGACGCTCTGGGCGTCGACTGTGGGGTGGGGGTGAAGGGTCACTGCACAAGCTTCAGTTCTTTGAGGAGTGCAGGACCAAGGACGTCTGCGTTCATCACGAGGAATCCCGCTATTCCCATGACCATGTTGAGGCCGGTGGAACTGTTGTTCGCGCCTTTCGCCCGGCCCATCTGGCGCACGATTGCGAAATAGACGATCAGTGCGCCGTAGGCTGCGAAGTAGACGTGAAAGACATTGAGGATGGCTGTCAGGGCGGCCAGTGGGCCACCTTGTGCCGCTGTCATCAGGGCATCCGAGGAAAAGCTGACTTTCGATGATGCACCGATACCGGCATTGGCCTCAAAGCCAAGGGTGCGGTTCCCCATATTGAGAAACTCGGGAAACGACAGGAAAGTCGCACCAACAAGGATCATCATCTCCGGAACCACGCCCTTGGAGAGCAGCCCGTTACTGATGGATGACCGCTGAAAGATGCCCATGACCCCGCTCAGGAGAAAGCAGCCTCCGCCGACGTAGCAAAGGAACGGAAGCAGCCAGGACAGTGCGGCACCAAGATCCTGAGCGAAGTCGAAAAGCCCTTCCATCTTAGTGGATCAGACCTTTTGGGGTGCGAACGACCCATCTCGACCCAGAGGAGGTGATCGTGATGACCGGTCCCCATCCGGGGATCACGGAGCCCGCTTCGACGCGGCTGGCATTGCCCTGTTCGTCCTGAAGAATGGCAATCCCGGGCGCTCCCGCCTGCACCGTGAACTGGGGCAGATGCACAGGTGCGGCTTTCGGCGCACTCGGTTCCGCTGACGGGTGAGGCTGCGGAACACTTACGGCCCGCGGCGCAACTGGTGCAGCACTGCTGTGATCACGAGCAGGATGGGCCAGAGCGGACTGGCTTGCCTGGAGCGCGCGATCTGTCTGGTCTTCGTGATGCTGAAGTTCGTCAAGACGTCCCTTGAACTCGCCAAGACCGCGGTTCAGCGTCGCCGTCAGATTGTCCTGCATGGCGTCGACGTTTTTCTGCAAGGCCGCCACATGATCATCCAGCGCTTTCAGCTGTTTGGCCATTTCCAGCTCGAGGGCTGCGTCTGGTGAAGGGGATGCAGGGGATGCGAAGGAGGGCGCGGGGGCCGCAGCAGGAGCGGCAGACACAGCGGACTGAGCCTGAGGCGCGGAGACCGCCTGGCTCGGTGGCACCGCGGAGGCGTTTGGCGCTCCATCCGAGACGGCGGGCGGCACGGGAATGACTGGAGCTGCTTTGATCTCAGCCGGCTTTGTGGTGGCTGGGGGATCAACCGGGGCTGTCATGCCCTCGCCGCCGAACGGGTCGTCGTTCTGAGCGACAGAGGGTTGCTGGACCCGCTTTTCCGGGACATCAGGCGTGCCAAGCGCTGGTGGTGCCAACGTAAAGGCCGACTTTCGAGCCGATGGGACCGCTGGCGCATCTGGTGTGGTGGTGGGCGATACGCGTGGTCTGTCATTTACAAACGGGATCGGCACGCCAAAATGTGCACCGACCGCCACAGCACCGCCAAGCAGACCTCCAGCCCCAAGCACCGCCAGAGCGGTACCGACCAGAAGTCTGCTTCGTGGCGTGCGCGTAGCACGGTCTTCCGTGCCATTCTGCGACTTCAGAGGCTTGCGGCGGCTCTCTGTCGTTTCCTCTGGCGCATCCGCCCGGTTGCCTGACAGCTCTGCCTCCTGTGGCATCTGGCCGTCTTCGGTCTGTTTACCGGGCCGGTCTGTGGAGCGCTTCTGAGGTCGCAGCATCTCCACGACCTCTCCTGTGTCCTCACGGCGCATTGCGTTTCCTCGCATGCTGATGGTCCCTCCTGTGTCGTTCTTGCAGGATGCCAAAGGCCGTTGTGAGTGCAGTCAGGGGGCGTCCACCGGCTCCGCGAAAATCACCCCGATAGGATCATCCTTATGAAGAAGAACCGTTGGGTTCTGAGGAGTTTGCTTTTGCAGGATCTGACCCATCTCCTGTCCTGCGCGTCCGGCAGCGACACCAAGCTGTTGAGGCAAGGTCAGATGCGTGAACGAACTCACGCCCAGCCCGCTGGTCACACTGTTTGTGTTTGTGCTCTGCATCGCGTTGCCGAGACCTTCGACAAAAGCCGCAGCGGCCGGAAGAAAGACACGCGTCGGGAGATGCTCGTGCACTTCGGAGGCCAGCCCGGTTTCCATGGTGTCGGGTGCGACGGCATAGGCTGAAACCGGCAGAGGATCACTGTCACCGATCATGAGTTTATCGAACTTGATGACCAAACGGTCGTCTTTGCGCTCAAAGGATCCCGACAGCCTGTCATGAGCGAGTGGTCCTGAATCAATCTCGACGAGAACCGGAGTGCCGGGATAGTCGCTGTTGATACCGAGAAGAGAATGACCATAAACGCCCCTTCCTGCAGCAAGGAGCCTGTGGGTTGCCGATTTCACGGTCGCCACATTCTGCTGTGAGCCGGTTTCACCTGAGGAGGTCGCCTGTGGCTCCTGCGTGAAAGACGCGCTGTCCTGCCTGTGGCCACCTGCCGCCGCGGTTTCCGCTGGAAGTTCCATGTCCAGTGAAGCGGGCCTGCCGCTCCACGCAGCCAACAGCTCGACCTCCTGTGCCTCGGAGAGTTCTCCTGGCAGCCGCTCCCGGCTCGCGGACCGTTCGGAAGCAGTCTTTGTGCCTTCCGGAGCGCGCGTGAACTGATTCACCGCAGGAGGCGGAGGTGGCGCTGGCCGAGGCGTCCCGGGGGGCGTTACGCCGGCAGTTGTTGCAGAACCAGTGCCAGGCATCCGACCCAGCAGAGGGGCTTTATCGTCCCCCAGCTGCCTGTTTGTCGTCAGCGCGCTTGCAAAAGATCGTCCACTGGCCCTGGCCGCGTCGGCATCAGCCTTCTCCTTCTCAAGCGTTGCGCTGTCGAGCTTGTCGGAGTGATTGTTTCCTCCGGCTGGCGGCGCAAGAGTTGGGGTCTGCAAAGCCGCCGACTTCGGTTTTGGCGTCGAGCCGTGGCTCATCATGTACCATCCTCCCGCGGCAACGACGAGAAGGCCTGCGGCCGCGAAGGCCGGGCGACGAGACGCCTTGAAACTGGTGGCAAGGCCGCTGGCAGATGCGGCCGGTTCTGGATGAGCTTCGCTCACGGGCCGTCCTCCGATAGTGTCGCAGAGACGATCCGGGCGCCTGAAGACAGGAGCACGTTTGATGTCTCGGGGATTTCGTAAATTCCGATGCCGTACTCGGTCTCATGGGCGCTTGGGGCGGGAGAAATCGGCGTGTAATCCGTGCGGAGGTACATCTTGTCGCCGAGCTTCCATGCCCGGATCCGGTCCGGGCTGACGCCAGCAACACGCMGCGGAACGGCATCGGCCGGTGCCGCGCCATCGAGCATGGCTTCGAGGTTGCGATCGCCCGTAGCTGGCGCGTCGGGCTCGGAATTGGGCGCATCCTTCGCGTTTGGACCGCGTGCGGCAACCCGCACCGTCAGGTCCGCGTCATAGGCGCCCGTTCCACTGATGATCATGAAGGAGATCGGCTTTGGCGCGCCCTTAAGATTGACCAGAACACCGCCATGAGCATAACGCGAGACGGGGGTCAGCTGCAGGACGTTCGAGCCGGCTTCCGGAACACACGCGTTGATCCCGACACTGCGCACGGCGGAGTTCTGTCCCTGACCATGGGCGTCGCACCCGCCGCTCTTGTTGGTAGCGATATCCCAGGCAATCGGCCAGGACTGACCCGTCTCATCGAGAAACGTGATTGCTGCGGGATAGTCCTGTGCAATCCTGATGATATTGGTCTGAGCACCCGGGGCGAGGGAGATCCGCACAGACCGCGACACAGGGGTGGCCAGACGGTGAGGATCTTCTGCTGCGTCCAGGTTCTTCTGGCCCTGATCAACCCGGTCATAGAAGTGTTGCATTGCGCTGGGAGGCGGCGGCAAGCCTTCGTAAATGGGATCGACCCGTGGCGCGCCGTTGCTGTCCCGCGTGGTCTGCGCGCAAACCACCGTTTCGGGAACTGCTAGCAGCAGAAGCCCGATGACCGCTCTCATTGTGATGGTCATTCAGCCCCCGTTATCGGCGGCGCGAGGCGCGTTGAGTTCTGTGATGACAAGCCCGTCAGGATGCTCGGGGCTGTTGGTGCGCCTGATCGTCACATCCACCGACAGAAGGTTGGTGGTCGAGCCGGAGGCATTCTCCCATTTGAGCAGCATTGGAAATGAGACGTGCCACTCATAGTCGCCACTTCTCGTTTTTCCTTCGGATCGTATCGATGGCGCACTTTTTGGCGTGGCGGTCAGGAAGACACGTTTGGCCTTGATGAAATCAATATTACCCGGCCCGGAGAAGGACTGTGCCCAGGCGTTCCATGCGGGAAGGTCGAAGTCTTTCGCAGAGGCATCCAGATGCTTGGCGTAACTTACGAAATCCATCGTATAGAGATTGGTGACTTTACTCGCCGCCCAGTTGATGACCTCGGAGTCAGAAAAATACGGCTGGTCCGTGACGATCAGCTCCCGGGGTTTCCCAAGCGAGTCATGATAAATGTAACGGACGTGCGGTGTTTTCATCACCGATACGGTAAGGGCCAGTCCCAGAATGACGTTGAGGATCAGACTGCCCGAAAAGGCTATGAGAATGCGCTTGACGATGCGTTGGAGGAACTCCGGATCGAGAAGTCTCCGGCTGATGGCAGCGGACGCATTACGCATCAGTGAAAGCATCCCGATGCGCGGCGCTCGACAAGACGACTGCCGAGGTAGCTGTAATGTTGCTGGCGGCGATCCTTCGGATGCTGGAAAAACACTGTGTTCGTGATGCCACAGGTCCTTGCGATCATCTGGCTGGCGAGCGTTGCATTTTCGGCAACAGCAAACGGATTTTCTGTCGAAGAAGTGCGTAACAGTGTGAAACCGGCCCGGTTAGGAAGCCCAGCCCTTTTAGCGGCCATGCACACGGTATTATACTTCAGTCCGAAGTATTCAGCGATAAAGGCAGGCGAATAGAGCCTCTTCCACAGATCAGCCAGCAGATGCAGGGACTGTGTGTTCCAGATGGCTCTTCCAGACGCCGTTTTCGGAAAGACGCCCGGTATTGCTGATGCCGGACTGTCGTGTTGCTCATTAACCATATCGACATTTTTTCGAGCTTGTGCAGCACGTTGGCGCTTCAGCGTCAGCGGACGGCGCAATCCCAGTCGCTTAGCCTTATTCGCGACCGCCTGTGGACTTCTTCCGAGCCTCTCGGCAATGACCTTGATCGCCGTGTCCGTCGGATAGGATTTCGTCAACTCCATCGTCTCGCCATGAGACCATAGCCTTCTGGTTTTCGTCAGCTTTAACGATATTTCTTTACTTGTTGTTAACTCTTTTAACGCGGTCTCATGGCAAAAGAACCTTTGTGCGCGCAGATTTATCCATGGTGAGATTGGGCTGCAATGAAACTTTATTTCCGCAATGCTTGCCTGCATGATATTCTTTACATCCGTCGAAGCGTTAATCTATCGTCAAACAGCCTAACCGCTCGCGTTGCAAAATGTTACCGACGACTGGCCGTTTTTGGGGAACTGTGTATTTTTGCAACAGTGCGTGGAGAAGGCAGCGGAGTCCCGAAAATTAGCGAGGCTGCGTTTGAGGAATACCCCCATTCCGTTTTTGCATGGCTCACAATCTGATTTTTGTAGCTTCCCGTTCCGGCTTCGGAATGTCTCCTAAAGACTTTTTTTGGTTGCCAACCCGTTCCTGCCGCCGCGACAGACCGGGCACGCACTCACATCCCCCACCTCTATTATCTCTCAGGATGGAAACAGCTTTGGAGGGTCGAGGTGTCTGGTGAGACGAGAGAGCAGGAAAAGCCCAGGGACGGATGGCTGACAGCAGAGGGCGCGAGGCAGATCCTTGGGCCTCTCGGAAAGCCTTTCTCACGACAGGACAGTCGCCCTTCGGGGACGCCTCGGGGTGCTGCACAATGAGAGCGTGCCGAGAGAGCGCACGTCTCACCTTTGTACCGCTGATCGCCGCGTTAGGTTTCAGTCTGGTTACACCTGCTTTCGCAGAAGACTCTTCCTCCGGCTGCCAGACACTCGTGCAGGCAGGCGCGACCGGGCTTGCTGCAGACCTGAAGGCAGACGACGCAACGATTCATCAGCCTAAGTCCGTGACGAAATTCACCTGCCTGGGAAACTTCTTCAACGGCGTCGGACTGGATGTCGTAACGAGTAAACTGAATGTCGCGTCACTTGCTGAGGCGGCGATGGGCAAGATCTGCTCCCAGCTCTCATCAGAATGGGACAGCCTCCAGAGTTCGGCCCATTGCGGTCTCTCTGTGACGGGTCTGGATACGAACTTTAATCTTGGCCTCGGGGCAGGCAGTTTTTGCCCTAACCTGAGTTTTGGCGGCGGCGGCGACAGCCTGATCAATGCCGGGACGAATACGACCGGCAACCAGAGCTGGGTTGTGTCCGGACAGAGCCAGCTTCCTTCGGGGTACAGCTTTGACGCCATAGGATCGAGCACCGGCATTTCCCGGGTGAGCCAATGAAGCGGCTTCTCGACAGAGCTAGACGGCTCGGAGGCGCAAGCCTTCTGGTTCTAGCGCTTGCAACCGTCGCGGCCCCGAAACCGGCTTATGCCTTTTTTGATTCAGCCGCGATCGTAGGCGCGATCAGTACGCTCCAGGGCGCGATGAACAGTGTCATAACGACGGCCCAGAAAGTCCTGAACAGCACGCTTGGCCTCATTAACGGCAGTCTGGGAGACGGCTTTACGCAGCTGAGCAACTACATGAAGGCGCAGGTTGGGGCGCAGGAACAGATCGCAGACGCCAACAACATGGTTCAGGCCGAGCTTGACCGAGACGTCCGGGCGGCTCAGCAGCGGGACAACCATGCGACCAACCGGCAGGATTGTCTTAATCTTGAAGGTGGTCAGGCTGCCATTGTCGCCGCTCGAAACGGTGCCGCCGTCGCGACTGCACTCGATAGCGGCAAGGACAAGCGGACGCAGGCCGGGAAGGGAACGCCGTCCTGGGAAGGTGCAGGGCAGGGCGCGCAGGCCAATAACAACCGCCATTTTACGCTTTACTGCTCGGATGCAGAAGCGGATGCCGGTATTTGCTCGCTGGCATCCACCGATCAGCAGAATGCAGATCAGGACGCCACCAGCCTGTTAACGCCACCGGCATATCAGGATCAGGCCTCGATCGACCGTGCCAATGACTACGTCACGACACTGATCCAGCCGGTTGCTCCCGCCGCGCTGAGAGGGAGTGCTCTGACCTCGGTGGATGGGCAGTCTGCCCTCCCGGGGCGCCGTGCCTACAATGCTGCCATTTCGCTGGCCCATCATGTCGGAGACGACATTATCGGGTGGCACGCGAACACCGTAACCCTGAGTGCCGCCCAGAAAGCAGAGGCGGTCCGTGAGGGCTATACCAACACCTCGGTTGGCTCGGAAAGCGAAGCCACTGAGCTGGAAATCAACCGGAAATACAGTGGCACAGACTGGCAGGCAGATCTGCAGGCGATGCCCTCCCCGAAGTCTGTTCTTGTCCAGATCGCTCTGCTGGACGCGCAGCGTAACTGGATTGCCTGGCAGCAGTTCAAACTGGACCAGACCCGGGCGCTGATGGAAGCCAACAGGCTCGCGACGTCTGCTGAACAACGGCTTCGGGCGGTATCTCCTCTGCCGGTTCCTACCACAACACTCCCCTGAACATCTCGAATAGGAATGACCATGTCGGGTACTCTCACTCAGCAAGGGCCGTTAGGCTATGTCCTGCAGGCCCTTGATGCTCAGCAGTCGACCATCCCCGAAGCAGAGCGCGGGCTTGCAAAAGATCTTTCGGACCTGACCGCGCGGCTGCAGGAAAACCCGGGACTGGAAAGCAATCCAAAGTTCACCGTTCAGGTGGCGTGGCTTGTCCAGGACTGGAAGGCCTTTAGTGGAACCGGCGCAGATCCGCAGATCCCTCCAATTCTTGCGGCCGGCCTGAAGGCTCATGGCACAGATCTGCCGGGGCTGGAGAACGAAGAAATGAAAGCCCTGCTGGCGCAGGCTGGCTCGCTTGAAGATCGAGATCTTGTCCGCGATCTCCGCAAAACAGCGCTGGATATGTCCGGAATGTCTCCGGAAGACCAGGCTTCCGTTGCCGCTGCACGGCTGGCTGCCGTTCTGGACTATCGCATCACCATGGCCCTGTCGGGCACTCCTGCCCGCGCGCAACAGACCGAGCCAGAGCCGTCACCTCGACCAGATGCACAGCAGGCGGACCCCGCGGTGACATCGACGCCACAGCCCGCGCCTGCGAGGGAAGCATCTTCGGAACTGCAGCAACCGACTTCTGCTGACATGCCCCAACCAACCGTGACGGAGCCTGAGCCTCCTGTCGCGGAAAGTGAACACCCCTCATACGAGCCTCAGCAGGCGCCCCGGACACAGCACGAGATCCTTGAGCCTGGCCTTCCCTCGAATGACCCGTTTGAGGACGAAGGATATCTACAGTCTCTAGAAGAAGAGGCCGGTCCCTTTCGGGACGATGATGAGTTCCACGGCGATCACCTGCCTTCTGAGCAACCGGCAGATGTGGAAGACCCCGTGTCACAAAGCTCCGCAGAAAGGGACCGCAGCATTCATGGCAATGACCAGAAAAATGCTGATGCGGCAGAAGACGCTGAGCCGGACGCGGCCGCAAGGCCAGCTCCGAGCGCCAAGACATCACAGCCTGACGCTGACCTAGCGGCCGCGGAAAGTAAGCCAAAGCCGGAGAGCAAGCCCAATCAGGCTGAGGCAAAGGTTGCGGCGACCACTGCGACGGCCACCAATCGGCGTGGACTGGCCGACTTTATGAGTGATCTGGTAGGCAAAAGCGATGACCGCCAGATCCAGAACCGAACGCGCAAGGTCAAGGAAGCGGCCCGTGAAGTCGAGGAAGATCTCGGCGCTCTCAAGCGTGTCGGCCGAGAGTTTTTTGAAGCCTTCACCAAAGCCGCGTCAGAGCCTGGACAATCAGAAAGTTCTGTCATTGCGGGCATGACCGAGGATGGGAGCCATAAGGCGCTTCGCGCGCAGCTCACCGCGTCCCTGGAGAAAACGCCCGGCTTCGCAGAGTCCTGGGAAAAACTTCGCAAGTCGTCTCAGCGACTGGGCAAGGAAGTCGAGGTTCTGGGTGATGAAGCCTCCAAACGGGACGCTTTGAGTGATCCCACTGTGCAGAGCGCAGAGGAAACCGCCGCCAGTGTTGGCAAGAAGCTGGAATCTCTTCCGGGCCAGGAGCCGGGAAAGGACTTTCTGAAGGAAGTTGGCGCGGCTCTCGAGCGTCTGGTGGACCGTTTTCATGATTTTTTTACCAAAGATCGAAAGCAGGGCCAGGAGCAAAGTCGCGATAACAGCCCGAGCCCTGAGGTCTAAAGACAATGCACCAGTTCATGCGGCTCCTTCGAGCGTCCCGGCATTTCCGGGCGGTCACCATGACAGCCGTTGCCCTCACGGTAACTATGGGATCCGCCTATGCCGGAACCACGGCAGACAGCGTGAGCTGGAGCAACCTGAGCGCGGGCGATGACTGGTCCGCCCGTGTGCTCGACAGTCTCTTCCCGATGTCAGGGGGCACAGAGACAGCCACAGGCACAATGCTGCAGTATATTTCGGCTTATGCGATGCTGATTGCGGCGTTCTGGATCAGCTATGCCTCCATCCTGCAGGTTCATAAGACAGCGGAAAGCGGAAAGATTTTCTCTGCAAGTTTCTCCGGGTGGGTGCCGCTTCGCGTTGTTGTTGCACTTGGGCTGATGGTGCCGATCCCTGCAAACGGTGGCTTCTCGGTGGGGCAAGCGCTCGTCGTGCAGGGTGCGAAGACGGCGATCGGGATGGCCCGCAACCTGACGGATGTTGTGGCCAAGTCCATCGGCCCGGACGCTTTGCCGCTTGCAGAACCGATCATCCCTGGGACCAGGCAGGTTGTCATGGCGGTGATGGAAAGTGAACTCTGCCGCGCCCTGGTCAACAAGGCGTCGAACAATCCTGACCTTATGCCCGAACCAAAGGTTTCAAACCCAGGCAATGGTTCGCCAGTGACGGTGGATTACAGCCTTGCCGTGGGCGAGGCGACGGCTGCGGCAACATGCGGCAGCATCTCGGTCACGATCCCGCAGCAGGTTGAGCAGCAGATGCTCGGGTCAAATCTTGATCTGACAGATGTTGACACCAGGCAGGTCAAAGCGCTTCAGGATCTGATCAGCGCGGTGCGCACGCCCATGTCGTCTCTCGCGGATACGATCTGGCAGACGCGGGATGTGACGGCCCTTCGCTCCATGGATGCGGTTCTGACTGCGCAGAATACGTCCTATTCCTCGGCGCTGAGTGAGGCGGCCACGGCCATGATCAGCAAGATCCGTGCGCAGTATTCCTCTGATGGCAACGGCTCAAGTGATGCCGGCTATGTGGCTATGAAAAACCTCGGCTGGAGCGGGCTGGGGGCTTACTATCTTGAGATCTCGCGCCTCAATGCAGAGGTGCTGTCCATGTCCTCCATCGTCCCCTCGGTGACTCTGCCAAGCTGGCAGGGATTAGGGTCATTCCTCTCCAGGGACCTTGCAGGTCCGATCACCGCGATTGAACAGTATCAGGCTGCGGAAGAGCAGAAGCTGGCCACGTCGGACAGCGCCAGTGCGCCCAACGGGGCGACGAGGCTCTTTAACAACGCAGCTTTACCCAGTTCCGGGCAATCCGCTCTGGACCGTGTTCTTCAGGCACTCGGCATCACGAACGGGGTCATGACGCTGATCGTCAATCATCTCCTGTCGCCAACATCCGGGAGCGACTGGACCGACCCGCTGGGGGCAATGATCGGGCTTGGCCATCTTCTGATTCACACCGCGCTCGCGATTATTGGCGGCGCGGCGGTACTCAGTAGCAAGACAGGGACGGGGCTAGCGACAGTAGCCAATCTTGCCACCGGAGATGTCCCGGCTGCCATTGCATCCGCGGGCAGCTTCGCGCTGAGCGGTTTGATCAAAGCCCTGCTCACGCCTGTCTTTGCGGCTGCTTTCTTCCTGCTTGCTCCCGGCATTACGCTTGCTTACGTCCTCCCGATGACCCCGTTTGCATACTGGATGGCGGGTGTCGCGGGATGGTATATCGTCGTGGTCGAAGCCGTGGTGGGCGTTCCGCTGTGGATGCTGGCCCATCTGGTCTTTCAGGGAGAGGGCCTTCATGGCCGCGGCAACCGTGGCTATGAAGTGCTGTTCACAATTCTCTTTCGCCCGGTGATGATGATTGCGGGTCTCGTGCTCAGTTACACGATCTTTGCTTCGATCTCCTGGCTGGTCATGAAGGCGTTCTCGATTGCGACCGGGTTCGTCTTTGAGCGTGGTTGGCTTCTGGACAATTTTATCGGCCTGATCGTCCTGCTCTGCATGTTCGTTACAATGGAGATGAGCATCGCCGTCATGTGTTTCAGGCTGATTTCGACCCTGCCACACCACATCCCTGCGATGGCGGGCATGACGAGTATCGGTCGTGTGGACAGCGATGACTTTAATGACAAGTCAACCGGCCGGGGGATCGCCGCTCCTACAGATAAAGTGGCAAATATTGCCCAACAGACCGTGTCGGATGTGAGTGCAATCGGAAATGCCCAAGATAAGGTCGACAAAGGCACGGCAGAGCCAGTAGACTCTACTACTAGAGCTCTCATGCAGATCTCTGGCCGCGCCGAGGATTAAGGAAAACGGATAATGGCAGACATTCTGGAGTTTGGTCAGCTCTGCCGCATCACGCAGGCTACCGAAAGAATGGCACAGGCTGCCGGTAAGTCGGTTCCCCTGGCAGCCTATAATCAGGTCGTAGATCTTCATAACGACCTTGTGCAGCGCTATGACGCCCTCGCAGAAAAATACGCGGTGGCTAACCGTGGCCTCGATGAGATGGAAAAGAACCGTGACGAGTGGCAGGCTTGGGGGCGAAGAATGCGCGACAAGCTACGCAAGAGAGCAGAGGCTGCAGAAGCGCGTGTTGCCGTACTCGAAGCCAAACTAAAGGCAAAGGGCAGCAGGTCTTGACGGTCGTTTCGTTGAGGCAAAGTGTCGCGGGCCTCGCGTTACTGTGCAGCCTGTCAGCCTGCGCTCACGGCAACATCCGTTCGATTTCGTCTTACAATGTGCCACCACCACCCAAGGTGAAGCAGCCGCTTTACGATCCTTATGCGCCCTATGGCTCTGCGCCCGTGACCTGGCGTCCTGCGCTGGCCACCCGCGCCGGCACCATTGTCAAACCCAATGACCCGGTCGATCAGGGTGATCGCCCTGATTATGAAAAGGCCGCCTGGTCGATTGACCACAAAGCCGCCCAAGCCGGGACGTTCTGAGACGTCCCGGAGACTGGCCTTATCGAGGCCAGAGCAGCCGCCCGTCCGAAAGATACTCCGAAAGTTTTCCGGCGCGTCCTGTTCGGGCCTGCCAGTTTGAGAAGCCCTGAATAACAAACTGGCTTCCCAGAACAATCGCACAGGCGAGCGCTTCAACGCAGGATGCGCTGAAAGCGGCCCCACCGCTCCACATGAGGATCATCACCCACCAGAGGCTCGCCAGCAGACAGAGCGTGCCATACAGTCGCCCCAGGGTCCGGGTTCGCTTACGGATTGCAGCCATTTGCGGCGACATGGGAGGCTGGTCCTCGAACGTCGTCTGATCCACGGGCTGGATCACAGGAACGTCCTGAAGGATCCGAAGACCCTGCTGCGCCGTGCGCAGACCCGGCCTCAGCGCAAAGATAAACGGAAAGACGAGCCATAACGCGGCTCGTCCGGCCCGCTGCTTCACTGTCGCACGAAGGCTCATGCGTGGAGGCTCGCGAGAAACGCATCGAGATCGTCTGGCAGGCCTGCCTCAACATGCGGGGTGCCGTTGCGATCCTTCCACACGAAGGTTGGCGTTCCTCTCAGGCCAATCGAATGAGCGGCAGAGAGATTCAGCATCAGGCTGGCGCCCGCCGTGTCTGAGGTCGCGTGGCCTGGAACAGCGTGACCAAGATCATCGATCTGGTTCCACAGTGCAGCCATGTCATGCGGTTTTGCAGAGAGCATCTGCTGCGCAGCTGGCGTACTGGCGCCCTTGTTCTCATGATCGTTGATCGAGACCGGAACGATCGCGAGTTGTAGCCGTCCGGAAGCAACAGCGGGCTTCAGGGCGGCGTAGGCACGGGTCGAAAACGGGCAGAGCGGATCAATGAACATATAGACGCGGGGTGCCGTGTCCTGCCCCTCAAGCCCGAAGGCAACCGCCTTCACGCGCTCAACAGGATCCACTGCAGGAGGTGCAGACGTCGCTGAGGGCGCCCCCGGCCTTGAGCCCTGACCGGAGCCAGAGGGAGTCCATTGCACGGTCGGGATCGCACCCGGGATCAATGAGACCTGGTCGCGCGTAATGTTATGGCCGGTCGCATCCCACATGACCCCTCCGATTTCGGCCAGATGGTCGGGTGTCAGGTAAAAGACACGAAACTGCGTGCCGCTCCGGGCGAAGACCGCCTCAAGACCATGTTCGGATTTGAGCCGATAGAGTTGTGCGCCCTGGCTCGCAAGGCGGGTCAAAGCAGGTGAGGCGGCAATATCGGCAGCGGGCAGCGTTGGCCCCATCTCCGGCATAACAGGTACAGGCCGTGACGGGGGGGAGCCACCGGCAGCATGGATTGGCTCGGCGGCGGGGCAGGTCGAGGCTCCGAGAGCAACAGCCGGGAGTCCGAGTATCAGCATCGGGATGAAAGAGCGCATGGGTTTGATCCTCCTGCGGACATCATGACGGGCGCGCATGTGAGTGCGATCCAAGCACGTCAATCAGGGTCGTGTTCGCACTCACATTCGGATCGGTCAGACTATGGGGAGGTACTTTCTAAAGGATTCTGCACCATGCGCTTTCGCTTCTGGCTCGCCGTCTGTGTTTCGCTCGCGACCCTTCCGGCCTCCCAGGCCTCAGCGCAGCACCTGACGCCGGAGCAGCTGGACAGGCTGTCGCAGGAGCGTCAGTCGGAACTCGGTTCTCGCAACTGGGGTCCGCCCCCGACAGTCACACAGGCCCCGCAGGCGCTGCACGCCACGCCGGTTCCCGTGACCTGTCGCAGTCCCGCCCACGACTTCGAGCCGCTTTTTGCCGAGCCGCGTCGTGGTGCGGTCCATGTTGGAACCGCGGCTCCGCAGATCGCGGTGACGGACACGGTCTTTCAGGGCTGGCGGCAGGTTCTGCGCTCGGGGACGACGTTTGCCTGGATCCCGGAGGCCGATGTCGTGGCCTATCGTCCGCTCGTGGACGGCGCGTCCCGGGCCTGCGTTGTCACGGGTGAGAACGCGGCCGGCATGGTCCTGTTTACGCATCCGGCCAAATGAGATCCTTCCCGGTTCTGACGCTACTGACCCTCGGCATAAGCAGTCCTGTCACGGCTGCGTTCGGGGCAGTGCCTGAGCAGATCGTGCCGACCAACCCGGAGCCCGGATCGCCCGTCTTTACGCGGCCGTCGACCGCGACAACGACTGGCGGGACCACCGCCACATCTTCGTATCAGGACGCCTGGGGTACGGCGGATGCCTATGGGACGCTGATGGCCCAGACCTATGGGGCGGACGCGGTGGCTGCGGCGCAGGCGGCCGGGATCAATCCGGACACGCTGGCGGCGTTCGGGCAGATCGAGAGCCATTTCCAGAATGTCGGGAATACGTCCTCAAGTGCACAGGGGGTCTGGCAGGTCACGGATGGCACCTGGAACCAGTATGCCTCAGAACTCGGTCTGAGTGCCGCGAACCGCTCCGATCCCGTCGCCCAGGCCAAGGTGGCGAGCGCCATCATCAGCGATTACGCGTCCGCCGTGAGTCGTTCGACAGGCGCACCGGCCACCGGGACGCAGGTGTATGGCGCGTACATGTTCGGCACCAAAGCCGGCGCGGCCATTGCAACCGAGTCAAATGCCAGTACGCCGCTCAGCCAGTATGTCTCCGCCAAAACGCTCGCGGCCAACAATATGAGCGGCTGGACGGTGGGTCAGTACCAGCAGACGGTGGCCAGCCGCATGGGCAGCGGGGCTTCGGAGGCCGTCACAAGTTGAAAAGAGCGCGCCAAAATGGACACACTAAACGCCCGTTTTTACTCAATTTTTTCGCTGTCAGCGCGCTTTCGAGGTTGTTACAGCGCCCGAACGGAGGCACGATGGCCGGATGTCTGGAGACGTCCCTGTGGGCGGCGCCAGCGAGTCGACCCAGAGGACCCCCGATGACGTAGCGCCCACATACCAAAAACCCCGCCTCCTCCGATTTGGCGATCGGAAGAGCCAGGGCTCCGGCAAAACACTCGTTAGATGATGAATTCGTTAACTTCATCTAGCGTCAGCTCTTTTCGAAACGCAAGCACTAAATTGCGAACGGGAGCGTTTTGTCTGGTGTCCGGCCGTGAGGTGGTCCCTTCACCCCCAGACCGGACCGATCAATGGAGCATTCTGCACAGACGCAGAGGGCGCAGGCCCCGTGCACGCGGCGCGGCCGACGCCGGATCAGTGAGGCCATGCTGGCCGCACGCGACGAACTGACCACCCCCGTCCCGGCCGAGCCCGGCAAACGGGATGTGCTGAACATGCTGAAATCCCTCCGCGGTGCGCTGCCCGTCAGCCGGGGAGCGGCCTCGACGCTGATCATCATGGTGGAGAAGACCTCTCCGGACGCCTGGACGACGCTTGAGACGCCCTTCATCTATGCCCACAACACCACGCTCATGGCCTGGACAGGACTGTCGCGCAGTACGCTGCAGCGGCACATCCGGGAGCTGGCGGAAGCGCGGCTTCTGGTACCGCAGGACGGACGCAACGGACAGCGCGGCCGACGGTGGCAGGCGGAGGAGGGGCAGACACAGGTTGGCTTCAATCTGGCCTCCCTGCGCTATCGCTGGCCTGATCTATTGGCTCTGAGCGCGGAACAGCGGCGACTGCGTCAGCGCGTCTCCTTTCTGCGCGACAGCATCGCCAGCCTGAACGACACGGTCCGGGCACAGGCAGAGGACCTCGGGCTTCAGAATATCATGGAGCAGGCGGTGGGGATTATGCGCAGCCGTCTGAGGACGGCTCAGCCCGGCACTCTGGAGGGGTTGTACCGGGAGATGCTGGCCCTTTCTGCCGCTCTGGCCGGGCAGTACGCCGAGCCTGAAACCTGCCGGGATGATGCGCCTGTGGAAAACGCTGTTTTTTCAACGTCGTATCCAGCAGAAATGAGGCCCATGGGTCCTCAAAACGGGGCCCACTATACAGATACTAAAAACATTCAATCTTCTAAAAAAGTAGATCACGTAGCCGCCGATGGCGGCATTTGCATTGAAGGAATGCAGTGTGAAGGGCAAAGCTCTAGGTCCGACCGTTCGAGCGTGTATGACCGGACAGCGCTGCGCGGATTCAAGGGGACAGCGACGTTCTATCTCGAAATCTGCAGCAGTCTGCGGGATCTCTGTTCCTCCGGTCGGCCGACTGCCGAGCAGTTGATCGAGGCGGCCGAGTATCTGTCGGGGCAGGTGGGTGTAACCTGTCATGCCTGGTCGCAGGCTTGCGTCGTCCTTGGGAGACTGCAGGCGGCTGTCGCCGTCATCGTCATGGCATCACGACTGGAGCGGGGCGCGGTCATCCGGTTCAGGGACGCCTATTTCCGCTCCCTGATCGAGCGGGGCGCGCGAAACACCCTGTTCCTTGATCGCAGCCTGTATGCATTGCGGGATCATCGCACCCGGGAAGTGGGGATGCTGGCCGAGGCCGGTGTCTCAATGGCCGCAGTAAGCGTGCAGGGACCGAAGACGCGAGCGAGCTGGATCTGACAGAATGATGTTTGAAAAGCCCGTTCTTCTGCGACTGCTGGATCGTCTCGGCGCACTCGCCACCCTGCTTCTGCCGCTGTTTCTGGTGCATTGGCGTGGTATTGCGGAGGGCTGTCTGGATGGGCTGGCGGTCGGATTTCTGCTTCGGAGCGCTCTGACCCGCGATTGGTCCTGGTATCGGCAGCGCTTCGTCTGGCCGGCCCTTGTCTGGTGGGGGTGGCTGGTTCTCTGCTCCCTGCCACGGCAGATGCCGGTTCCGGCCGAGGCGACGGCCAGCCTCACCCAGGCGCTGCTCGCCATCCGGTTTCCGCTGGCGGCGTTCGCTCTGGCGTTTTGGACGTTGCAGGAATCTTGGACCCGGACATGGTGTCGCCGTCTGGTTGTCGCTTGCGTGCTGTATCTGGGGGGCCAAATGCTGCTTCAGGCGGTGACGGGTCATAACCTGTTTGGCAATCCGCGTTTCGGTGATGGGACACTCACTGGCCCCTACGACAAGCCGCGTGTGTCCGCGCCTTTTGCACTGCTGGGTCTTCCGGCGGCTCTGTTTGTTGGGGCGCTGTTGGGGGAACGGGTGAGACGGTCCTGGCAGAAAGCACTCGTGACGGGGGCGACCATGCTGCCGGTTCTCGGTTTGCTTGTTCTGGCTGGCCAGCGGATGTCTCTGGCGACATTTCTTCTCGGCACCGGCGTCTGTGCCCTGGTGCTCCCGTCACTTCGACGTCCTTCGCTCGCACTTCTGGTCGCCAGTCCGGCTCTCATTGGACTGCTGGCGTTCGTGTCCCCGGAGGCTTTCGGGCATCTGGTGACAAAGACCCAGACGCAGCTTCTCCACTTCGCCAGTTCTCCGTATGGGCAGATCTACAATCGGGCAGCCGTGATGATCGAAGCACACCCGGCTCTGGGGTTAGGGGACGATGCATTCCGGCATTATTGTCGATCTGAAGCGTTTCTGAGGCCCGGTCCGAGCCATCTGCAACCGGATGGAGGAGGGGTGTCTGTGTGTGTTCAGCACACCCATAATCATGTGCTCGAAGCCGCCACCAACAGCGGGCTTCCAGGAGCCGCTCTGTTTGTTGCGATGATCGGAAGCTGGTGGCTTGTTCTGGGACGAACTGCCAGGAGGCAGGTTGGGCTTTCCGCAGAGGAGATTGGCTGGCGTGTCGGTCTCTTCGGGGCCGCTGTCCTGCATGAGTGGCCTCTGTCGTCGCAGAGCGCTTTCCTGAACATGCCGCTTGGCGGGATTGCTTTTCTGCTTCTGGGGGCAGGGCTGGCGGAAGCCGTCAGGGATCTGAAGGCGGATCGCCCTGACGACGGAGAGACTGCTCGCGGCGCTTTAACTCTTTCTCAACGGCCTCGCGGATAAACTCCGCCATACCGCCTTGTCCGACAAGACGAACAATCCTCTCTCGCGCGGAGGAATTCAGGCGCACGGATGTGAGTTTGATATCGAGTGGTGGTCTTCCCATGGACCCTCGCTACACGGGAGCAGGCGTCAGTGTCAATTTGATAATAACCGAAATCGCTTATTGACGTATAAACGCAATCGGTTATTACTTTTCATAACGCAACACACTGTGTCCCTGTCGGTCAGGCAGGGACCGTGATCGACAGGTCCGTCATGACACTGAAAGCCATTTCAAAAACACTTTTCTCCAGCTCTGCCCTTCTGCTTCTGGCGGCTTGCAGCAGCGGGATGCCCGCGCCTGAGCCCGTGCTGCTCAGTCAGTTCAACCAGAACACGGACCGTTTCGGCGTTGTCAGCACGGTCGGTAAGGCGGAAGGCACGATCCAGAAGAACGGTCGCTCCTGCGATATCTACAAGATTTACACGACCGGCCTGACAGCTGGTGGTCGCGCGGCCATGAAGGCGGGTGAAGTTGTCACCAGCGTTGCAACACTTGGTCTGGCGCAGGTGATCTGGGCACCGGTGAAGGCTGGAACGCGTCCGCAGCTCCATACGGTGCTGTTCTGCTTTGGCAGTAATGACAAGCTTGTCGACATCTATGACAAGGATCCGACGGATTCCACCGGACCCGATCATCTAATCATTAATCGCACGGCTTACAGCACGCCGGTTATCGCGGTACCGGCCACCCCGTCTCTGCAGGCAGAGGTGACAGCACAGCCTGGTCAGCCTGTGAGCGTCACACCGGTGGCTGTAACGTCCGCGCCTGTGGAAGCTACTGCGCCAGCTCCAGGTGCCCCGACCACAACGGCCGATGGTGCACCAATCATCTACGAAAAGGCCGTTGCGCCGAAGGCGGCGGAAGCGGCCGGTGCGATCAGCCTGGATAATATGGCGCAGGAAGCGACGACCGGGTTGCAGCAGGTTCAGACAGGCAAGGCCAAGGTTCAGGCGGGCGCAACGGCAGACGATCTGAACTCGATCAGCTCGCAGAAGGCTGTTGCCGCCAATCAAGCGGTGCTGTCTGGTAAGGGGGAGTGAGCGTTCCCGTCAGCTAGTACTATGTTCCGCCTCATCCGAGGCAACTTACGAAGTGTATACTGTCTCAGATGCGTCGCACTATTGCGCTGAATAGCCGTTTTCTGATCACAATATCTGGCTGCCTGTCTGCTCTCATGCAGGCGGCTTTGGGGGGACAGCAGAATGTCTGCTACCAGAACGCAAAGTTAGAAAAGCAGTCATGCAGTATGTCGGCGATTGTTTTCGGATGCGTGCTGTAGTGAATTGCGGATGAAACCGAGGATAGCAGGTGCGCTCCGCCCGTGGACGAATATAAGGAGCAGCGTGGCACAGAGTGAGCGAGCGATGACACATTCACTACTTGCGGTTCACTATTCTCAAGCCACGAAACACTACATCAGTCATCGCAACGAGGCCGGACGCGGACGCTCGCGATATCCGCGAAGTCACGCCGGATCCGCCTAGGACCGCCGGCCTTAGTCCATAGACGTTGTCGCCAACGGGCGGATGAGAGAGACAGATCCATGAGATGGGCGACCGCCATAGGCGACTTGCCCATGTCGAACAGCCGGTAGCAGATCTCGATGCCGCGAGGCGTGAGGCGGCCTTGGCCATAGCGGTTCTCGGGCCGGCCCGGGCCGAAGGTGCCGGTCAGTTCTGTGCCTTCCAGGCTCAGTTCGTCATTGACCGCATGGATGTCGTCCTGCCGGGTGCGGAGCAACTTGGGGATACGGGATTCGAGAGCCTTCAAATCGGCCGTCAGTGTCTTTTCGGTCGCGTTGAAGAAGAGCGGTCGCACACTGAATTCGATGATATAGTGTTTACCTACCATCCGTTCGGAGAGCAACCGCCGGGCTGCACGGAGTTGGTCAAGAGCTTGATAATCATGTGATTGGCGATTGGGATAATGGCGCACCCAGTCACGGATAGATTTGTCGGTTGAGAGATCGGCTGTTACTTGGTCGAGATGATGGGCGATACTGTTTCGTTGGCCGATCAGATTGACCATTCTCTTGCGCTCGTCGGCTGTTAAGACACCGTCTCGCACCAGCGTGTCGAAAGCACGCTTCTGCTTTTGTCTATCCTTCAGTAGTTCAGTCGATTCCGCTGGGCCACCAGACTGATTGTCAAGTTCGCGTCGCAATTGCTCCTGTGCAGCGACACCATTGATGACGTCCCGCTTCAACTCCTCGGCATGATAGAGGATCAGGATCATCTGTAGCGCGCGGTGGCGGATTATGCAGCGTTCAAGTTCGGGCAAATGGCCGCACAGCGGATCGGTGTAGTGGCGCCGGGGCCAATCTCTCTTCCATTTGTCGTCCGGATTGTCTTTCATAGGTAGCCATTATAGCGATAGACCCTGTCGTCGTCATCGCTCTTAGGCGGCTGCGGGGGGATTGCAGTCTGTCTGCTTTGCAGGACACATATTCAGAAGCGGACCCGTCTAACAATCTCGACGCGGTTCAGCCTCGTATCGGCGGCAGGAAGCAACAATGGGCCGGTTAGATGGCAAAATTGGAAACGGGTTACCAGTGATTAGATTGCGCCTACTCCCGCCGTTCCCAGTCTTGGCTCAGGCGCTCCGGAGCGGACATTGCCAATACAGGAAAGTTTTGAGTTGAGCGAAGCGCCGCTGCGCTCCTTTTGGTAGTCGTTGCTCTCCTCCGAATACTGCCTGTTTTTTATTGGCCGTAACGTCATTACGCCGTAACGTCATTACGGTAAAACGCGCTTACGGAGGCTTATTGCCATGGCTGATCAAACAGTTGTCGCCCGTTTGAAGCGACAGCGCGAGTTGCGCGCCGCTGAAGGGTGGCGCGAAGTGAAAGTTTGGGTGCCTACCGAACAAGATGCTGAAGACATTCGTAAACTCGCCGAGGAGCGTCGTGCCAAAGCCGAAGCACTTCATGGCCTTTCTAAAGAGGTTCCCACTGTGACTCCCGAACTAGGTGTTTAGTCCCGTGTTTTGATGGTGTGATATTTTCACGCGAGTGGAAGGAAGCCTTATGGGACAGATACGTCATGGCAGCGCCACGACCACGCACGCCGTGCGAGCAGCACTACAGCGATCGCAGGCTTCGCTCGCGACGCTGAGCGAGGAGTTCGGGATCAACCCGAAAACAGTTGCAAAATGGCGAAAGCGTCAAACGGTTGAGGATCAGAAGACAGGTCCTAAAGAGCCGCGCTCAACGGT
>NZ_JACRVW010000020.1:0-43868 GCF_018812085.1 Gluconobacter sp. P5H9_a
GACCAGACCGCCATTGCTGTCAGACGACAGGGTATAGCCATACGTGCTGGCGTTCGGCACGTTCAGCGAATACGTGCCACCGGTGGTGTAGAACGTGATGCCACTCGCCGTTGTGCTGACACTGGTGACGCTGGCCTGCGGGATGGACGCCAGCTCAATCGTGTCTGTGGGCGACCAGCCCGAAATGGTATTCGTCGGCATGGTCGTGCCACTGATAACCAGGTTCGCACCATCACCAGAAAGCAGGATACTACCAGTTCCTGCAGTGCTATTCAAAACGAGCGTACCGCCGGAGGAAACAGTTTGAGTTCCTGCAATCAGGCCACCGGAAGAAATAACGGTCGTACCACCGGCTGAAATGACGGTGCCAGAAACGGTCGCACCGCTTTGGATGACCACTGTATTGCCCGAAGTGACGCCCAGGCTGGCAACATTATTATTGCTCCAGACGGCACCGCTATCAATAATGATGGTTCCGCCTGCACCGCTGCCAAATCCATTATTGCTGGGATTGGCGCCGCTCGCGATTTCCAGCGTACCGCCATTGACCTTGTTAGCAGATCCTGTAGCCCCAGAGCCTAGGTAGAGTCGTGCACCGCTTTGAATAGAAACGCCCGACGTTACAGAGTTCGCACCGGACCCCGAAGCGATCAACTGCGCAGAACCTGATAGGGTTCCACCATAAATCGTACCATAGTTGGTTACAGTGCCACTATAAAAGTAGCTGCTGGTAGCGCTCAGAACGCCCGCACTGGCAACTGTTGCGAGACCTGAGACAACAGCCCCGTCGCGCACATTAACTGTTGCGCCTGAATTCACGGTATTGATGTAGAGATTGGCGCCAGAAATGACGGTCTGCGTACCAATAAGGGTGGCACCAGAAGAAATGATGGTTGTACCGCCCGCAGAGAGAGGCGTTCCGGAAATTGATGCCCCACTCTGAATAATCAGCGTGTTACCAGAGGTAACACCCAGGCTGCCAACATTGTTATTGCTCCAGGTTACACCACTGTCGATAATAATGGTTCCACCGGTGCCGCTGCCAAATCCATTGTTGCTAGGGCTTGCACCACTAGCGATTTCCAGCGTACCGCCGTTGACCTTGTTAGCAGATCCTGTAGCCCCGGCACCCAGATATAGACGAGCACTACTGCCGACACTGACGCCGCTGATGAGGGACCCAGTATAAGCACTTAGGGCCGCGCCAGAGCCGGTAAGTGTACCGTTTGTCACGGTAGAGCCGGAGGAAACGTTGATCGTTCCTTCGAGAAGCGTACCTGAATTTGCCGTAACAGACGCGCCAGTGGCTACATTCCCGCCACTAATAATCGCGCCATTTGCGGCGCTCAGAACGCCGCCGCTGAACGCATTGACTGCGAGAACCGTAGCACCGCTCGCAGCGCTGACAGTGCCGCCGCTTGCGATATAGGGATTATTGACTGTTCCGCCTCCGGAAACATACCGGATGCCACCTTCCTGAATGACGCCTTGATAGGAGGAACCACCGCTGGAGATATAGTCCTTACCGCCACTACTGACCACGCCGTTACGGACGACACCGCCCGAGAGCACATATCGCTGACCGCCATTGTGCTGGTCCTGAGTGACACCGCCGCTCGAAACGGTTTCTACATCCCCGTAAACGAGGGTATTCGAGACCACCTGCCCGGAAGAAACGTTGTAAGTCGCCATCGCGTGTCCATCCTCAATCGTCAGCCATGAAGTGCAATGTGAAAGCGTGCACGCTCTGGCCACCTAAACTTCTTCACTGCAATTGCCCGTCATTTTTGTGTGGACAGCTACAAGGAGAGGAAAAAACAAACACTCTCCGAGTATGAATTCAAGCTTTTTTCTCCTGAGTATAACGAGATTTATTAACGTTTATTTTATGAAATTCAGTCCCAACGCTTCCCAAAAAAAGACAGTGGACATAAAAAATATAGAAATAATCATGATTTTTTAGATCTAAGGGTTTGTTGAAAGCTCCCCCTGATCATTCTTTTTGTTATGAAAATAATTCTCGTTAGATGATTATTTTAAGATTCTCATAGGTACTGGATTCGGATTAAAACACAGAGATCTTAATTTGATCTTTTCTGAGAGGTGGGCGAAGTACCGAGGCTGACTCAGAATTAAGCCCGGTGCTCATCATCTCAGGGTACAGAGTCTGCAACATCACCTCATGCTGACGCGCCTTTGAGATTAGAAAAATACGGTTTTACTAGATCATATTAGCAAAAGACCTGATCCAAAGCCTGCACAGCGAGATTGAGGACGCTCCTGAAAGACAAAGCAGTCTTGTCATATCGGGTTACGATACGCCGCATCAGCTTGAACATGCGTTCGATGCGGTTACGGTCCTGATAGCATTTCCAGTCTGTTTTCTGGGGAGCGTTGCGGCCTTTGCGTGAGGGAATAACCGGCACGATCCCGTGGATCAGCAGAGCCTAGCGAAAACTGTCGCTGTCACAGGTCTGGTTGGCCCGCATGGCTCTCGGGTTGGGGGCTGACACCTTTATCAGAGCGTCTGTGGCTTTTGTCGTCTGAGACTTGCTCTCTAGGGAGGACAAAGCCAGGACGGCATCCCTGACTATCACATCAGGGATCGATTTTGCTCGTAAAGCCGCCGCGTGACCGACCAAAAGCTTCCGAATGAGCCCCCCCTTTCTGCTCGCAACGAAAAGTGAAACCCGTCACACAGAAACCGAAATCATCGTCCTTGATGCCCAAAATCAGGCACCAAGAGCTTCAATCAATGGGTATTCGAAATCTTCATTTTTCTTGAGGCTTCTTATGAAAAAGCCTCAAGATTTTATCTTTTAAGCAGGCTGTTTTGAACAGCCCGCTGTTTGGGAAAAGTCAGTTCTGTGGGGCGTGGTCGGCGGCGTCTCCAGCGATAGCAGCCGAGAGGATAGGCAGCATCACGGATGAAAGGTGGGCTCTATCGTGCCAGATGGTCTGATGGGCGATGACTCTGGTGGTGGCGGTACCCAAGGGTTCGCCGGTATTCGGATTGGGGGCGAATTGCGGATAGTCGCTCGATGAAATTTCCAGACGGATTTTGTGACCGGCTTTGAAGAGGTTGGAAGTCGGCCAAACTTTGATGTGATATTCATAGATCTGACCAGGAACGATCGCAGTTGGATTGCTCAGGGAGTCCCGGTAACTGGCTCGGATGATGCCATTATTGAGGTTAATGGCGCGCCCGTCCGGCGCAACATCAACGAGTTTGGCGGTAAAATCCGTATCTTTCGCATCCGTGCTGGCAAAGAGGTCAACCGTGATCGGGCCGGTTACGTTTACGGGATTTTCGAGGACGGGACTTGTATAGATGAGGATATCGGGCCGCTGTTCGATGGCGGATTGGTCGAACTGGCCTTGTGGGCCGGATGTCCAGGAGCAGCAGGAGTGGCCGCCCACGCTGGGGACGGGATTTGCCGGATCATAGGTAAACTGGTCGGAGGTCGCGGTTTTTTTTACCGGCCTTGTGGAGAGAGAGCCATCGCCCATTGAAGAATTCGCCCGCCCCGCGCTGCCAAGATACCAGGTGACGTATTGAGTGCCTTCGATAGGAAAGGATTTCGCGGTATGCCAGCGGTTTTCACCCATGGTGAAGTAATCGACCCGCGGGCCGTCAGAATAGCCGTTGGCATGACCTTTCAGAACGTGATCGAGAAACTGTACGGTCAGTTCGTTGACAGGACTGTTGGCGACAGCGCCGATGTCTTTTAAACGTGGGCTGATGGTGCCGTTGGGGCGTCCCCAGCCGATATGTTCCCAAGGACCTATAACGAGACGTTGGTTTTCGCGGGCTTCCGGCGTTCCACCGTCGGTACGCATTCCGTTGAAATTGTTGACAGCGCCATTGAGGAAGGAATCATACCAGCCATCGAAGGCAAGGACGGGAACTTTTACGCGGTCGTAATGGGTACGGATCTGGAAAGCTTCCCAATAGCTGTCGCGGGTAGAATGAGCGACTGCGTCGTAGAAATACGGAGCGACTTCCGGTTTGTCGGGGTGGAGAGGCGGAAAGCTGCCGTAAGGGGTGTATGGCATCCAGACAGAGGCATTTTTGCCGTCTGCATAGAGCGATTTCGAGAGTTTTTTATCGCCACGGTTTGCGGCGGCAGACGAAGCGATGGTGTCGAGCATCCAAGGTTCAATGAAAGCGAGGCGAAAGGCGCCATCCTCGTAGGTCCAGCCGTCATAATAATCATCACCTGTATTGGAAGGGACGATGGCTTTCAAAGCAGGGGGAGACGCGGTGGCGGCCAGCCACTGGGTGGCGCCGACATACGAAGATCCGTACATGGCGACTTGCCCGTCCGCACCAGGGAGTGTGGAGGCCCACTGAACGGTATCGTAGCCGTCATTCCGATCGTAGCGATATTCGTAAAACGTGCCATCAGATTTTCCCTGCCCACGGATATCCTGCACGACGACGACGTAGCAGTGCGAGGCAAACCATTCAGGGGTCTGATAGCGGGCCGGCTGGATTTGAGCGGCGCTCTTTCCATACTGCGTCCGCATAAGCAGAACCGGCACTTTTTCGGCAGTTTTCGGCGTATAAACATCAGCACGGAGGACGGTTCCGTCACGCATCCTTGCGGGCACATCGATCTTCTTTGTTACGGCGCAGGAGCCGCGTCCTTCATCGTTTGGCCAGCCCGGTGTGGCTTGGGCTGAGGAGGTCACGGCAGACAGAGCGAGGCAGGTTGAAACGAATAGGGCGGAACGAATGTAAAACATCGAGCAAATCTCCGTTAAGCGGTCTAATGGGGTTAGGGCCTACTAAAATCCGGCGCTAAGGGAGGCGACGACGGCGAGGCCACCGGCACTGAGATAGAGCGGAGATGATCCGGCAATGGTTGTGCCGTAGACGCCGCGCGTGGCTTTCGCATTGTTGGAAATACTCTGGAATCCGGACAAATAGTTTTTAGCGCCGATATTAACGACGTTGAGCTGGAATTGCGGATGTTGCACGAAGCCAATAGTGTTCATGCGATATCCCATGGTAATATTGGCAGTTTCGTAACCGGGAATTTTTTCGTCATTCATGAGAGTAGAATACTGGGAGCTAACGTAGTTGAAGACAAAATTTCCGAAGATATGACTGTCGTCATAGGATATCCCGGCGGCAGCGGAAAATTCCGGACTTTGGACGGCGCGTTTCCCTTTTGTCGGCAGGTAGTCGAGGCCTGAGGCGATATTGTTGTCTGTCGTAGCGTGGAGATACTGGGCGGAAACATAGGGGCTCCAGTGATGCCATGGGCGCAGACCGATTTCACCCTGTGCGCCACGAGAGGTTTTGCCACCAGCCTCGATCGGTGATGGCAACGGGATGCCGTTGATGTATTGCGATGAGGTGATCTGGTTGTTGGTGATGTTGTAGTTGAACAGAGAAACCGCCACATTGACGAGGCCGTAATGGCGGTAACCAATTTCCTCGCCGATAGAGTATTCGCCCTTGAGGGACGCCTGCTTCGACGCGGGGTTCGGACTATTGGTAGAGAATACCTCGCCGTATACCTGCACCGAGGCCGGGGCACGATAGGCTGTTGTTCCATCGACATAGATCTGATCGTGCGGCGTAAGCTGATAGCTGATAGAGACCTGTGGCAAAGGCTGGGCATAGCTGGCTCCGACCTTGTATTTCGTGACACCGGGAATAAGGTTCGTATTCCAGCGGGTTATCATCAGGTAACGTAGACCAGCGTTGAGCGTTAGTTTGTCATCAAGCAATTTCAACGTGTCATCGACGAAGATTTCGTTCATCTGGTGTTTGAAGTTCATGTCGAGGGTCCGGTATTGCTGACCATTCGGCATGGTGACCATATATTTACTGTAATTATTGACGATGCCGCCGGTGTAATTAACAGGCGCATAATAAATAGGCTCTTCGAGCGCAATATAATTATAGATATAACCGGCGCGAAAGGTGTTATGTCCAGCTTTCCAAGTCACGGCGGTGTTCAGGAAGCCGGTTTTCTGCGGCACCGGATTGATGCTGGAAGCAGTTGTGACGCCGTTGGTCTGGTACGGCATATTCAGGTCAGCGATACGCTGGTTTCCAAAATATGATCCGCTGTTTTTGATCGTAACGCCCCCATAATAGAACTCGGAATAGTTCATATAGGCGGGGGTCAGGTCGAGGTTGACGTGTTCACTAAGTTTCAGCTTCACTGGAGCGATCAGCACTGTGGAACGTCTCTGATACTGCCGCAGGCCGACCCAGCTGGTGTTCCCAGGCCAGTATTCCTTCGTATAATTGAAGGAGTTTCCGTATTGTTTCCACTGGGCCATGGTCAGGGGGCGGTAGCTCGCCTGCTGCCAATTGTCATAAGAAAAAGTGAGGCCTGCGCTACTGCCGGTGCCCCATTCCTTGATAATTTTTGAATCAACATGGAATTTCCTGAACTGACCTGAGCCGCGCCACTGGTTGTTGGTCGTGGAGGAGAACGAGGCAAAGGCTTTGACACCGCTATGGCCGATTTCACCTGTATCGAGGCGAATATATTCGCGCTGGAGTGATTTGGATCCGAAACTGAAATCGACGCTCCCTCCTCTCCTGTCCTGCGGCCCGCGCAGGGCGACGGTGACGAGACCACCCACGTCGTTATAGACGGGCGCGCCGATATCTGGCGCACCCTGTGCGACAGTCACGGATTGGATGTTGTCTGTGTCCACCATAGCCTGAGTATAGGGCGTGTAGTTGATCGAATCGTTGAGAGGAATTCCCTCATACAGGAAACCGATTTCGGCCTGTTGCAGGCCACGGATGGACATCGCGGTGCTCGACTGACCCAGCGGGTCGGTGCTAGCAGAGATGACACCCGGCAGAGCCGAGATCATGGCGATAGCGTTGCTTGTAGGGGACTGTTTGGCGATAAAGTCGCGCGTAATGGTGCTTTGAGCCCGTGCGGCGGTCTGGCGAGCCATGAGGCCACCGCCGGGGGTAGTGTTAGTGACGCCGTTGGCGGTTCGCATGCCAGCATGTACTTCGACCATTTCCGTGCCGGCTGCGCTGAAGGGATGCTGTGGCTTCGGTTTCGCAGCGGCTTTAGAAGATACTGCGGCGCTCGCAGCGGCGGGCCGGTGCGAAGGCACTTTCTTATGGGTTGGACGGGCATCCGCCGGGTCGGGTAGCGAGACGGAAGAAGCAAGAAGAACGGCCAGAAATCCGTTGGTTTTCCGCACGTGATGCTCCTGTGTAACGGGAGGGGAAGAGGCGAAACAGATCGTTGCTTTGTCAGAACGTTGTGGTCAAATTTTAATTTTTGCTGTTAGCTATAAATCCGATGAATAATATATCGCGGATCGATCTTAATCTGGCTCATGTGTTTCTAGCCCTGTGGCATGAGCGCAGTGTCAGCCGTGCAGCAGAACGGCTGTCTTTGACGCAACCGGCTGTCAGTTCGGCATTGCGGCGTTTGCGCGAAGCGTGCGGCGACGAGCTTTTCGTGCGCACACGGTATGGAATGCAGCCAACGGCGCATGCGGTGGCAATTGCAGAAACGCTTGAAATGAACGTGTCTTCTCTGCGCTCCTCGCTAGGGCTGCGAGGGCAGTTCGATCCGGCGTCTTCGTCCCGCTTCTTCATAATTGGAAGCGATGGGGGGCTGGATTATGCACTGGGGGGACGGCTTGTTGCACGTCTGTCGGCTGAGGCGCCGGATATCACGCTGACGTTTCGCACCGTTTCGGCTCCGGTTCTGGACGGGGCCCTGGGGCGGCGAGAGATTGATATGGCTCTGACTATCAGTTCCCTCACGCGACCTGACTGTGTCTCGTCACCTCTCGGATCATTCCGGTTTGTCTGTGTCTGGCATGCGGATTTCTGTATTTTACCCGAGCAGATGACACCTGAAGATCTGGAGCGCTGTCGTCATGTGTTGGTTGAGACCGCATTACGGCACAGTATTTTCGATCATCGGCTGCGGAGCATGGGCATTCGGCGCACTGTGAGGACGATTGTGCCGTCTTTCGGGCACCTGCCGACCTTCCTCTGTCAGCCAGACACCATTGCGATTGTTCCTGATTATATCGCTGAATTTTTTCTCATGACGAATGGGCTACGGATTTCTTCTCTGCCAGAGGTTTTTGGAGCCCATGAGGTGCGGATGCTGCTACCGCGCAAATCGGAGTACGATGCAGGTGTTGGCTGGCTTGAAGGGCTGATCCGTAAGGTAGTTTGAGAGCAGTTACGTGCTGCTAACCTAGATGGTTAGCATTTCATTCTCGTCATACCGGGTACGACTAAGCAATCACAAAAATACGCACAATGTCTAAAATTTCTATGGTTTTTTGGAAAAATTTTTCAACTTCAGGAATTTAGCAATAACAGGCTAACCCTTGATCGATACGAATTTTTAATGAGTTGTCTTGGGAGTTATTTTCCCAAGACAACGTCCCAAATGAGTTACTTCCCTTCCCCATCTGGCAGCGCATAGGCGATAATCTCATCGCTTACATCAGGCGAATGGCTCATGCCACCCGCCGAAATCACGACATATTCTTTACCGCTTTTCGGAGAACGAAACACGAGAGGAGCCGCAGGCGCACCCGCCGGCAGACGAGCTTTCCAAAGCTCCTTACCCGTCAGCGAGTTCAGCGCCCGAAGATAATAATCCTGCGTGCCCGCAAAGAACACTATCCCAGACGCCGTTACCGTCGGCCCTCCAAGGGTCGGGAGGCCCATCGGCACCGCCATATGAGTCTTCAAACCCATGGGCCCTGTATCTTTCACCGTTCCCAGCGGAACCTGCCACAGTAGCTTTTTCGTATGCAGGTCAATGGCATTCATTGTTCCAAACGGTGGCGTGTTGCACGGCACAGCGAGCGGAGACTGCAAGATATCAATCCGTACACCACGATAAGAACCAGCAACCTGTGGCCGCAACGTCCCCATGAAGCCCGGCACCTCGTCCATTGAAATCGTGTAGTGGGAAGCATTCTTTTCGTTCACGAGCATCATGCGCAAGGGCACGCGCATATCGTTCACAAACATCAGGCCTCGTGCCTCGTCGATGGCAATACCACCCCAGTTCATCCCGCCAAGAAGGCTCGGATACTCGATGTAAGGTTTCTCGCCAGGCGGTGTGAACGGACCTTCATAGACAGAGTTGCGGAACATGATACGGCAGTAAAGCTGATCAAACGTACTCACGCCCCACATCGAATTTTCACTGAGCGGCTTATTGCCGATCCCGGGCATTCCGACAGAGAATGGCTGCGTCTTAGCCAGATGCTCGTCGTCCGCCGCTCCTTGCAGCGGTACGCTCTTCTCGACCACATCCGTCACCGGCACCCCGGTGCGACGGTCTACGACAAAGATATTACCCGTCTTGGTCGTCTGGATCAGAGCAGGAACCTTCTCTCCCCGGGAATTACTTACATCGTAGAGCACCGGCTGTGAGGGAATATCATAATCCCAGACATCATGATGAACCGTTTGGAACACCCATTTTGTCTGCCCGGTAGCCGCATCAACTGCAACGATTGCTGCGCCGAACTTTTCTTTCACCGCACTGCGATCACCACCCCAGTAATCCGGCGGCCCCCCACCCGTCGGCAGATAAACAAGGTTCAGGTCCCGGTCATATGTCGGAATAGTCCAGACATTCGGCGTTTCCAGTGTGTAAGTCTTGGATGGATCTGCCGCGTTGGCATTATCTGGATCACCGACATCCCACGCCCACGTCTGAGCACCCGTACGCACATCGAAAGCTCGCACGGCACCTGACGGCTCGCCATGCACAATATCGCGCACCCAGCCACCAATAACCGTCGTGTGACCCATGATTACCGGGATACCTGTAGGGTGATACCGTTTGCCGTTTTCAACTGGCCCCATGCGAGGCTTCAAATCGACAATACCATTGTCACCAAATTTCGGACACAGCTTGCCAGTGTGCGCATCCAGTGCGATCAGGCGGGCATCAACCGTGTTTACAATAACGCTCTGACGGCAAGGCGCATCCGGATCGACGGACTTCTCTTCGGCTGTCAGCGTCAGATCCCTGTCCGTGTCATAATAACCGACACCACGGCAACTGACATGCTCTGCGGAATGGGCATGCGGATCAAAAGTCCATAGGGCATGACCTGTATCGCCCTCAATCGCGGCAACCTTGTTTTCCGGCGTGCAGGAATAAAGAACATTCCCGATCTGCTGCGGCGTATTCTCATCAACGCCCGTACCGCTTCCGGTCACGCGGCGCCCCGTGTGATACACCCAGGCAACCTTCAGATGGCTTACGTTCTCCGGCGTGATTGCCGTGTACGGAACGTAACGCGTGCCATGCGCGTTTCGGCCGAAATATGCCCAATCATCTGGCACATTTTCACTCGCGACGACATCTTTCGTACGGCTCGCGACATCACTTTCGTTATGGATGGCGCCATGTGGCGTAAAGGCTTCAAGCAGCGTGACCACAAGAGCAAGCACAAGACCTGCACCACCGAAAACTCCGGCCTTACGAGCGACTGAGCTGACATTTGTAAGCGTTACTGTTCCCCACAACCCGAGCACACAGAGAACCGCTGGAACCGTCAGGCGCGGTAGCAAAGCCCAGTAACCGATTTCCGGCGTATCTACTAAAGCCCAGAGAAGTGTTGCGAGAAAGACCACTGCCGTTAAGGGCAGAGCCAGACGCTGTCGCAGAAACATGAGAATGCCAATAGCGACATAGGCAAAACCCGCGACAAAATAATAAAAGGATCCTCCCAACAGCGTAAGACGTATTCCCCCTATTAAAAGAGCGACACCCACAAAAAAAATAATTATCGCAAACAAAATGCGAGATGCGGAACGTATGTCAGCTCCGACTTTTTCTGAAATATTACTATTCACGCCCCAATACTCCGCACAAATATCCTTCCGTCCATCAGGAAATTACCTTCTCTGAAATCGCACAACCTGATGTTAGTGCCTTATGTCTACAAACCCCGATAGGCTCAGATGACATAAAAAAAAGCCAGAGCCCCCAAAGGCTCTGGCTTTTTCATTTCAGATCTGTGCCTTCAGCTGCGCTGTGGCTTGCGGGAATTGGCAGCGGCTACGCGCTTGCCCCACGCAACGAGCGCATCCGTGCAATCCGTCCGGTCGAGCTTGCATTCGATCAGGGTCGGTCCACGGGTGTTCTTTTTAGCCTTTTCAATGGCTTCAGCCAGCTCCTCACCAGTGGTGGCTTTTAAGCCGAGGCCAGACTTGCCGCTTGCTTCACCCGGCACACCACCGTTGAAGACGTTAACCAGCGCGGCATAATCCCAGTTCTGGATGTAGTTGTACGGCCCATCATGAATCTTGATTTCAATGACATAGCCATAATTATTAACCAGGAAGATGATAACCGGCAGTTCATACCGAACCATCTGTGCGACTTCCTGAGCCGTAAGCTGGAACGAGCCATCACCGACCATCAGAACGTGCTGACGCTCAGGTGAACCCGCCGCATTCCCGAAAACGGAAGGTACGGACCAGCCGATGTGGCCCCACTGCATTTCAGATTCAACACGCGCACCTTCAGGAAGGTGCATCCGGGTCGCGTTGAACCAGGAATCACCAGTCTCTGCAAACAGCGTCGTGTTGCCATCCACCAAAGCATTGATCTGACGCGTCATTTCGTCATTCGTCAGCGGGGCGGTCGGATTGGCCGTCGGCAGAACAACCGGCTCGTAGCTTCCGGTCAGAGATGCAGGCTTATGGGGAGCTTGTGTCGTCAGAGCCTTGACGAACTCTTTCAGACGGAAGCCTTCGAACGTCTTGCCGTTAACCGTCACACGGTCCGGATTGACCTCCAGAACGTTTTCACCACGGATCAGGTCATTCCAGCCCACGGAGGAATAATCGTTCCAGACAGGCGCCAGGGTGATGACGCCATCTGCACTTTTGACGACCTCTTCAGCACCCGGGCTGCTAACTTCGCCCCAATACACGCCGCGGAAACCCGGATGTGTTTCCGGAAAGAAGCTTTTGGCCGCGCTCATGATCGTAACTGCGCAACCGAGTTTGTCGGCCAGAGCCACAGTTTCCTCAAGTGCTTCAGCCGCACGCAGTTTACTGCCGACAAGGATGACAACCTTTTCGCGATGCGCAAGAAACTCTTCGCTCTCCTTGAGAGCGGCCTTCAAGCTGACCTCGTCCGGAGCCGGATAAGACAGCAGAGAGTCCACCGGACCAGGGCGGGCACAAGGAGCCGCAGCCACGTTGCAGGAAATTTCCAGATAAGCTGGCTTCTTCTCACGCAGAGCCGTGCGGATCACGTGATCGATTTTGGCTGGAGCGGACTCCGCATCCGTGATGCTTTCGGCTGCGCAGGTGACGTGCCGTACCATTTCGAGCTGGTAGTTATAGTCCGTCGTGCCGATCGTATGATGCAGCACCCGCCCCGAGCCATAATCGTTGGTATTGGGCGCACCGGAAATCACGATAACGGGCAAGTTCTCGGCATAAGATCCACCGAGGCCATTCATGGCAGAAATAGCGCCTACGCTAAACGTCACGACAGCTGCTGCTGCCCCTTTAGCCCGCGCATAACCTTCTGCGGAAAAACTGCAATTCAGCTCATTACAGCTGTAGATCTGACGCATGCCGCCATGTTCGAGAAGCTGATCCAGCAGGACGAGGTTATAGTCTCCCGCGACGGCAAAATGGTCTTTCAGACCGATCTGCGTCAGCCGTTCAGCGAGATAATGTCCAACAGTAAAGCTCATCACGAAATCCTCTGAGGAGTGTCTGTCACGACTCTCGGCAGACTGCTGGATAAAGTCCAATATATAGTTGAATGCATTTCCATATATGATACGTATGGATCATGGACCTACGCCATTTACGTTACTTCGTTGCCATTGCGGATCACGGGAGTTTTACTCGTGCAGCCGAAGCCCTGCACATCGAGCAGCCGCCGCTCAGTCAGCAGATCAAAGCACTGGAAGCGGAACTCGGCCTTTCCCTGTTTCATCGTTCCAGACGCGGTGCCACCTTGACCGATAGCGGCATACAGCTCCTCGCGAAGGCACAGCATATTCTTGCAATGGAACGCGAATTTTATCTGCTGGCGGGAGGCCTGGCACGAGGCGAACAAGGGCGACTACGTCTCGGCATGGCCGGCGCCGTCGCCCTCCTGCCCCTTATTCCTCGGGCCATCCGCCTCTTTCGGGAACGCTGGCCCGACATCGTCATCACCTTAGACGAGAGCAACACCCCTGCACTTTGCGAGGCCCTGCATGAACACCGGTTGGACATCGCGATCGTCCGCCCCCCAGCCCCGGACCCGCGCATTACTCTCCACCCACTCTTTGATGAGCCCACCGTTCTGGCCATTCCAAAAGGGCATCCACTGTCACAGCAGGACCGTATCCCGCTTTCGGCTGTGGCCGACGAACCGTTCCTGATTTTCAAACGCGAACTTGGCCCAGGCTTTTATGACGCTATCATCGCGGCTTGCCAGAAAGCAGGCTTCACCCCTCGCCTTGGTCAATCCACACCGCAGATTGCTGCGACAGTTCCCATGGTAGCCGCCGGAATGGGCGTTTCCATCGTTCCAGCTTATCTCAGCCAGATCCATGCTGAAGGTGCGACATTTCATCCCATTGATGGCCCCATGCCTCGCGCCTCTATAGCACTGGCCTCAAGCCAACCTGAGCTTTCAGGGCCCAGCGCACGGTTTCATGCCCTTTTGCGTGAACTCGCCTGAAGTATCTCAATGATTGAGGTGCATTAATAGTCGCATAACTCTCGTGTCGATCTTCTTGATAATAGAAAAGATCCTGCCGTGACGGCCCCCCTGTTCTCAGGATAGGACATTCCTGAGAGCAAATTTACCTCATGCGTACGATGGCAAGGATAACAGTAACCAACCCTATCGACACGCTGAATGGGTCCGCGCCCCCGCGTTCAAGACTGAAATGCGCGGAACATAGCCATCATTGACAGCAGAAGGTGTCCGGGCAGAATCTTTAGTCTGTTAGATTAGAACCTGTTCTTCCTCACCAAAAAGAAATGACTGTTATCAAACAGGATTTCGAAGGTTTTCATCTTCGTAATAGTTAGAACACTCAAAGTAATCACGCCTCTTTGATAACACCCGAAATCACAGTACGCGATGCTCCTAAGTCCTTATAATATATAGATATTTCATAACAAGTTTATTTTATATATCTAAAAAGTATGGATAGCACCAATTTAAGCGAATGGATGTTAGGACATTTCTCTTCCAGACAATGCGCCAGGCAGTCCGTGAGAAAGACGGATCTAAGAAAAAAAACCAAGCGCACGCGGAATGACAAAATCCGCGAAGGAGAGTTGCAATGATTATTTCAGCAGCGACAGATTACCGAAAAGCAGCCGCTCGGAAAATCCCTCCTTTCCTGTTTCATTACATTGATGGCGGATCATATGCGGAGCATACGCTGAAACGAAATACTGCAGACCTTGCAGATCTCGCTTTAAGACAGCGTATTCTTCGCAACGTCTCTGACCTGGATACTTCTACCGAAATATTCGGGCGTAAGCTTGCTTTTCCAGCCGCGCTTGCCCCGGTGGGACTAACAGGTATGTATGCCCGTCGCGGCGAAGTTCAGGCAGCACGGGCCGCAAGCCGCAAAGGTATCCCTTTCACCCTCTCCACTGTATCAGTGTGTCCAATCGCGGAAGTGCAAGCCGCAGTTCGAGAACCAATCTGGTTCCAGTTGTATGTGCTCAAAGACCGTGGTTTCATGCGTGATGCCTTGGAGCGCGCAAAAGCAGCAGGCGTAACCACCCTCGTCTTTACGGTAGACATGCCAACACCGGGGGCGCGCTACCGCGATGCTCATTCAGGCATGTCCGGCCCGATGGCTAAATGGCGTCGCTATGCTCAGGCGGTGACACATCCGCAATGGGCTTGGGATGTTGGTTTGCGTGGACGCCCGCATGATCTGGGCAATATCTCGACATATCGAGGCACCCCCACTGCGCTTGAAGACTACATTGGTTGGCTGGCAGGTAATTTCGATCCGTCAATAAGCTGGAAAGACTTGCAGTGGATACGTGATTTCTGGGAAGGACCAATGATCATTAAGGGTATTTTGGACCCTGAAGACGCGAAAGACGCTGTAAAATTTGGGGCAGACGGTATCGTTGTCTCCAATCATGGTGGACGGCAACTTGACGGTGTCCTTTCAACCATTCGTGCCCTTCCTCCCATCGCAGATGCCGTCAAGGGTGACCTGAAAATCCTTGCTGATTCAGGAATTCGCAGCGGTCTGGATATTGCTCGAATGATTGCATGTGGGGCTGATTCCGTCCTGCTGGGGCGCGCCTTCGTTTACGCTCTCGCAGCAGCAGGAGAGCGCGGCGTCGCGAATGTGCTGGACATCATCGAAAAAGAACTCCGTGTTGCGATGATTTTGACTGGCGCGCGCTCAATCTCGGAAATCACCTCCGACAGTGTTGAGAAACTTGCGCGAGAACGCTGATCCTTCAACGACCCACAAAGACTTCATCACGGCATATCGCGCGAAATAATAGAGGCGCGATTACCGAATAATACATCAAAAATAAATATAATCTGTGAATAACACGGAATATTAATGTCATGTTTCATGGTTTTACCAAAGATCTTCCTTCGTCGTTATCCGTTGTTAAGACAAAAAGACGCTCCGGGACCATTTGGTATGCAGGTGCAATGCTCTTTATCGCCCTAATGGCCACCAGTTCTGCTGAAAGTGCACCTGATACAGCATTAACCATGCGACAGCACCCCGGAACGAGCTTTCAAACGGACAGAGATACGCCGTTCCATTCCGACGCAAAAGCATCACATACCGTGGCGGCATCCACCAAAAGGACCGAACATCTTTCCGACCCTAATCAGCTTGAAAGCCTTTTTAATACTGAAAGCCTGTCTGCACTCCTCAATCGCAGAGATGATGCCCTGCGGGAACGTGACCTCTCTGCGGGGTATTTCGTACCTGCTCAAGCATTCGGTAATCTGGTTCCACAAGTAGCACCCGCACGAGCGTGGCTTGCTAAACAGGGCTATACATTCCAGTTCGCTTATAAAGGGGAAGCTCTGGCTAATGTGAGCGGCGGTCTGAGCAAAGGCATGTCGTACGCTCATGAACTGACGCTGGTAAATAATTTCGATCTGGGCAAGCTGCTGGGTCTGAATGGATGGATCCTGCACGGTGTTTTAATGGAACGAGCAGGTCGACAGATCAGCTTTGATCACGTCGGCGAGCGGCGAATTCTGCTGTCTGAAGTCTACAGCCTTTCCGGCCATATGGCGGCACATCTAGCAGACTTCTACGTGGAAAAATCTTTCCGTCACAACAGCATCAATATCAATCTGGGCCGCCTGACCCTCACACATACTTATGGCACATCTCTGCTCTTATGCACCTTCATGATCCAGTGCTCAGCCCCAGTAGGCATTAAAAGCGTTCAAGGGTGGAGCGTCTATCCGAAGGCAACATGGGGCGGCACGATCCGTCTGCGTCCAACACGCGATCTGACGTTAAGAACAGGTGTTTACGCGTCCTCCGTCCTGACATCCAATCCATCAGGATGGGCCTGGGGCAGTGAGAAGCAGACTGGCGTCATGCTTCCCATCGAGCTGACGTGGGAGCCTTTTATCGGCCCACGAAAGCTGCCGGGCCACTACAAACTCGGCTTTGGCCACGATACCAGCGGTTTTACGGACATGATTGGCTCGGTCCCCTCCTCGATGGCCCTCCGATATGCGGTGCAAAGGCCTCAGGCACGCGACACATTTTATATTGAAGCTGACCAGATGATCTATCGCAGCCACGGCCTGCATCAGATGGCAGGAGGCTACCTGATGGCGGGCTACATTCATAATACACCGCAAGTCTCGGTCTTTTCTGATCAGTTTTATGTTGGAACTTCGCTTCTTGGCATCATCCCTTTTCGCCCACTCGACCGTTTTGGGGTGATGTATTCGTATTATCAGATCAGCAAACGCCTGACGCTCGGGCAGCACCTTCTTCAGGACGCAGGCCTGCCCTTCCCCGCAGGCGTAAACGGCCCTCAGACGCATACGGCAACGCTGGAAGCCTATTACGGAGTTCCCATTATGCCCGGCCTGCTCTTTCAACCCTCTTTTGAATACCAGATGCGACCGGGAGAAACGTCAGTCATTCCGAACGCAACGGTCATCGGCATCAAAGTTATCGGCAATCTTTAATCCCCCCGCATCCAGGGCCGGAAATCGGCATGGATAAGCCTTATCGACACGAAGTCAGGAGAATAAATCCATGTCCCCCTGGAAGCAGATATACGATCCAGCCGGAAATATTATAATTTCCAGTCTGGTTGCTTTGATACCGATTGCATTTTTCTTCGTAGCGTTGCTGGTGCTTCGCATGAAGGGCCATATCGCCTGCACCATCACGGTGGTTCTCACGGCCCTCATAGCCGTACTATTCTACGGAATGCCGATACCCTATCTGATCGCGACAGGATTATACGGCTTTCTCTATGGCTTATGGCCTATTGCGTGGATCATTCTAGCTGCAGTCTTCCTTTATAAACTTTCAGTCAAAACCGGATACTTCGACATTATTCGCTATTCGATTGTCACAGTTTCCGACGATCAGCGCATTCAAATCCTCCTCGTTTCTTATGGCTTTGGTGCTTTTCTCGAAGGTGCTGCCGGTTTCGGCGCTCCGGTTGCGATCACGACAGCGCTCCTGGTCGGTCTTGGGGTACCACCGCTTTATGCGGGAGGACTATGTCTACTCGCTAATGCTGCGCCTGGCGCGTTCGGGGCTATGGGCATTCCAGTCATCGTCGGAGGTCAGGTTATTGGTGCGGATCCATTGCTGATCTCTCGGCTTGCAATGCCTATGCTTGCTGCCCTCGCGTTTGCCATCCCTTTCCTTCTGGTGATGATAGTGGATGGGCTGCGCGGGCTAAGAGAGGTCTGGCCGATCACCCTCGTTGCAGCACTGACATTTACCATTACACAGACTTTGGTGGCTGTTTTTGTAGGACCTGAACTTCCCGACATTGCCGCGGCTTTGGCAACACTCCTGGTCATCCCTCTCTTTTTGAAATTTTGGACGCCAGCAAAGAGTTTCCGTTTCCCTCAAGAAAGCACCAATGCACCCGTTCCTGGTTCTAAGAAAAATTATAGCAAAAACGAGGTCATCCGTGCCTGGATGCCATTCGTTATCTTGACTGCACTTGTCGCCCTCTGGAGCATTGCGCCTTTCAAAAACCTCTTCAAACCAGGTGGTCTGCTTGCGTCCTCTGTCATCACGTTCCCCTTTCCTTATCTTCATGATCTGATCATCAAAATGCCGCCGGTCTCGATCGAACCTTCACCGTTTCACTCGGTATTTAAGCTTGATCTGATTTCCTCAGTCGGCACGAGCATCATGCTGACTGCGATCCTCTCGACATTCGTGCTACGTGCACGCCCCCGGGATGCGGCAGTGATCTTTCTGCAGACACTGAACGAACTAAAAATCCCGATCTATTCTATCGGCATGGTCCTCGCCTTTGCTTATCTGGCGAATTATTCCGGTCTTTCCGCGACGCTTGCCCTCCTGTTCGCCGCAACTGGCCCAGCTTTTACGTTTCTTTCTCCAATCCTTGGATGGCTTGGCGTCTTCCTCACAGGATCTGACACATCCTCGAACGCCCTATTCGGAGGATTACAAGCCGCAACAGGTCAGCAGATCCACGTCAGTGGTCCACTTCTCGTTGCTGCCAATGCTGTTGGAGGCTCAGTTGGGAAGATGATCTCGCCCCAATCGATCGCCGTCGCCTGTGCAGCGGTAGGGATTGTTGGAAAAGAAGGAGAAATGCTCAAATTCACACTGAAATGGAGCATCTTACTCGTCTTAATGGTCAGTTGCCTGCTTTCAGCGAGAGTCTATTTTATTTCAGAAATCTAATTTAGTATTTTTTTTGAAGATACAGTATAATTGATTGGTCCAAGGATCCTTGGACCAATCAAGGCGGTTGCGGCGAGACAGAKGGCTGAGAAGAAGACGCTAGGGCATCTGTCCTAGCGGGTTGCGACCCGCCGCTAGTACCTCAGGATTTATTATACGATAGCAATAATACTCTCCCATGGTTGAATACGGATGGCGCTGCCCTGAATCTGTTTTCTATCCATATTGCTGGCAATGACGCGCTTTACAGTTTTCCCTTTAGGCAAGGAGAACATTTTTTCATCATTAGAGAAATTCAGAACAACCAAGGCTCTGTTTGTGGAATCTTCCCGGATATAGGCGTAGATCGGTGAATCATCCGGCGAAATGTCTTGGTAGGTTCCATGAATAAGAACTGGAAACTGTTTTCTGATCCGGATCATGCTCTTGTAAAAAGAAAGTACGGATCTGGGGTCAGAAGATTCTGTAGAGCAGTTGATTGTACGGAAATTCGGATTAACGAGCATCCAGGGTTTTACCGAAGAAAACCCAGCGTTAGTCCCTTCATTCCATTGCATGGGTGTGCGGGTATTGTCGCGCGTCGTTGCCGCCAGATTTACAAGCATTTCCCGAGGGGAAATGTGTCCTGACTCAACCTGCAAGCGCCATTCGTTATGCGCAAATACATCGTCGAACTGATCGATCGATCTGAACGGAAAATTGGTCATGCCAATCTCCTGTCCTTGGTAGATAAATGGCGTTCCGCGCAGGGAAAGCATCATCGTTGCCAGAAGTTTTGCCGAACGATCTCTGTATTGGGGAAGTTGCGAGCCATACCGTGACACCGAGCGTGAATAGTCATGGTCTTCCAGCCAGACAACAGGCCACGTCCCGGGGTGATCGTCAAAACTGTTGTCACGATTGAATGCGCGCAAATCACTTAGATGAAAAGTTCCCTTACGCCATGCATCGATATTATCTTTGATCTGAAAGTCGAAGCGAAATCCGGATGAAAGTTCCTTGTTTCGTGAGTCTGTAATACGAGCATATTCATCGCGACTCACGCCCCAGTTTTCTCCCACAGAATACAGTTCTGTATTCTTGAAAACATGCTCGTACATATCTTTCAGATAGAAACTGAGCCGATCCCCATGATCGGCAAACGTTTTCCGTGCCGGAATTTCTTCCGGAGTGAGATCGTACAGCTTTTCCGGTTTTGCTATGAAAGTAATCGCATCGAACCGGAAACCATCAACACCTTTGTCGGCCCAGAACTTCAGAATCGCGTAAAGCTCAGCACGAACTTCAGGATTTTCCCAGTTCAGATCCGGCTGCTGTGCTTCAAACGAGTGCAGATAATACTGGCCTGTCTTCTGATCTAGTGTCCAGGCCGAACCTCCAAACTGCGTCTGCCAGTTCGTGGGAGGTGCGCCATTTTTTCCATCGTGCCAGTGATAGAAGTTGCGGTAGCGATTATCTCTGGAGGATCTGCTTTCTACAAACCAGGCATGCTGGTCGCTCGTATGGTTGAAAACCATATCGAGAATGACACGAATTCCCAGTTGCTTCGCGCGTGCCAGAAAGGCATCGAAATCCTCCATGGTGCCAAAGTCGGGCATGATCTTGCGATAGTCTCGCACATCATATCCGTTATCGACATTGGGAGAGTCGAAGCAGGCCGCAACCCAGATCGCGTCAACGCCTAGTTCCGCAAGGTATTCCAGCCTGTCCTTCATCCCGATAAAATCCCCGATACCGTCAGAATTTCCATCCTGAAATGAGCGGGGATAAATCTCGTAGAACACACTGCTCTTCCACCATGGCATACGGGGTTGAGCAGGCGTGGATGCAGATGCCGTCGCCCAGAAGCCAACAGCCAGTGGCAATAAGCTTCGGCGGCTCAGGTCGATGCCGGTCATGGAAAGCTCCTAAGGGAGTGTGAAAAGAAAATGATCCGCTGCGTCAGAGGGGCTTGGGCAGCGGACATCATTAGATTGTCTTCACCAGACTACGTCGGTTGTTTCGATCCACTTCTGGATGGAGGTGTGCTGAGGCGCCCATCCGAGGAGCCGGCGTGCATTCACGGCCCGCACCCGACTGTTGGAGCCAATGGCAAAGCGGGCCCAGTCACCCAGTTCAGCAATGGCATCCTCTGCTGGCCAGCTTTGCGTCTTGCCCTCAAAGCCAAGCGCCTTGCTGATGGAGGTCGCGATCTCGACGAAAGACGCTTCACCATTCTCTGCGTAAAAGTAAGAGGCTGACGGTGCTTTTTCCAAAGCCAGTCGATAAAGTTCTGCAAGGTCACGGATATGAACGTTCGACCAGCGGTTCAGCCCTGTTCCGATATAAGCGCCGGCACCGACTTTCCGAGACTGAGCATACAGCTTAGGAAGCTGATCGCTTTTTGCTGGCAGCCCAAGAGATTCCCCATAGATCATTGTTGGGCAAAAAACGATTGTCCTGATCCCGTCGCGTACTCCGGCAATCCGGACGATTTCATTGATTTCAACACGATCCTTACGGATGTCCATCGGGACGAAAGGGGTGTCATCTGCGAAGATATCCGGTCGTTCATAGGCTCCCCGTGCATCATCACCGACGACGCTTGATCCGGATGTGTGGATGAACGCCTTGCCGCTGCCTTTCAGAGCTTCGAGAAAGGTCTGAACAGAAGCAAGATGATCAGAGTTGGCCGCATGAATGACGGCATCTGCTGCTTTGGCTTCTTCCGCCAGAAGAGCAGCATCACCCAGCGATCCCTGAACGGGCGAAATACCAATCTCCTGCAGAGCCTGTGCCTTGTCGGACTGACGCACGAGACCACGGACTTCATGGCCGAAGTCGGTCAGATAGCGGGCAACGGAACCGCCAATATAGCCGGTCGCGCCGGTGAGAAAGATTTTCATGGTTCACTGTCTCCAGAAAGTTTGGATAGCTTCGTGAAACTTGCTCCCTGAAAGACGAATGAACTAGAGAACATGAATTCACAGTCGCTATGAATTCAGGGCACAGATATGTTGAGGGATGTTAACCGGTCGGGCGAAATGGAAGTATTCGTGGCCGTTGTGGAGGCCGGATCATTTTCCGAAGCCTCGCGTCGGCTCGACATGTCACCGTCCGCCGTTAGCAAGCTGACGTCACGTCTGGAAGCGCGGCTGCGAACGCGGCTTCTCAACCGATCGACCAGGTCCATTGAGTTGACGGCAGAAGGGGAGCGCTTCTATCGCGAAAGTCTGTGTATTCTGGAACAGATGACAGCGCTGGAAGATGGCCTTCTGCATGAAACGCCCCGGCCGACGGGAGACGTTCGGGTCAACATGAATCTGCCGTTCGGTCTTCAATGCGTGCTTGATCTGTTGCCCGGATTCCTGGCCTGCTATCCGGGAATCCGGCTCTCTGTAGATCTCACGGATCAGGTTGTGGATCTTGTCGAGCATCATGCCGACGTCGCCATTCGCATCGGTCCGATGCGGAATTCAGGGCTTCTGCAGCGCAAGCTCATGGAAACGCATTTCGTTACCGTGGCGGCTCCGTCATATCTGGAAAGCCATGGCATTCCTGAAACGGTCAATGAACTGGAAAAGCATAACTGTATGACGTTCGCATTCCGACGACAAACGCCGGAATGGAAGTTCCGCGATGAAACCGGACAGCCACGAACCTTCGCCCCAAAAGGCAATCTCCTTTTGGGAGACGGAGAAAGCATGCGCCGTCTGACGCTCGCAGGAGCCGGGATCGCACAGCTTTCACTTTTTCAGGTTCAGGAAGACCTCGCTACGGGGAAGCTTGTCCCTGTGCTCGAAAGATTTGCCGCGCAGGAGCTACAAACTGTGCACGCCGTCTTTATGGGACCAAATCGTTATATGCCGCAAAGAGTCCGTGTCTTTATCGACTATCTGGCCGCAAATCTCCGATCCGGACATCACATTGTCAGAGACATGAATATTGCACGGTAACGTCCGCTAGGCATCGGCATAGTTGTCTGGCTTGGCGTAACGCCGATCGTCAGGAAAGTTTGGTAATCCGCCGCCTCTGTTCAGAAGGCTGGATAAGGAAGATGCCTCTTATCTCCTGATTGGGCTAAACTCGCATTCACGTTATCAACAATGCCGTTGCCAACCTTTCGGATGACTTCGGACAAGGGCTGATCGGGATGACTGCGGCATTCAAGCTCCATCCTGATAAAGAAGCTCTGGGTAATCTGCGCCATGAGCATTTCCATATGATCCATACGAAGCGAGGCAAACTCCGTCATATACGGCTTCATTATATTCATTGCCGAAATGACTCTGCTTCGCGCTTCCGGCATATTGGGAGATGCTGCGTCCTTGGTCGCGTAGTTCAGATAAGTCAAACATGGGGTGGATGGTACAAAGATTGTCGTGTCTGATGCTGCAGCTGCTGTGCCCCCAAGTGCAAGCTGTAATACCGCTAAAAACAAACCTCTCAAAATACGCATTCGATATACTCACCAAAAAAAACATAAGAGCCTGACCGGCCGCACTATTCTGCGCCGATAATGATCGCTTCTATCTCTCACATGATTTCATCATGCGGTTCCTGAGAGAAGTAGCATAGTACTCCATTACGATCTAACGTGCCTAGCCGAGCCGCATCCGCTTCTCGAAAGACTGAGAGGTCTTCTTTTTCGGGGGAAAACACAGTCGGGTAATAGTAAGAATTTTATCGAATTGGTCACAATAACAAAATCGTCTTTTGTCGTTGTCTTCGATCCGGACAAAAGTAAGCAGTTCTGATAAAACTTCTATTACGCTCTACAGTCTGCCCAGTCGCGCAAGGTCAGAAGACCTGGATGCTCACGACGGAGACCGGCAATATCAGCATCAAACCCCTCGCGTGCGATCCATTCGAACATGAGGCGGAAATCCTCGGGTAACCGCGCGCAAAGCAGTGCTGGCATCTTGAAGGACAGTGTAGGGCGCAGACCTGAACGACGGAGGACGGATGAGGCAGACTGCAAGGTGACAGTGTCGCCCGCCAGTTCAATACTTCGTCCAGAAAATTGCTCGGGCCTTTCGAATGCTTCAGCAGCGAACCACCCGACATCCTGAATCGAAACAAGTTGCATGGACTGTTTCGGGGCGAGATAGGTTTTCATCATCGAAAGCATTGTCGTGCGGAACACAAAGGTGGAAAAATTTTCCATGAAAGCCGCTGGCCGAAGAATAGTCGCATTGAGACCGAGTGACACGATATGCTGCTCAATGGCCCACTTACTTTCAAAATGAGGCACCCTACTCTGGCGTTCTGCTCCGCCGACAGAACACTGCACGAAATGACGGATACCGCTTTCCGCAGCCAACGTCGCCAGTAATTTGCCCTGACGCTCCTCTCCCGACGGCCCGATTTTCATGGGAGATTGGACGGACAGCACCCCATGGACACCTCGAAGTGCTGCCCGAAGGGACTGCTCGTTATCCAAGTTGCCCTGTCTCAGTTCGACCCCGAGCTTTGCCAAAGCAGTAGCTTTTGGAGCCTGCGGGTCACGAACCAGTGCTCGAAGCTGCCATGGTCCTGCGCGACGCACCATTTCGTGAATGGTAGCGCCGCCCTGTTGCCCGGTCGCACCTGTGATCAGGATAATTGGCTTTGACATGGTTGTCCCCTCGTTGAAGGACGACAATATGCCGTTCCGCTTGTGAAGAGCAGATATCTTATCGTAGACGTTGCGTCCCATTTATGGAACGTTCTGCAATGAACTCTGATGATCTTGGTTGCTTCATACATATTGCAGATTCCTTGAGTCTCAGTGCCGCTGCTCGCACAACAGGCATCCCAAAATCCTCCCTCAGTCGAGCGCTGCTTCGCCTTGAAGAGGTCATTGGAGCGAAGTTGTTTGAACGCAGCGCGCAGGCTCTCCGGCTGACGGAGGCAGGACGGATGCTTCTGCCCTATGCGCGTCGGGTTATGGATGATTTAAATGAGGCGAAAGCGGCTCTGGATGGTGTGACAGGACAGCCACGAGGTATCTTGCGGATCAATGCTGCAATGACCTTTGCGCTTGGCCTTGTCGCTCCAATGCTTCCTGATTTTCTCAAACGTTTTCCCGAATTGTACGTGCACTTCGATACGGAAAACCGCGTTGTAGATTTTGCTCGGGAGAATCTTGATATAGCCATCCGTATCGGCGCCCTGCCCAGCTCAGACCTAATTGCGCGCAAACTGGGTCACATCGCGTTATGGCCATGTGCCAGTCCCGCATATCTTGCTCAACGAGGCCCCTTGGATACGCCAGCACATTTGACCAATCACGTCCTTCTCGGATGGACTGATCGCCCCACGATATGGCGGTTCCAGGACGCGCAGAAACACGAGCATCGCATTCCTGTTCCCGTTGGCTCCGTTGTGCCTGAGCCCGCCGTATTGCAGGTCTTGCTGGAACACGGAGCTGGAATTGGACGCTTGCCTGATTTTCTCGCTCGACCAGCCATTGAGCGTGGAACCTTGGTCAGGGTCCTTCCAACATTCACAACAGAAACCGTGGAAGCGCATGCTGTCTACGCTGCGCACCGAAGCCTTTCCTCAAAAATCCGCGTTTTCATTGACGCGCTACGGATTCACCTCTTGCAGCAAACTGAGGCGCAAACAGGTGACGATAAGCCACGGTAGCGAGGCGCGCACTTCTTGATTGAACGTGTCGGGGTTTTAAGTTCCGGACCATGGGTATCTGTTAAGCGACGTTGCGCTCATGATCCAGAGGACTTTTCCACTGGAGTGCGGAATGCCGCCTCTGCGCGTTGTAGAAATTGTTGATGTAAAGAGTGATGGCCTGCTCGACCTCCTGACGTGTGCTCCAGGCCTGTCGCCACAGGAGTTGCGCTTTCAGGGTTTTGAAGAAGCTCTCAGCCACTGCATTATCCCAACAGTTTTCCTTTCTGCTCATGGATACGAGAAAGCCATGAGCAGAAAGAAGCTGCTGGTACGCCCCTGAACAATACTGACTGCCACGATCCGTATGATGGACGCACCCTGGTGGTGGCTGACGCAAGACAAGAGCGCGTTGTAACGCTACGGTGGCAAGATCTGCGGTCATAAGGACCTCAAGGTTCTAGCCGATGCCTCTTCGTGAGAAGAGGTCCAGCATCACCGCCAGGTAAACCCAGCCTTCACGTGTCCAGATCTCTGTGATGTCCGCTGTCCATTTCTGGTTATGGTGTTGTGGAGAAGTCCTGTCCCAGAAGGCTGGGTTCAATACTGTGCCTACGCGAACTTGTTGTGGTCACTTTGAAGCGCCGCGTTCGGACAACCCGGATGTCAGTCTCCCGCATCGGCCGTCCCACACGACGATGTCCAGCAGACAAGCCACAAGTTCTGAGGCCCTCTGACATGCGGGGACGTCCGTAACTTCGCCTGCTCTGCTCGTAAACGGTGCGGATATGGACCATCAGAGCATCATCCCCCGTTCTGTGGGCACAAACCTCACGATCTTTGGTTCCAGAAGAACTGTGTTGCCTCTTTTAGTAGAAGGTTCTCACGACGTGATCTCTCATTCTCACGCAATAACGCCGTATGATCCGTTGTGTCAGCAACGACAGTGTCGTGCTTCTGGGCATACGGATCCATGCCTTCAAGGTCGAAGATCCGATTCTCAGCAATGCGCTCTCACGAAAGATCACTGCTGAGAGCAAGACGGGCTGCCTCGTCTCTGTAAACTCGTCCCATTCCAACTCTCCTTCACGACCTTCTTCGCTCTTAAAGGTCCGGAACTAAACCGCCACACGTCCACTTACGTGCTCTTCGTCATCAGCCATAAACGGTTGTCCTGATATCCTGTAGAACAAGGGTTTACTACTGGTGCGCGTCCTTTGTTTTATTCACGTTGGCTTCGTAAGGCCCTTGCGCATCCATCTGAAAAGATTTTGTGGCCTAGTCTGACCGGAGAGAAAAGCTACGACCGTTACCCCACCAGGAGCCGAGCCCGTTCACGTATCGCTTCAAGTTCGCTGTCCAAGACCAGACCCTTATGCTTTGCACGACAAGCACGCCAGTCAAGGCTACGCACCTGATCAGAAAGAACGACACTCGCAGGCTCACCCGCCAACGGCACTTCAAAAGGATACCCTTTGATTTTTGTTGTTGTGGGACAGCAAACAATCATACCAGACTTTTTATTGTAGTCGGCAGGGGAGAGCACCACAGCGGGACGATGCCCCGCCTGTTCGCGTCCTGCCTGCGGATCGAATTCTAGCCAGACAATGTCTCCGCAATCTGGCACCCAGGAGGCTGACATTTACCAGACTTCTCTACCCATTTCGGACCCAAAATTCACTTCACCATGACGATTATCATCTGTGATGGCAGCAGTTAAGGCTTCGAGAGACAGTGCCGCAGGTCGAACGGGTTGAATGATAATACGTCCATCTTCTTCACGGACATCAACGGCTTGATTCACCTGCAGGTGAGCAGCCTCAAGGATATTGGCTGGCAGACGGATGGCCGCGCTGTTACCCCATTTCCGGACGGTTCCAAGCATTGGATCTCTCCTATATGTATCTACATAGTAGATACCATTCCGAGTGACCTTACTTCAATCCTAAAATATCCGATGTCCGCTTTTAACGGATGGGGTGTATGAAGCGGACTTTCCGCTTTCCCCCCTTAACCGTCTGTCTGCTTAATGATAATGGAACGGACAGGTTGCGGTCGCCGTTTTTTCGGTCGTTCGACTGGATTTTGTGCCCCCTCCGAGCGGAGGCGTAACGACACTGTGTTGTCCCAGACAAACTTAGGCGGCCGGGATGGAACTAGCGTGCTGTCGGCATTTCATGGGAGCAAGTTATCGTAATTCGGTTGCAGCATAAAACGCCACAGCGGAATTCGACCGAACCCCTCGTCGGACCGAAGCGCCTCGAACCACTCGGCTTGAATGGGAGTGTTGATATTGGTGATTATGCTGTCGGACATTGTTCGCTGTGCATAGTGGCGGGCAAATATACGGCTGAGGCTGCCGGCCATCTCAAATCCCTGATGGCTTAGTTCTGGCGGATTGCTCTCGAATTCGATCGCAAGCAGCCGGTCTCCTTCGATGATTGCACGAGCATCAGAGGTTTCCCAATCACTATAATTCATGACAGTCCATGCGATTTTCTGATCGTGCGAATGGAGAATTTCCCTGCCGTCACAGAACAGTTGCGTTTTTCCAATCGTCACCAGTGCCCGCCCGGCCTCATCGATGTCGCTGGTTTGCGCCGGATCCATCGCCAGACGCAGAACAATTGGAGCGCGCAATCCGAGATGCTGATCGCCAACGGCCGCGAGCTCATTCGCCTTCATCGCAGTTATCATGTCGAGCGTAAGTTTTTGATCACCTGGTGCCAGGCGCTCGGGATCTACTAGTGTCCAAATGGACCAACGTGCCCAGAAAACTGCGAGCTTGAGCGTCCCGCCGGTTGCTCGCGCATAATTGCTCAAGGACCGGCGATAGTCTCTATTGAGAATTTGGCGACGCTGGCGAGAGGTATTCTTTTCATAAACATTCTTGACCTCAACTAGCCAGTTGGACCCGTCCTTGAGCACAATCCGGAAATCAGGCGCCTGCATCGGCAAGTCCGTCCGTACCGGACCGGTGTCTTCTGGCTTGATCATGACGACCTCGCCAAAACTCTCGACCATATTTTCGAACATTGCTTCGACACGGAGGCCATGGAGAAAAGCCGGGTCTGACAGAGCGTATTTCAACGATTTATTGACATGCAGACCGAAGGCCGATGACATTTTGGGATCGTTTAGCGAAAGACCTTGGTTCAATCCAAACCGAGAGACCTCTCGTAGCAGATCGAACTCCTTTTTCATGTCTTCACCTCCCTCGAGCTAATCTGACTTTACCCCAACGTGCCTTCAATCCAAATCAGTCCTGATTCGGTGGACATGTCCGCTTTAAAGAACAATCGTCGGCAAAACCGACGTTCCGTTTGCCCCCCTAAGCAGACCTTAAATAGTCCGTTGTTCAGTCCTGGAAGGTGCGACGAGATTGAAATGCTGGACGTTCAAATTGGCTTCATGCGCTCGTGCCTGAGCCAACTCGAAAGCACTCTGCATACGCATCAGGGTATCGGCGCGTACTCCAAAGGCCTTTTCAAACCGAATGGCCATGTCTGCGGACAGGTTGGACCGTCCATTCAGAAGAGCACTGATCGACTGGCGCGAGACGCCAAAATGTTCTGCAACGGTGTTCACCTTGATATTATAAGGTTCCAGGATCTCCGTTTTGAGCCAGTCACCCACATGAACGGCCAGCGAGGCATGCATTTTAAGCGTCATGATAATCCTCCAGTGTCATATCGCAGAGTGAACCCTGCTCGTTCAGGCGAAACGTCAGACGCCAGTTTTTGGTAACCGTCATAGACCAGGTTCCGGCACGATCCCCTGTCAATGGATGCAATCCATAATTTGGAGGAACAGCGAGTTCGTCCAACGACGCTGCTGCATCAATGAATGCCAACATCTTCCGAAGCCGGGTAACATCGCCAACTAGACCTTTAGCATTACCTGTTTCAAAAAATCGGCGCAGGCCTTTGTGACTGATGCTGTCGATCTCCATAGATGTAACCTACAGCTTCACGCTCCAAATGTAAAGTTGTGCTTTACATTGTGGAATTCCTATTGCCTTGAACTTACCTAAGTGCCCCCTTCCCTGTCTCATTTGAGCCGACCGGTCTCAGTAAGCCTGACAAGGTAAATTTAAATCCGTTAATCTCTTTAATCGGACATAGGGTATAACGAAAGAAAGACCCCTAAGGCTCTTTTTGAGGCATGTCTCGCGGGCGTTCGTCCCCGGATAAAGGCGCCTCCGGGAAAGACAGTCTGATCGTCTCCACAGGTCTCCGTTAGAAGCTGTCAAACTTCCGTTGCCGTCCCCCGGAAGAGCTAGGATGCCCAGCTGGTGTGATGAGCTTTACTGTATCAACGCCATATTGAAGCCCTTTGGGCGCAATAAGCTCAAGCTGCCACCGATAAGGTCTCAGCGGGAGTTGCCCCTCCACGTAGCCAGTCCAATGCAGATTTGGGCCTACGTCAGGGTGGACTTGCTACGGCTTTGTGCTGGTATATGATCCTGTTAGGCGGCTTTGGCCTGGGCTGATGTTGCCGAGATATGAATGGCGCCTCGCGGATTCTAGAAGCCGTTGACGTACTGGAAGATGGCAGCGGTTGCCTGCCGCCATGTAGGCCATGTCTGTCGCCAGAGCATTGCGGTCTTCAGGCTCTTAAAGAAGGTCTCCACGGCGGCATTGTCGAAGCAGTTTCCCTTGCCGGACACGGATGGCATCATCCTTCATTCCGTCAGTTTCTTCTGGAAATCGTATGAGCAATATTGGCTGCCACGATCAGAGTGGAAAATACAGCCAGGCGAGGGATCGCGCAGTTGTACCGCCATATCGAGTCCTAGCTCCTTGAGTTACATGGTCATCCGAAGGCAACCAATAGTGTAGTTACTCAGGGCAAAATGCTCCAGGATATGCGCCAGTGCCTTCAAGTCGATGCGTTGGCGCAAGCATACCGACCTTACCTTCCACACCGATAGAGACCTGCAGAACTAGGCACCATCTTTCGATGGACCAGTCATGGCGGTGCTCGCAGATAAACGCGAACCTCACGTCTTTTGGCTCGCGAAGAACGCGGTTTTCCAGGCGAAGACGCTCGTTCTCCCGAGCAAGATCTGTCTGTACTTCAGGCACTGTCGGATCGGCCATCCGATATTGCGAAATCCAGTGCCCAAGCGTCGATCTGCCGCCACACGGGTCCGTGACAAACTGCTGCTCAAGGCAATTCTGACCGCTTCTCAGCGAAATTCTTCTGTGTGCGTCACTGCCATGGTCTCGTATGTCTCATGATGCTTCCTTCCACTCACGTGAAAATATCACACCATCAAACCCCGGGACTAAACAGCTAGATAAACGCCAAAACTTCTCTCAAACGACTTTCCTTATAAATCGTAACATTTTACATCCAGCGAGAGGGTTTCACAGATTGCCGTTACAACCAGCATATGGTCTTCACGCTCTTCAAGGCCAGAGACAGTTATGGAGCCTATTACTCCGCTCCTGTCCAAGGTGAGCGGAAAGGATTCGCCATGAGATGCATAATCCTGAAGTGGAAGACCGTAGCGGTCCGCAAGGGTTGAGTTCTTGGCTGCCATCTCGAGGCCGAGTGCATAACTGCTTCGACGATAGCGATCTACTACATTACACTTACGCCGTATCCAGTCGATATTATCCGGTGCAGATCCCGACAGGGCGGCGAAAAACAATGGTCGGTTGAAGGTCCGAATATCAATAGCAATGGGGGCCTTGTTCCGATGGCCCCATTCCCGCAGATACTGGCCCAACTGCCACGCATCGCCTTCGTCAAATTTTGGAAAGACCAGTTCGCGTTCCTGACGCGCAATGATGCGAAGGTCATCTGTCACGACCATGCGGTAATTTCCTCATCGGTAAGATTTAGCCCAACAGATGTCTTCTCGCGGGCAGAACGGTTGGCAGCATCAATAACGGCCATCACAGCCAGCGCCTGAATTGGAGGCACAGGATTGGGACCCACACCTGTCAGTGCATCCGCGATACCGGTGTAATAGTCTCGCTGATCGCCCCGGAACGCAGGAACTTCCCATTCCGATCCTTTTTCGTCATAGGCAAGAAGCGGGTCAGGGTCATAGCCCCACTCCTCATCACCAGGAGACATGCCAGCAAGAAGCTGGGCTTCCTGGGCATCTGCTTTACGTTTAAGTACGCTTCCCTTGTCACCGTGAACGACAAAGCGCGGCGATCCGCCAACAGCAAGCATGCTGCCGTGCAGGATCACACGATGCCGATCGTATTCCAACACGACATGCGCCCAATCGTCTGTCAATGCACCGTCACGCTGCATCATCAAGTCGCCATGCACAGCAAAGGGTAGTCCGAACAGACAGAGCGCCTGATCGGCCAGATGCGGACCAAGATCGAACCACAGACCCGCTCCCGGCTGAGCATTTTCACGCCACCGTTTGCGAACCACAGGTCGGAAGCGGTCGAAATGGGATTCGAAATGGGCAACGCGACCGACCAGCCCGTTTGCTATTGCGGCCTTCACGCTGAGGAAGTCGCTGTCCCAGCGACGGTTGTGGAATACGGACAGCAATCTGCCCTGTTGCGCGGCCAGAGCCCTCAGTTCGCGGGCCTGCGCCAAGGTCAGCGTAAAGGGCTTGTCCACGACAATGTTCTTGCCGCTGAGCAGGGCCTGTCGCGCCAGAGGAGCATGGTGTTCATTTGGGGTTGCGATGACAACAAGATCGATATCCTCGCGCGCGATAAGGGCTATTGGGTCGGCATCGACTGCAACGTCAGGCAGGTCGGCACGTACCTTTGCGCTGTCACTCGACGCGACACGGGTGATCTGCATACGCGGTTCAGCTATCAACAATGACTTATGGAATGTCTTTCCAGAAAACCCGTAGCCAATCAGGCCAACACGGATAATGGAAGGAAACTGGTTCATGATCCAACGCTCCTTCAGGAAATGATGATCTCGCCCCCTCTCCTTTGCTTCGTCCCAGACGCGGCATGAGAAGTGATTAGGATAGCCATATTAGAATGATCAGAAAGTATTTCTACTCTGCATCGACATGGATCACGCAGGGTTTAATCTGGCCCATCCCTTTTTCTTACTTTCTGTCACGGTTCTTCGAGCAATAGTCGGAGCGCTTTCAGTTATAAATTTCTGTCCCTACCTTATAATCCCAGCAGAAGAAGACTCGTACCTATCGCACTGATAGCGCCTACCTCAACAAAATGAGGTGTTTTATCCGCTCAACGGAAAGATTTTTCAGGAGCCTGATTAACTAATATGCTCAAGGGAGCCCAATATTCTTCCCCCCCAAAAAAAAGATCGACTGCTTCGTGCTTCCACCCCAATGGTCAAATTCACAAATTAAGTTCTCGCTTCTATAAAACGCTTTATTACAAGGTCGTGAACCGATCTTCAGTTTCAGGGGACCACTCGACACAAGGTAATTAATCCTGCGGCCGATGTGCGGCCGCAGGAATGAACGTTATTTTTCATCCAATGCAAAAGCGATGACGTCGTCTCCACGGTCGGGAGACTGTCGCGCACCGCCAACCGAGATGACGATGTATTGCCGGTGCGTTGAGGGCGACACGTAAGACATTGGACCACCCTGGCTACCAACGGGCAGGCGGGCTTTCCAGACCTCTTTGCCGGTCGCGCTGTCAAAAGCACGTAGATAATAATCCTGTGTGCCAGCGATGAAAACGAGGCCACCCTTCGTCGCGAGCGTCCCTCCCAGGGTTGGCATGCCGATTGGCATTTTGACATGCATCTTGATCCCGAAGGGACCTGTGTCCTGCACTGTGCCAACCGGAACTTGCCAAACGATTTTGTGCGTCCTCATATCGATTGCCGAAAGCGTCCCGAAGGGCGGTTTCTGACAGGGTATCTGCAGCGGCGACATGAAGCGGTTCTTCACGACAGAATACGGAGTGCCTCCAAGCGGCACAGCACCCATCCCGGCATTGACCGCCTCCCCGCCACTGGCCGGTCCGGTTTTGCCTGTTTCGACCTTTTCACTTTGTCCCACCGATGGTGTAGGGGCTGGGGCCGATGTCTTGACCATCCGGACCCAAAGGCCGAGACGCATGTCATTGACAAAAATATAGTGGTTGTCGGGATCGGTGGAGATGCCGCCCCAGTTCATGCCACCCAACGAGCCAGGAAAGCTTAGCGAAGTATCCATACCTGGGGCCGTGAACAGACCCGTGTACCGCATGGAGCGGAAACTGATCCGACAGGCAAGTTGATCGAACGGCGTGGCACCCCACATATCCGCCTCACTCAGCGGGCCAGCGCCGATTTGTGGCATACCGACTGAGACGGGCTGTGTCGGTGAATAATGTTCACTCGGAATATCAGCTTTCGGGACGAATACTTCCTTGACGTCCGTCAACGGTTTGCCCGTTGCGCGATCGAGAACGAAAATTTGTCCGGATTTGGTGCCAAAGACAACGGCGGGGATGGTGCCATGTGCCGCCGACACATCAATCAACGTGGGTTGCATCGGAATGTCGAAATCCCAGAGGTCGTTATGCACGGTCTGGTAAACCCAACGCATATGACCAGTCGTTGCATCCAATGCGAGAATGGAAGTGGCGTATTTATGATCTTCCGGCGTGCGATTGGCGCCCCATAAATCCACGGACGAACTGCCCATCGGTATAAAGACCGTATTCATTGCGGCATCATAGGACATCGGCGCCCAAGAATTGGCAGAACTGCGCCGATAGGTTTCGCCTTCGGCAAGTTTATGGTTCGGATCAGGGTTACGGGCGTCGAAAGCCCAACGAAGTGCGCCGGTAATGACATCGTAACCGCGGATTACACCCCCAGGCATGTCGGTCTTGACGTTGTCAGCGATGCGACCGCCAACGATAACGGTCGTACCGGCAACGGTTGGCGGTGAGGTGACCTGATATTGCGGATCCGGCGCATTACCGAGACCCTCAAGCAGATTCACGGTACCATCGGTTCCAAATCCTTGACAATACTTGCCCGTCTGGGCGTCGATGGCGATCAGTCGGCCGTCGGGTGTGTTGGTAAAAAGACGCTTCTCGCAAGGAGCAGTCGGATCGTGAGCGATCGGTGCAGGTGCGGAAACGGCGTTAGCGGTAATCGGGAGAGAAGCAGAGGCATCGAAATAGCCAAGCCCACGACAACGCTGCCATATCTTCGACTGGGAATTGACATGGGCTTCCCAGTGCTTGCGGCCGCTGTCCACATCAACAGCGATGACATTGTTATGTGGTGTGCAGAGAAAGAGACTGTTGCCGATCTGCAGTGGCGTCTCCTGGTCTTCCGCACCGTTTCCTCCAGGGCTTATGGGAGTATCCCCCGTGTGGATGACCCAAACTTGACGGAGATCAGAAACAGTATTGCGGTTGATTTCCGAAAAAGGGGCAAAGCGCGTGCCGGCTGCAGTGCGACCATATGCACTCCAATCTCCTGCGCCGTCCCTGGTCCTGGCAAGTGCCTGTTCTTGCGTCGGGCCCGCGACAGGCGCATGTGGAATAAACATCTCTGCGAAAGCCACGATCAGACCAATGCACGTTACAAGGCATAATCCATAAGACGGACCACGAAGTGGCGTCTTACCGCTGACTTGGCGCAGATAGGGCAGAAGAGCAAAAAAGGCGAGCAGAAAAACGGACGGCACCATCAGTCGCGAGATCAAAGGCCAGAAATCAAAGCCCGCTTCGCCGAATGCCCATAGTACCGTCGTAATGTAAAAAATGATGAAAAGGAAAAAGGCGAGCGTACGCCGACGCGCTAAAAACCAGGCCGAGGTGAGAAGCAGGAGGCTTTCGAGGGCAAAATAAGGACTGCCGCCGAGTGCCAGCAGCCAGATACCTCCTCCGAAGAAATAGAGCCCCGTGACGAATAGGGCGATTGCTAATAACCAGGCTAGGAGAAGGCCTAGCCAACTGGTGGGTTGGTCAATCGGATGCAAGACGTTTCTCCTATTCTGCGGCAAAGGAATCCGGCCGTCTTAGAAAATGCCTACTAACCAGTTAGTCAGCAAGCGAACGCATAGGACAACTAACAAGCTAGACCAAACACTACGCACGGGTTGGGATCCTCAATTCACCGTGATAAATTGACAGGATATTTTCCGCTATGGACGAAACCCCCTAACCAATTGAAGATGTGAGAGAATTGACGAATGAGTGATGATATTCCCTTTCAGCGTGATGCAGACCAGACACGAAAAAATATTCTGGAAGTCGCATTGAAGGAATTCGCTGAATACGGACTGGCGGGCGGCCGGGTAGATCGGATCGCCAGGGGAACCCGCACGACGAAAGGCATGATCTATTATCATTTCGGAGATAAGGATGGCTTGTATAAAGCCGTATTGGAAAAGATTTATCCCAGTCTTCGGTCAGATGAGGAGCATCTGGATGTACGCAACACTGACCCAGTTGAGGCACTGAAGCGTATTATAGATTTTACTCTCGACTATCATGAGAAGCATGAAGACTTTGTTAGAATTGTTATGATAGAAAATATAAATAAAGGCGTGCATCTACGAGAAACAGGTATTGATAGCACCGTTAGTTACAGAATCATGATGATAATAGCAGATATTATTAACAGAGGCACAGCAACTGGTGTCTTTAAAAGAGATGTAACCCCCGTAGATTTACATATATTCTATACGTCTTTGTGTTTTTATCGCGTTAGCAATCATCATACTATTTCCTCTGTTCTTGGAATCAATATGCTGAGTACGCAGAGTCGTGCACGACATCGCCAGATGGTGAAAGACGCCGTCATCGCCTATCTCGCGTCATCGGACTGAGTTTGATGCCGCAGATGAGAGATTGATTTAGACATATTTTCCCAAAAGTGTGATTTTTCCGGCAGGTATTTTTGAACTATTCGCTCGCTTTCCGATCTGACTATCTAGTCAGTCAGAATCGAAATGCCATGAGAGGAATAGTGGATGTTTCATTCTTGTGGTTCTGCCGCCGCTGTTGTTGTCGCTAGAAATTTTTTTTCGGCCGCATGTCTGCTTGGCCTGTTGACGATATCAGCACACGCGGTGCCCCTACCCGCCACGGGGCATGATCCTCTTCAAGAGCCCGTACAGGCTGTCCCTGGCAATGTGCAACCGGAGCCAAAGGCACAGCCTCGCCCCCCTTCAGCGACCGTCACGCCCTTTATCAATAAAGCGTTGGGGGATCCTTTCGGTGCTCGAAGCTGGTTATTTGATCACGGAATTGATTTGACGCTCACCTATCTTACCGAAACGCTGGCCAATGTAGCCGGTGGTCGACGCACGGGGATCGCCTACGATCATCAGGTTACAATGGCCGTCGATGTAGATCTACAGAAGCTAATTGGCGCGAAAGGCTTGAGCTTCCGCATGCTGGGTGTGCAACGTGCCGGACGAGATGTAGCGAGGAACTACGTCGGCGATCTGACGCTGCTCGAACCACAACAAAGTTTCGGTGTCGGCGGTAACGTCCTGTACCACCTTGTCCAGCTCTATTTACAACAGAAGTTGGCGCATGATCGATTGACGATCACAGCGGGTTTTTATCCTCCCAACATGAGTTTCGGATCGTTTCCATTGGGGTGCTATGCTTTGGATAATGTAACATGCTCGCATCCAACGGCGGTTTCTGTCTCTTCACACTGGCGGTCCTGGCCTTACGCTGAGTTAGGTGCGCAGGTAGAATATGACCCTATAAAATCGGTCTATACCCGCATCGGACTATTTCAGGATACGAGAAAGGACGGAGGAACTGCCGGTTTCACGATCACTACAGCGTCTCTCGGAATTATGGTTCCCATGGAGATTGGCTGGGAGCCGCATTGGGGAAGAGATAAGCTCCCAGGGCATTACAAGATTGGTGGTTATATCGATACCTCGGACAATAATGACCTCTTCGCTTCCGTAACAGGCGCTCCAATTGTGACTTCCCATGCTGCCCCACAGATCGAACGACAGCGAGGTGCAGCCTATATTGGCGGCGATCAAATGCTACTTCGTTTCGGGCCCGGCCCACGTGACGGTCTTATCATCATGGGAATTGCCACGGATGCGACGGGGTCCTCTCTACCGTTTCGGCATCAATATACAGTTGGACTGATTGCACAGCACTTTATACCGAACCGGCCAGCGGATTATGTGTCCGTCTTTTTCTCCAACCTTCAGGTCAATCCAAACCTGACGCGCACGCAGGAGCTTCAGCAGTCTCTCGGGCTAACACTCCGGAATGGCGTACATGCGGTCGAGACGAATATTCAGGTTCTGGAGGTCAACTACTCGGCGAAGCTTTATCCCGGGGTTTCGATCGTACCCGATTTCCAGATTATATTTAGACCAGATGCGGGAGATTATTATAATACAGCCCTTGTGACAGGATTTCGAATCTTAGCCGATCTTTAATTTTCATTATAGTATATAATTCCAAGAATATAATTAAAATGTCTTACTATATAGTTGTAAAAATTTGTTATGTAATTTTTAATAAACATACTTGTTAATACTATATAAGTAAGAAATAGTTTTATAATTTCTTATCATTATCCGGATAAGGATCGAATACCAGATGAATGCAGATGCATAACCCATTTGAAGGAATAGACATTTTTACTCTACCTGGAAAGCAGAGTAAAAATGGCAGTCAGCACTATTTTTATCGTCTAGAAAATCAGAAATTGGGCTGACAGAACGTCAAAAAACGGTTCCTCGCTCCCTCCGCACACAACAGATGCCTAAATGTATCCCGTTCTCCGTTATCGGTCTCATTGCAACCGTCATTCTCCAGGGATCAGCTCTAAGTCTGTTACGCTTAGAGCGCGCCAGACAATCATTTTGGCGAAACCGTCTTCTGGCTCCAGCCACCGCCAAGCGCCCGGTAAAGCGTGACGAGGTTCTGGAACCGGGCCGCCTGAACCAGAATGGCATTCTGCTGGGCCTGATAAAGCGTTCTCTGCTGCTCGAGCGTCGTCAGATAGCTGTCGATCCCGGCATCATACCGCATCTTCGCCAGGTCATACGCCTTCTGTGACTGATCAACGAGGGACTGCATATGGCGGTCCTGAGACAGATACGTCTCACGGGCCGTCAACGCATCCGACACTTCCCGGAAAGCCGTCTGCACAGTCTTTTCATACTGTGCCGCATATTGAAGCTTCTGCGCCTTCGCCATCAACAGATTGCCTTCACTCTGGCCCCAGGTGAAAATCGGCAAACTGATGGACGGTGAGACAGTCCATGTCTCCGCACCAGGCGTGAACAGCTTGCGGAACTGGAGCGAGCTTGTGCCTTCCGAAGCTGTCAGTGTCACTTTCGGGAAGAACGCGGCGCGTGCGGCACCAATATTCGCGTTGGCACCGATCAGAGTGTGTTCGGCAGCCACGATGTCAGGCCGCTGTGCAAGCAGATCCGACGGCAGACCTTCCGGGAGGTTCGCGATCATGGTCTGCGTACCGAACGGCGCCGGTGGCGGCAGATCGGCGGGCAGAGGCGTTCCGACCAGCAACTGAAGCGCATGCTCGTCATCCGCTACGGCGCGGGCATACTGCGCCTCATTGGCGGAAGCCTGCTCAACCTGGGTTTTGACCTGCGCAAGCGTGAGCGCATCCGTTTCGCCATTGTCATACGACAACTGCGTCAAACGCAGGGTTTCTCCCTGCGACTTCAGCGTCCCGCGTGTGACACGAAGCTGTTCCCTGTCAGCCAGCCATTGAATGTAGGTTGTCCCCACCTGTGACACGGTGGTGAGCAGAACATTCCGGGCATTCTCCACGCTGTTAAGAACAGTTTCAGCCTGCTGCCTCGTCAGATTGCGAATACGTCCCCAGAGATCCACCTCATAAGACGAGAATCCGATGGACGTCTGATACAGGCGCAAGGTGGAAACAGAAGTACCCAGTCCTGGAGCAAACGAGAAGCCCGCCGTATCAGACGGCGCCATGAACATCCCCTGCCCCCCAGCAGAAATAATGGGGAACAGGGACGCATTCTGGATTTCATACTGCCCACGCGCAACCGTGACAGCCGCTGCCTGCGCCGCCAGATCACGATTGTTCTTCAGAGCCAGCTGAACGAGCGCCTTCAACCGCGGGTCGGTATAGAAATCCTCCCACCCGAGATTGGCAACGCTGCTGACCGCAGGTGCATTTTTTGCACCTGTGTCGGCAGGATAACCATTCTGCACAGCCTGCGTTGGCTGGTGGTATCTGGGAGCCATGTTGCAGCCGGAAAGCATCAACAGCGCGGCAAATCCAAGACGGGCCTTCATGCGCCGTGCTCCCCTTCAATGGCAGGTGTCGCCTTATTATCCAGATGGGCATAGGCATCCTTGCGATCCCGGATCCGGACCACACGGAACAGACGCAGCACCACCACGAAGAATACCGGCACGAAGTAAATCGCAAGCAAGGTTGCAGACAGCATGCCGCCCACCACGCAGGTTCCAATAGCCACACGTGCAGCAGAGCCCGCCCCCGTTGCGATCGCAAGCGGGAACACACCACAGACGAAGGCAATGGACGTCATGAGAATTGGCCTCAGACGTTCACGCCCGGCTTCAATCACGGACTCTTCCAGAGACTGCCCTTCTTCGAAGAAAGCCTTGGCAAATTCCACAATCAGGATCGCGTTCTTCACAGACAGGCCCACTGTCGTCAGCAGACCAACCTGGAAGTAAACGTCATTGGAAAGGCCACGGCCCAACGTTGCAGCAATCGCTCCAAGCACACCCAGTGGCAGCACCAGAAGTACCGCAAAAGGAATGGCCCAGCTTTCATAAAGCGCGGCAAGACAGAACATGATCACGATAGCTGCCAGAGCATAAAGCGGCCCCGTTGAACCACTGGATGCAAGCTGTTCGTAGGACAGACCCGTCCACTCATACCCGATGCCACGTGGCAGCTTGGCGAGGATCTTCTCCATCTCGCTCATAGCCTGACCGGAACTGGACCCAACGGCGGGCTGCCCCTGAATCTCATAGGAGTTCATGCCGTTGTAGTCTTCGACCTTCTGCGGGCCGCTTTCCCACGTACCTGAAGCAAAGGCATTGAACGGAACCATCGTGCCCGTCGTATTACGGACATACCAGCGGTTTAGATCTTCCGGCGTCATACGTGCCCAGGGTTCACCCTGGATATAGACCTGCTTCACACGGTCATCGCGCATGAACTGGTTGACGTAGATGGAGCCAAGAGCACCTTCCAGCGTCGTGTTGATGTCCGCGTTGGTCAGACCAAGTGCGTTTGCACGTTCACGGTTGATGTCCAGCTTGAACTGTGGCGCATCTTCCATACCGAGCGGACGAACAGCCTGAAGCAGCGGATTTTTAGCTGCTTCCATCAGCACCTGATTACGCGCAGCCAGCAGTGCTGCGTGACCCAGATGTCCTGTGTCCTCAAGTTCCAGATCGAAACCGGTAGCATTACCCAGCTCCATCACGGCAGGAGGATTAACTGCGAAGATCTGCGCGTCCGGATCCATCCAGAAGTGCATCATGATTTCACGAGACACAGTCATCGTCGTATGGGCCGCACCGGGACGCTGATCCCAAGGCTTCATTCTAATGAAGAACGCACCCGCAGACTGGCCCTGTCCAGCGAAGCTGAAGCCGTTCATCGTGAAGACAGACTGAACGTAGTCCCCGTAATTTTTCAGGACGTAATCCGTAATCTTCTGATTGACGGCCGCCGTCTGCTCCTGCGTTGCGTTATTCCTCATCGTGACCTGGCCAAAGATGATCCCCTGATCTTCGTCAGGAAGGAATCCACCGGGCACACGAGTAAACAGGAACACCACACCCGCGGTCAGCAACAAAAACACGATCATGCTGACAACAGGAGCGCGGATCAGCCACTTCACTCCACCCAGATAACCATTGGTCAGGCGATCAAAATTGCGATTAAACCAGGCTGCCGGACCACGCTCATGTCCCTTATGGGTCGGTTTGAGCATGGACCCGCAGAGTGCCGGCGTCATGACCATAGCCACCAGAACAGACAACCACATGGCGGCAACAATGGTGATGGAGAACTGGCGATAAATCACACCGGTAGAGCCACCAAAGGCAGCCATCGGCAGGAACACGGCCGTCAGAACCAGCACGATACCAATCAGGGCGCCGGAAATCTCATCCATGGACTGACGGGCTGCTTCCTTGGGAGACAGGCCCTCATCCGTCATCACACGCTCAACGTTTTCAACAACGACGATCGCATCGTCCACGAGCAGACCAACAGCCAGAACCATAGCCAGCATGGTCAGCGTGTTGATGCTATATCCCATCACGGACAGGAGCCCGAACGTGCCCAGAAGAACAACCGGAACAGCAATCGTCGGGATCAGCGTGGCGCGGAAGTTCTGAAGGAAGATCAGCATCACGAAGAAGACGAGAATGATGGCAATAACCAGCGTCTCGATGACTTCCTTAATAGAAAGCGTGATAAACGGCTCGGTATCCAGCGGATAAACCAGCTTCAGACTATGAGGGAAATAACGCTGCAGGTCCGTCATCTTGGCGCGAACTGCGGCCTCTGTCTGAAGCTGGTTAGCACCCGGCGCCAGCTTCAGCGCCATCGCAGATGCAGGATGACCGTTATAGACGGAACCCAGAGCATAACTCTGTGCGCCCAGTTCAACACGGGCCACGTCGCTCAGGCGAACCTGACTGCCGTCTTGCTGGACCTTGAGCAGAATCTTGTTGAATTCTTCAGGCGAACTCAGACGCGTCGGGCCGATCACCGTCGCATCAAATCCGATACCCTTCTTTGCGGGAAGACCACCCAGTTCACCAGACGAAACCTGAATATTCTGTGCCTGAATGGCAGACTGCACATCCCCAACCGTCAGCCCGTAATTATACAGCCGGGACGGATCCAGCCAGATTCGCATGGCATACTCAGAGCCAAACAGCGTGTGGTCACCCACGCCTGACACACGCGACAGTGGATCAGAAATATTGGAAGCCACGTAATCTGCGATGTCTTGGCCAGACATGCTACCATCTTCGGAAATGAAGGCCAGAACCATCATGAAGTTCTTGGTGGCCTTCGTAACGCTCAAACCCTGAGCCGTCACTTCGGAAGGCAGACGCGGCTGCGCCAGCTGGAGCTTGTTCTGAACCTGAACCTGAGCAATGTCAGGATTGGTCCCCTGCTCGAACGTCAGATCAATCTCCATCTGGCCGCTCGCATAGGACGACGCAGACAGATACTCGAGATGATCCAGACCATACATCTGCTGCAGGATCGGACGGACGACCGTATTGTTCACGGATGATGATCAGACCGATCACCCAGGCAAAGATCGGCCGATCAATGAAAAAGCGTGAGAGCGTCATGTGCTGTTACTCAGCCTTTCCCGCAGGAACGTCCTGAGGTGCGACCTTCGCACCCGGCTGAACCTTCTGCAGACCGTTCACGATGATCTTGTCGCCAGCCTTGACGCCGCCCGTCACCAGCCAGTCCTTGCCAACTGTCCGGGACGTCTGGATAGAGCGCTGCTGCACCTTGTTTTCTGCATCAACAATCATCACAAAGGGGTTGCCCTTAGAATCACGCTGGACAGCCACTTGCGGCACCAGAATGCCGTTCGGATCGATACCTTCGCGGATATGGGCATGTACAAACATTCCCGGCAGAAGCAGATGATCCGGGTTCGGGAAAACGGCTCGCATGACAAGCGTTCCCGTTGCAGGATCGACCGTGACTTCCGAAAGCTGGAGCTTGCCGCGCTGCGGGTAGTCTGAATCGTCTTCAAGCTTGAGGCCAACAGCGGCGGCATCATCGCCCTTCCGCTCAACCTGCCCCGTTGCCAGTTCATGCTTGAGACGCAGCATGTCCGAAGCTGCCAGATTGACGTCCACATAGATCGGATCAAGCCGTGTCACGACTGCGATCGGCTGTGTCTGTCCTGCCGTGAGCAGCGCCCCCGGCGTGTAAAGCGTACGGCCGATACGGCCATCAATCGGCGCGCGGACATGGGTGTAATTGAGATTGACTTCAGCAGCCTCAAGATTGGCCTTCGCCTGAGCAACCTGCGCTTCAGCTTCGCGGGCCGTTGCAAGCGTGTTGTCATAGTCCTGTGAGCTGACAGCATGCGCCTTGACCAGCGGCGCATAACGGCGAAGCTGACCAGCCGCGCGCGTGGCAACGGCCTGAGCATTCATAAGCTGAGCCTTAGCCTGGTCATAAGCAGCCTGATACGGCGCAATATAAACCTGGAACAGCTGCTGCCCTTTTTTGACGTCCGCACCCTGCTCAAAGTCACGCGAGACAATCACACCATTCACCTGCGGCCGGATCTGCGCCTGTTCATAGGCATCCGTTCGGCCGGGAAGAGACGTCTCCAGCGTAACCGGCTGGGTTTGCAGCGTCATGACGCCAACAGGCTGTGGCGGCAATTGCGGAGCGGCAGCTTTCTTCTGACAGCC
>NZ_JACRVW010000003.1:0-273512 GCF_018812085.1 Gluconobacter sp. P5H9_a
CACACCAACATCACATACACCACCGCGGGGTGGAGCAGCCCGGTAGCTCGTCAGGCTCATAACCTGAAGGCCGCAGGTTCAAATCCTGCCCCCGCAACCACACCAATACAGTTCTAAAACCCCCGCTCTCTCACCGAGACAGCGGGGGTTTTCGTGTTGCGCCCTACCGAATCACACCACAAATCACGCGAGACCCCGAGCCCCCAATCGGCTGACTCTTGTAATCATCAGAAAACGCATGAACGACTAAAGAAGAACCATCAGTATCTAGCAACGCTGGACGCCCATCCTTGCCTGTTAGAGAGACGAAAGTTGAATAAACTTCAGCTGACGCTTTGCCGTCTGCGCCCGCAAAAATGTTAGGAAGATCGCCAGAGTCATTTTCCTTTGCATTCAATAGGCCGTGCGTGACTGGTGTCGTTTTATGGACATGTGACCCTGCCTTGGTAAAGGCTGGGTCGCTGCAGTCGCCTTTTTCATGGAAGTGCATGCCGTGCCAGCCCGGTGTTAGCCCGCTGACTTCAATATGAAGGAGGACACCTTGTGGCGCTTCGGTAATTTGAGCCGTACCAGCTGGTTTTCCGTCGCTTCCTGCAAGAGAGACAGTCGCCTTTTCTGCTGAAAAGGCCAGGGACGGCGTCAGGCTCAGGGAGCCAGCTATAAGAGCGATCCGTGTCAAACGCATTATAGTCATTGGGAGTCTTTCTCAGTTATGAGGATGGCAGGGGCATTTCGTGAAATTGCGGGATATGGTGCAAACCTGATGCAATTAAGACGCAATAGCAACAAGGATATGTTGCTTTCTTCTCCCCACTTTCTGGCCTTGGAACGAAAACGCTAGCGCCTGCTATCATAAATCGACATTCACATTGTCATGAGGAGAGAGCGGCTAGCCAATCGTGCCATTTCCCCAGCGGGAGATTGTGAGGGGAAGAAATAATAAAGAACCTTCGGTGAACTTCACTTCTTTCGTTTTGTTTTGGTGGAAAGAATGGCAGAACGCGCCCTGGCCCAGCGCAATCACTGCGGCACTGTATTCAGGGAAATTATGCTTTTCAAAACTCTCCCCAGGCAGACCGTTATTGGTTTGTGTGCACTATTCGCGTGTACATTTACGGCACTCACCAGTGAAGTGGCCCCGGTTGGCCTCCTGATTGATATGGCTCAAGGGTTTCATATCACAGAAGGTCAAGCAGGACTGGCTGTCAGTGCCTTTGCTCTGATGGTTGCTTTGGGAGCAGTCCCTCTGACCATCCTGACGGCGAAAGTGGACCGCAAGAGACTGATGCTGCTGTCTTTGGGAGGCTACGTGCTTTCCAATCTGATTGCCGCCGTTGCTCCGACCTTTCTGATTCTATGTGCGGGGCGTGCGATCGGTGGCATCGCGCATGCGTTGCTGATGTCGATTGTCTCGGCTTATGCCGCACGGCTTGTTCCGCCCAAAATGACTGGGCGCGCTATTTCGTTTGTTTATGGTGGTACGTCTTTGGGCTCTATTCTTGGGGTGCCGGGGGCCGCTGCAATCGGACATTTTGCCAGTTGGCGTATCGCGATGCTCGTGATGACTGCCATTGCAGTGTTGCTGACGGTTTGTATTGCTTTCTTTCTGCCGCCAGTCGCAACATCCGGAGATGCCAGCACGAACTTGCCATCGATGGGCTCACGGAAGGCAATGAGGATCTTCCTGATCGTCGTGGCCATTGATGCAATCTTTTTTGTCGCTCACAACATGCTTTATACTTACGTCACTCCATTGCTGCTGGCACATGGCCTTCCCAAGAGTGTTCTCAGCGTTGCTCTGCTCCTGACGGGTGCTGTGAGTATTCTGGGTCTTTGGGCCGCAGGGCAGATTGTGGATCGCTGGCCGGCGGCGGGCATGCTGGCAGGGGGAATGGCGATGCTCATCGGAATGGGCCTGATGTATGGTCACATTCTGTCTGGCTGGGGTTCTGTGGCCTCTGTTGCGCTTTGGTGTACTGGCTATTCAGCACTCATTCCATTCGTCATGTCTGGGGCCATTCGTGCAAGAGCGACCCGTCCGGATGTGGCGGGAGCCGCTATCAACGGCGGTAGTAATCTCGGGATTTTGCTCGGATCAGCGTTGGGTGGTCAGGTGCTAACCTGGAGTGGGTTCAGCGTTTTGACGCCAATCGCCATTGCCATCACGCTTACCGCTATTCTTCTGGCGATTTTCAATCCAGAGGCTTTTCCAAGGATATTGAACTCTTCAGAAGAAGAGACTGCTTCCTGACAATAAAAAAGGGGCTCCGAATAGCAATTCGGAGCCCCTTTTTGTCGATTTGGTCTTAGTAGACTGAAAGCCTATCAGAATGATGTCGATAGTGTTCCCATCATCGCGAATGGCGGCATGATGTAATAGGTTGGGGCTGTATCAGCACTGATCTTGTGGCCATAGACGCCTGTCGTTGCCCGGGCATTGTTCGAGAAGTAATAAACGCCACCCAGCTTGTACTGGCCTGTCAGGTTGGTGAAGTTCAGCTTGAACGTCGGCGACTGGGCGATGAAGAACTTTGGCAGATGGTAACCCAGCGTCAGGGAGTCTGAGAAGTAAGACGGCATGTACTGATCGTTCATAAAGGACGATGCCTGCTTGGACGTGTAATGCACGCTCGCATTCAGGAAGAACGGGCCTTCATTATAGGTTAGGCCAACGCTGCCAGAGAACTTCGGCGACATGACAGCCGTCTTGCCCTTGGTCCGCATATAGTCCACGGAGCCGTCGTCCGCCGTGGTCTGAAGGTTATTGTCCATCGTCGTGTGCAGGTATTCAAATGCGAAATACGGCTGGAAACGATGGAACAGCGGACGAGTGGACAGCATGACATCCACGCCGCGGATTGTTTCGCCGCCTGCGTTGATTGTCTGGCTAACCTGAACGTCGTTGCTGAACATGTTGACGGACAGCAGACGGTTAGAGACGTTCATGTTGAAGAAGCTGATATCCGCTAGGAACAGGTTGTCGTTGTAACGATAACCCAACTCTTCTTTGATCGAATACTGCGGCTTTGCTCCTGCCCCGGATGTCGTCATGACGCCTGTGCTCGTGCTGTAGCGCGAGATCATGTTGATCGGGGAGGGCGCGCGGAAATCGCCTTCAGCATTGATATAAAGCTGATGATGAGGGGCAAAGTTATACGACCAGGAGAAACGCGGCGTTGGCGAAACATAGGTGTGATTGGTGTGGCTGGCCGTGCTGGGCAGGTAATCCTGCCCTTCCAGTGTCATGGACGTCACCTTGATGCCGCCAGTGACGGACATCTTGTGGTTCAGAAGGTGGACGGTGTCTTCCAGAAAGCCTGAGTTCAGGCTGTAGGATCCCAGATAGTCAACGGAATAATAGATGTTGCCGCTTGTTGTCCGGTAATAGGACGATTTATCCGTATCAGAGGGCTGTGCGCCTGTTGTCTGGTTCATCCGTGACAGGGGAGTACGCAGGGCATAACGGTATTCTTCATGCCAGTAACCGATCTGCCCGTCATTGTTCTCCGAATGCCAGCCGAGCGCCGCAACAACACCGCCCTGTTGGGTAACGGACATGGAATTCGTTGAGACCGCAGCGCGTGTTGATGTGCTGATCCTGCCATCGCCATTCAGGTCCACCCGTTGCAAGGCTGTCCCGGCGTAGGTCCGGCCTTCCTGCAGGCGGGAAGCACTGTTCAACGTAATGTCAGACCGCTCATAATAGGGCGAGATGTTCAGCGTAAAGGTGTCGTTCAAGGCGAATTTCATGGGCATGGACACATAGAACTGGTCCTTGTCCGTACCACGAACACCATAATAGCTGCCCGGAGACGTGGCGCTGAACTCGGCATTATAGCTGAGTGGCGTGGAGACCGGGCGGCCATGCTTGTCATTCTGAAAGTTCGCCATCGTCGGATAGCGGTTCAGGTAATAGTGCGAGTGGTTGTATCCGGCGAACAGGTCAATGGAACTGCGGTTGCCGATGAGCTTCTGGGCGCGGAAGTCCATATGCTTGCGATCACTGTCCCCCGACCCGCGCCATGCGTCGGAATGCGTGTTGGAGAATGAGGCATAGCTGGTGATGCCGGTGTGCCCAATCTCACCTGAATCCACACGGATGAAACCGCGCGTTCGGTTGAAAGAGCCATAGCTGCCGGAAACCAGACCACCAAACTTTCTGGAAGGCGCACGGGTTGTAATGCTCAGGGCACCGGCGCCAGCCGAGGTCAGTGGGTCTTCTACGGAAATAGAGCCAGGGCTCATGCTTTCCGAAGAGATATTGTTGCTGTCGATGTAGTTCTGAACAAAGTTTGAGGCCGAAGACGTACCGCCGTTTGCGATTGGCATGCCGTTCAGCATGATGCCGATATCGTTGTCATACAGACCGCGGCTCTGCATGGACCCGCCTTCGTTGCCGCTCGGGTCTGGCGTGGTGATATTCACGCTTGGCAGGTTGCTGATCAGGTCCAGCGGGCTGCTCGTCGGGCTCTGCATTTCGATGTAGTTCTGCGTCACGGTCTGCACAGCGCGGGATGCTGTCTCGGCGCGCATCATGCCGCCGCCCGGCTGATGATGTGTTCCTGTGACACTGATGGACTCTTTGCCGGCTTCGACTTCAGTACGGGCAGCGTGTGCACGGTGCTTGGAGGGCTCTGTTGTCGCAGAGGAGGCGGCATAGGCTGTTGGAACAGTGACGGAGAGGCCGCTCAGAAACGTGGCTGCTGCAAGAGCTTTCTTTCCCGGTCCGAAAAGAGCGTTAAGCGGAACGGAGATTCCGGAACGGCTGGAGCGGTTGGGAGAGAAAGTACAGGAAGACATTTCTGGGACTCATTCTGCAGGAGACTAACGCTTCGATAGCGTTATGAATTTGGTAAGCGAAGATAAAGGAGAGAATTATAAGAACATTCCAAAGAAAAAATTGATAGTTTCAATTTTTGTCTGAGGGGCTGTTTTGCGTCAGGAGCGACGCGTCAGCAGGGGCTTGGCCAGAAGGACACTCATGAAGGAAATAATGGCCGTCAGGATCATATAAAGCGCTGGCGCATGGTTCATGCCGCTCCAGGCAATCAGGGCGGCGTTGGTCATGGGAGCAAGGCCTCCGAACAGCACCACGCCGAATGAATACCCCATCGTTAGTCCACGGCCTCGCCGTTCGCTGGGAAAGATCTGTCCGATGAAACCATCGAGTGCCGCAAAGTAGAAAAGCCCACTGAGATTGAAGATCAGCGGCATCAGCAGAACTGTGATCGGAGCAACGCGGATCAACTGGAATGCAGGTAATGGAAGAAGGATCAGAAAAGCGCAGGACAGAAGCATGGGGCGGATGCTGTGTGTTCTGTCGAAGCGGTCTGCCAGTTTCCAGCGCAAGGGGGTGAAAAGCAGCTGCCCGCCATAGGTCAGGAGTGGCGCAAGGGATGTGCTGATATTGGAGAGACTGTACTGGCTGCGGGCATAATGCGGCATGTAAAGGCCGAGATAGGTAATGCCGCTCCCCAGTGCGACAGATCCCATGATGAGCGTGGTACGCAGGATTGTATCGGACTGGAAAAAGGGAGCAACGACTGGGGGCGGAGCAAGCTGTGTCGGCGGTGCTCGGCTGTTCAGAACAAGGCGCAGGATCAAGCCCCCCATGCCTACAGCTGCGCCAAGTCCTGTAGCGATACGAAAGGCGTAGTCGTTGAACGCTGCTGTCGGGAGGCAGAGGTTCAGAAGAAGGACCACGGTTGCTGCGCAGAGGGAGGCCGTAATCTGACCGATAGCCTGCCAGCTTGCGGCACGGGCTTCATGGTGAGGTGCATGCTCGATCAGGAAAGATGTTGCACTGCCAAATTCCCCGCCAAGTGAAAAGCCGTGAATGAGACGCGCCACGACAATCAGAACTGGTGCTGCAATGCCGATGGTGGCGTAAGGCGGCGTCACGGTGAGGAGCACGCTGCCAACCGCCATGAGAAGAATGCAGATCATCATGGTGGGGACGCGACCTCGCCGGTCTGCATAATTGCCAAGAACGATAGCTCCGAGCGGGCGTGCAAGCAGCGTCAGGCCGAAAGTTGCAAGAGATAGCCCGAGTTGCGACAGCGGAAGCCCTGATGGAAAGAAGGTGCGTCCAATCGAAGCGGAAAAATACGCGTAAATGACGAAGTCGTAGTACTCAATGATATTGCCAATGATCGAAGCAATAACAGCCTGATCTGGCTTTTTTTGAAACAGGGCAACCCTCTTCGCCATCAACCCTGGATGCCCCCAAGTTGCTGGATCAGGAACTGGATGAATGAGCGGAGGGTCGGCGCGCTGTAGCGTTCCTTGTGATACAGGAGATAAATAGGCCGGGACGGAAGCGTATAGTCTGGAAGAAGGGCCTGGAGTTTTCCGTCCCGGATATCTTCGCGCACCAGGTCTGAGGGCAGCATGGCAATCCCCATGCCTGATAAGGCGGCACGGCGCATGGCCTGCGTGTTATTGAAAAGGCCCTTGCGGTTCATTTCTATCGAGACATGCCCCTGCGGTCCCTCAAAGTGCCATTCCCGCCTGGCCCAATGCCAGGGCGATGCTGGCGTATAGGAAAAGGCCAAGGCGTCATGTGTTGCCAGTTGCTGGGGCGTAAGGAGTTCCTCACGGCGCGAAAGATACGCGGGGGACGCGCAGAGCGTCATGGTGTAATTGGCAAGCCGACGACAGATCAGGGAGGAAGGCTCCGGCACGCCCAGTCTGATGGCGATATCGAACTTCTCATGCGTCAGATCAACGCTGCGTTCAGTCAGGACGAGGTCGATATCCACGGAGGGATGCTCGTTCAGGTAATCTGCAATGCAGGGCGTGATGCTTTGTGTGCCATACGTGACCGGAGCGGTAATCCTCAGGGTTCCGGAAGGGAGGCTCTGGGCAGCTTCCGCCATCCGTTCCGTCTCGTCCAGCATGCTGAGAATCTTCTGGCACTTGGCGAAATAGACGGCCCCAAATGCGGTCAGGCTCTGTCGGCGTGTCGTGCGTCTCAGCAGGCTTGTGCCCAAACGTTCTTCCAGCAGGCGCACGTAATTGCCCACCATTGTTGGCGAGATGCCGCACCGCTCTGCGGCAGACGTCATGCTTCCTGTTTCAACGACCGCGATAAAGGTCGTCATAGCCTGAAAAACGTTCATTGCAAACCGCAGGTTAGTAATTATCGCACCATAACAGCATTTATCGAAGAGATCGAAGACCGTAACGGTTTGACGTAGATGCTCCCGATCAGGAACTGAAGGTTGATGTTTTCCATGCGTATCAGAAGTGCGGCTCTCTCCCAAAGAAAGCTTTCTGCCAGAACTCCGGTTCTTGTCGGCCTGCTTGGAGCAACGGCCCTCGGACTGAGCGCCTGTGCACATCAGCTTCAACCCGTTCAGCCTGTATCCCAGCCCACAGTGGCTCACGATTTTATGGCCGCCACAGCCAATCCCATGGCGTCTCGTGCCGCTTCTGATGTTCTGCAGAAGGGTGGAAGTGCAGTCGATGCTGCCATTGCGGCCCAGATGGTTCTGGCCGTGGTGGAGCCCCAGGCTTCCGGTCTGGGTGGTGGTTCCACCATCCTGTACTGGGATAAGGCGGCTGATCATCTAAGCTTCTTTGATGGTCTGGCCAGTGCGCCGGCCGGCATGCATCGGGACTACATGCATGACCGCAATGGCGTCCGGATTCCGGAAGTAACATTGCAGCGGACGGGCCGTGTGGTTGGCGTCCCTGGAACCTTGCGAACGCTGGCACTTCTGCATGAGCGCTATGGCAAGCTGCCTTGGAGCGACCTTTTTCAGCCCGCAATTTCAGCTGCCAGAGACGGCTTTCCGCTTGCCGGATATCTGCATCTTGTCCTGACCGAACGTCCGGAACTCGCGAAAGAACCGCAGTTTTCGGCATATTTTGATGCCAGCGGTCAGCCGCTGCCTAAAGGTACGATCCTGCACAATGCCGACCTGGCAGGCACGCTTGAACATGTAGCGCATGATGGAGCGGAATATTTCTATACGGGCGCTTTTGCGAAAAAGCTGTCCGCTGCGGTTACGAGTGGCGCTTATCCCGGCGCGCTGTCTCCTGCGGATTTAAAGAACTACAAGGTGCGCGAGCGGGCCCCTTTGTGTGTTACGGCCTTTAACCGTCGCATTTGCTCCGCAGCTCCCCCGGTGGCGGGCGGACTGTCCGTTCTGCAACAGCTTGCCATTCTGGATCGCCTGAACATTGGTCAGTATAAGCCGGGCAGTGTGGAAGCCGCCCATCTGCTGCTTGAAGCCTCCCGTCTGGCCGAGGCCGATCGCCGCAAATATGCCGCTGATCCGGATTACACGCGCGTGGATACGGCAGCCATGCTTGATCCAGCGTATCTCGATCGCCGGGCAAAGCTTGTTTCAACGGGTGAAGCGGCCAACCGGGTGGTAGCAGGACAACTTGCCGGGAAGCTGGCGCTTTTGCCATCGTCCGACCCTATGACTGTGCCTGCAACAACGCATCTGTCCATCCGTGATGCATCTGGCAATGCGCTGTCTTTCACAACCACGATCAATCTGAATTTTGGATCGGATATCATTGTGGATGGTGTCGTCCTGAATAATGCCATCACGAATTTTGCGTCGCATCCTTTCGTGAATGGGCAGCCCGCGGCCAATATCGCAGCACCGGGGAAGCGTCCCATCACCACAATGTCTCCAACCATCGTCTTTGGGCAGAACGGACAGCCTGAAGTCATCGTTGGTGCGGGCGGTGGTGCCCGGATTATTGATTCTGTCGTGCAGACGCTGGTGGGCTATCTGGCGTGGGGACAAAATATCCGCACGGCTATTGAGCAGCCTCGGATTGGCGCCCAGAATCATGCCGAGGAACTGGAGCAGGGCACATCTGCTGCTGGGCTTGCTTCTGCTTTGAGTGCGATGGGGCATCACCCGAAAATTGACGTCATGAATGCCGCCGTGCAGGGCATCACCATTCATCCGGACGGCCTTACGGGCTGGGGTGACCCGCACCGTGACGGCGTGGCCGTCGGTCAGTAATATCTGCCTCGATCTGCTGGAGACCACAATGAAGCTTTCTTTCCGCGCTGCCCTCAGCGCTGCCACACTCCTGTCTCTCGCGGCCTGTGCCGAACCTGCCCAGACTGCAAAGCCTGCAGGTGTGGCAGAGGTAGATCGTGCTCTGGGTGATGGCGGGGTCAGCGATTTTTACACACCGCCCGCTCAGGTGCCGGCAACGGTGGGTCAGATGATCCGCACGCAGCCTATTACCGATCGTCCGCTGCCGGAGAATGCAGGCCAGGCCGTACGGACGCTTTACACGTCCGTCAGTGGGGTGAATGCTCCTGATCCCGTCACGGTTTCCGGTCAGATCATCTTTCCCAAGGGTACGCCCCCTAAAGGTGGCTGGCCTGTTGTGGCATGGGAACACGGCACAACAGGGATCGCGGATATCTGCGCCCCATCCTGGCGGGGATATCTCTCCCGGGATCGTGCCTATCTGGATCATTGGCTGAAGGCGGGCTTTGCCGTTGTGGCCAGTGATTATCAAGGACTGGGAACACCAGGGCCGCATCCGTATCTGATGTACCGGCCGGAAGGCTACAGTGTTCTGAACGGGCTGCGCGCCGCTCTGGCTCAGTACAAGGGCACGCTTCAGAACCGTATCATTCTTGTTGGTCAGTCGCAGGGCGGTGGCGCTGCGTTGGGTACGGCCTGGCTTTCCCCTAAATATGCACCGGATCTGCATGTCCTTGGAACGGTTGCAACAGGCGTCGTAACGCAATTCAAGCTGCCGGATCATCCCAAGCATGAGCCGCTTCCACGCCTGAATGTCGAACCACCCCACATGGCTGCGGCTTTTGGTATCCTGACGATTGAGGGATCCCGGAAGAGCTTGCATCCTGAGGTGGATGTCCGTGCGAACATGACGGATAAGGGCAAGGACCTGTCTCATCAGGCCCGTCAAACCTGCCTTGGCGATCTGTTCCGGTACACAGAGGCACATGATATCACCGAAGACAATGCGTACGCAGGTGATACATCCAGGCTTGAAGCTGACTTTCAGGACGCATTCACCATCCCGGATGCGCACATGACGATGCCGGTTTTCGTGGGTACAGGCCTCGCCGATAATGAAGCTGGTGTGGCCCAGCAGTACAACGCTGTGGCGGCCATGTGTGACGCAGGTACGAACGTAACCTGGAAGACCTATTCCGGTCTGACCCACAACGGAGCGGTGAACGGTTCTGCGGCTGATTCTGTTCCGTTTGCGCTGGCGCTGCTGAAAGGCCATCATCCGAAAGGAAACTGTGCAACGATTAAGCCCGTTTCCGAAGTGGAGAAGGCATTGCCGGGAATTCGCTGGAACAACTGAGTTCTGTCGGTCTGTGCGTTCTCCCGTCTGGGAAAGGAACGTTTATGCCGACGCTTGAAATCTGTGTTGAAGATGCCGTTGGGTTGCAGACAGCCCAGCGGCCCGGCGTCTCGCGGATTGAACTGTGTTCCGCTCTGGCGCTGGGTGGCCTGACCCCTTCGGCAGGGCTGATGCACCTTGCTGCAAAATCCAAGGTTCCTGTTTATGCCATGATCCGCCCCCGAGAGGGCGGCTTTGTGTTTGCCGAAGCGGAAATTGATCAGATGCTGGCGGACATTGATGCCGCCCGTGCAGCAGGGCTGGCTGGTGTGGTTCTCGGCGCGTCTCTGGACGATCATACGCTCGATATCCCAACCCTGAAGCGTTTGTCTGCTGCCGCCGGGTCAATGGGGCGTACGCTTCATCGCGTCTTTGATCTCACGCCTAACCCACTCATGGCCGTGGATCAGGCGGTTGAGTTGGGTTTTGAAAGAATACTGACGTCCGGGCAGGCAATTAGTGCCCCCAAGGGACATTCTGTTCTGAAGAATATTGTGCATCATGCCGCCGGGCGTATCGAAATTATGGCGGGAAGTGGTGTGCGTGTAGGAAATGCGCGTGATCTTCTGCGCGACACGGGTGTCACCAGCCTTCATGCCTCATGCCGGGGGCCATCTGTCGGGCAGGCCTGCCGCGTCTGGGACCTGGGCTTCGGGCGACTGGCATCCCGAACCAGTGGTCGCATCATCGACCAGATGCTGGCCATTCTGGCGGAGGAGACAACAGCGTAGACTGTCTGAGATGTCAGAGGGCGTGTGCGAGCGCTGCCCGAAGTTTCAGTGGCGTGTTGGTCACCAGAATATCAATCGGCAGAAAATGCGCTCGGTGTGCGCCTTCACTCGGTGAAACGGCATCCATTATTGCGGTTGGGCCGAGCAGATCCGTGATGATAACGGCGCCATTTGCGTGGGCGGCTTGGAAAAGAGATGGTGGAGAGTTTTGTGGGATATACGCTGCAAACTGTCTGCCAGCGGCCATTCCGGCATATGCTTCCAGATCCTGCGGTTGTGTGACGAGGACGGAAATGAGCGCCTTGGGGTCAGCAGCAAAGGCTTCCCGGGCCTGCTGTTTTTTGAATGTCAGCACCACAATCCGCTCTGATAAACCTCTTTGCTGAACGGGTTGTAAGGCATCATGAGGCGAGACATCTTTGATATCGAGCATCAGAAGGGCATCGGGTGTTGCAGCGGCCCATTGCAGCACCTTGTCGTAGGTAGGAACAGGGTCGCGGGGTGTCCCATGCCCATTCCTGAGTCGTAGCGTCGCGATCCTTGCATCGGTCAGGGCGCTGAAGAGGCCGTGCCCCGTCGTGACACGATCCACCTCTCGATCATGCATTAGCATGATGGTGCCGTCAGCCGTTTTGGCGAGATCAATTTCCATCATGAATGGACCGGCCTGATGGGTCTGGCGCATCTGGGTAAGGCTGTTTTCCGTTCCTGAAGAGCTGGTCCAACCGCGATGCGCACAGATTAACGGTCTGGCGCGCAGATAAGGTTTCAGATCCTGGGCCCTGACCATGGAAGAATACATGAGGCCAACAAGAACTGCTGTGCTTTTCGTCAGGACTGTCCTGCGTTGCATGGTCTACCCTTCGAGCGAGTGATGTGTGGGTAAAATACAGGGTCTGTCAGGGCGATAAAAGTGCTCTGACTGCCTGCACTCTGTGCTGGCGGCTCCTATCGGGACTGGCTAGAGAATTCAGTCCGAATTGCTGTGGAAAAGGAATAACCGGAATGACCGTTTCAGTCGTGCTGTATGGCATCAAGGCTTGTGACACCATGAAGAAAGCCCGGCTCTGGCTGGACGATCATGGGATCGATTATGCGTTCCATGATTACAAGAAGGACGGGATCTCAGATGCTGTGCTGGAAGGCTGGGTTCGTCAGGTGGGCTGGGATGTGTTGCTGAATAAGGCTGGGACGACGTTCCGCAAACTGGCACCGGAGCAGAAGGACAATCTGACACAGGATAAAGCTGTGGCTCTGATGCTGGCACAACCGTCCATGATCAAACGACCTGTTCTGGAACGTGCGGGTAAGATCGTGCGTGTGGGCTTCAAGCCTGCTGAGTACGAAGAAACCTTTGCTGGCTGAACCTGCTGTTCAGGGCGTCAGGTTCAGCATTTTGATCTTGCGATGAAGTGTGGAGCGACTGATGCCAAGTGCGCGAGCCGCTGCGCTGACATTGCCCTGTGTCGTGGCAAGGGCCGAACGTATGACGTGGACTTCGGCCTTGCGGAAACTCAGCTCATCCTCTGAATCCAGGAAGTTCATCAGGGCAGGAAGATGCTCCAGTTCGCCTTCTGGCCAGTGCATACGCTCCCGGCTTGCATGGGTGGCACCCTGCACATGCCCATCGGCGTTCAGCGCGACCAGCGGCGTTGAACTTGCCGTCGCCAGCCCAAGCGTAATGATCGTCTCGTTTGGGAAGAATTCCCGGAACAGTCTTTCTTCGATTTTGCGTGCCGTGGTCGTCATTGTCTCCATCAGCAGGCCTGCAAACGGCAGGATATCGTTCCCCGCGAAAGAGCAGATGTTGAGGACGCCCGCCAGCTTTCCACTGGCATTGTAAAGCGGCGCGGCAATACCGGTCAGGCCCCGGAAGCACAGACGCCAGTGCTGGCTTTGCAGCACCATGACGGGCTTTTTTTCCTGCAGGCACGTTCCAATGCTGTTCGTCCCGGCATTGGCTTCATCCCAGAGGGCCCCGGCCTGAAAGCCCCAGCGACGGCAGCCGGTCAGATCTTCCCGGCTGGTTTGACGTGACAGAACAACGCCGTTCGCATCCGCCAGCATCACGGTAAAGCCAAGTGCCATCACCATCGTATGCAGACGCTCCATTTCTGGCAGGGCATGCTGGATCAGAAGGCGCGTACGATTGCTGATGAAGCGCAACTCCGGTGGGCTCAGAAGGCGCGTTTCCCACCGCTCCGCCGGGTCAAGATTGTAGCTGGTGGAGCACCGGATCCATGACTCGGACAGACCGGTTTGTGGCGTAATACCGGTCATGAGTGCCTCTCGTTTTTCAGAAGTGTCTCAGAACTGCGACAGGTGACGACGATATAGTCACAATCGGGTGAAAGAGATCCGATCATGGATGGCATCGCGCGGGCTGGGGAAGGAACAAGGCTGTCAGAGTGCGTGACTGACCGGTGCCCGTGTCTTTCAAACGAAAGTTTCGTCCGCCGGTAGCTCTCGCCTTTCTGTTGTAACGCTCTTGGCGAGGGGTTGGATGCATGGATGAGAAACAAGCTTTTCAAGACAACCATCCGGCCGGCAGGGAAAGACCTGCGCAGCAGTTTTCTGCCCTCGCACAGTCATATGGGAACGGATCATATCCTGCTCCTTAAGCGATTAAGAGAGACAAAATATTTCAGAAAAAGTGGTTTTCCATATTTTTGAAAAACGAGGTGTCATGTCTTCTTCTCTCCAGAGGGTGCTGTCTCCAGTAACCTCTATCCTGCTCGCGCTTGTTGGGCTGTTCCTGTTGGGTGGGGGCGGTTATCTGCTCGTGCTCGGCGGGTCCTGGTTCTATGCGCTGGCTGGTCTCGTCATGCTTGCGGCGGCTGCCGTCAGCCTGAAGAACCCGTCTCAGGCAGGCCGTATTTATGCAGGTCTGCTGCTGGTTGCCACGATCTGGTCTGTTGTTGAAGTCGGCTTCAACATCTGGGGGCTGGAAGTTCGTCTGTTCACTCTGGTTGGCATTGCCTGCTGGATGCTTCTGCCGTGGGTCTGGCGCTCCAATGCGTCCTGGGCTGCGGACAAGCGCGAACTGGCCGGTTCTGCTGCCATCGCCGTGGTGGCGATCGTTGTAAGCTGCTTCACCTCCTATTCCATCAATGGCACGCTCCCGGCCGAGCGTATGGCTGCATCTGGCCAGGTTGACGAAACCGGCAAGGGCACGCCCGCAGCTGACTGGCCTGCTTATGGCCGGACGGTCGGCGGTGATCGTTACAGCCCGCTGGGTCAGATCACGCCTGCCAACATCAGCAACCTGAAGCGCGCCTGGGTTACCCAGACGGGTGACGTCCAGAAGGCTGACGAAGGCGTTGTGGCTGGTCCGGATCAGGGTCACGAGTTCAACCTTGAGGTTACCCCGATCAAGGTTGATGACACGCTCTACCTCTGCACGCCGCATAACTGGGTCATGGCCCTTGATGCCGCAACGGGCAAGGTGAAGTGGAAGTTCGATCCGAAGCCTGCTGCTGAAGATCTGGCTGCCAACGTCTATCTCGCCTGCCGTGGCGTCTCCTACTACAAGGCTCCGGATGACTATACGGCTCCTGATGGCTCTAAGGCCTGCCAGAAGCGTATCTTCTCCCCGGTTGGTGACGTTCGTCTCCTTGCTGTCGATGCTGAAACAGGCAAGCCCTGTGAAGACTTCGGCGAGCACGGCTTCATCTCCCTGCGCCAGTATCTTGGTCATGTGCCGCATGGCTTCCACTTCGTGACGTCTCCGCCGCTGGTGGTGAAGGATCGTGTGGTTCTCGGTGGCTGGATCTTTGATAACCAGGCGAACTTCGAGCCGTCCGGTGCCATCCGCGCGTTCAACCCGATTTCTGGTGAAATCGAGTGGGCCTGGGATGCCGGTCACAACCCAGAAAACTGGAAGCCCGGCCCGAACGACGAGCTGACGCGTGACACCCCGAATGCATGGGGCGTTTACACGGCAGATGAGAACCTCGGCCTGCTTTACCTGCCGATGGGTAACTCCCCGCCGGATAACTGGGGTGGTTCGCGCCGTCCGTTCGACGACGCAACCTCCAGTGCTACGATTGCTCTCGACATCGAAACTGGTGAGCGTCGCTGGACCTTCCAGACCGTGCATCACGATCTGTGGGACATGGATCTGGCCATTGGCCCGTCGATGGTTGATCTTCCAGGCCCGAACGGTGAAACCGTCCCGGCTCTGATCCAGACCACGAAGCGCGGTGAGTTCTTCGTTCTGGACCGTCGCACAGGCAAGCCTGTTCCGGGTTACCCGGTTGAGGAACGTCCGGTTCCGACTGCGGGCGTTGCTGCAGACGACCATGTGTCTCCGACGCAGCCGTTTGCTGTCGGTCTGCCGTCTCTGACGCCGCCTGACCTGAAGGAAAGCGACATGTGGGGCGCGACGCTGCTGGATCAGATGATCTGCCGCATCCAGTTCCGTCAGTCCGCTTATGAAGGTCAGTTCACGCCGCCGCATGTTGGCAAGACGACGATCGTCTATCCGGCATTCTATGGCGTGGTTGACTGGCAGGGTGCGTCTATCGACCCGCAGCGCAAGCTGCTGATCGCCAACGCAAGCTACCTGCCGTTCCGCATCCGTCTGGAGAAGCGTAACCACGCTGAAACCAGTGGTATCCTGCCGAAGTGGGATGGCAAGGGTGACAAGCCGGAAGCCAAGGGCGATGCGCTTAGTGTTTCTCCTGACTACGGTACGCCTTACATCGCTTACACCAGCCCGTGGCTGAATCCGCTTCAGATCCCCTGCAAGGGACCAGTCTGGGGTACGATTACCGCTATCGATCTGGTGACAAAGAAGATTGTCTGGCAACATCCGGTTGGTACGACGCGCGACACCGGTCCTTTCCGGACTCACAACAACCTTCCGCTTCCGACCGGCATGTACAACATCGGTGGCAGTGTCATCACAAAGGGTGGCGTATCCTTCATGGGTGCGACAGCTGACGATTACCTGCGTGCCTTTGATGTCTCGACCGGTAAGGTCATCTGGCGTGACCGTCTGCCGGCTGGCGGACAGGCAACCCCGATGTCCTATCAAATCGGCGAGAAGCAGTATGTTTTGATCGCCGCTGGCGGTCATGGGGGCCTTGGCACCCGTAGCGGTGACTATATCATCGCTTACACGATTGACGGACAGCAGGGCGCAGCCGCGCACTGATCTGGCCTTATTACTGCTGGAGCGCTTTCTTTACTGGAGGCGCTCCAGTTTCTTCTTCTACGGAAATAAAAGTCATGGTTCGCAAAATCTGGTCCGGAGGGTGTCTCCGGGCCCTGAGCATTCTATTGCCCGCTTCCTCCCTCCTGCCAGCCCTTGCGGCACATGCTGCTGATATTCCTCTGGCCATCATAGGCCCGCATGAATACGACCTGCCGGTGGACTTCAAACCGTTCAACGTGCTCGTGCAGTACGGAGATGGGAATGTCGCGGGAAACACTTATGACAGTGGTGGCCGCCGTCAGCCCACTGGGGGAAGCCACACCTGGGCGGGTATGACGAAGTACGTGCACTTCCGCAGCTTTGACGCTCTGCCGCATGTCGGTTTTGCGTTTGAAGTCATTCAGTCGGAAAGCTTCGTTCTGGCACAGGGCAAGGATTACGGTGGCCTCGGTCCGACAATCGTGGGCCCTGCCGTCTGGTTCAAGCCGAATGCTCACAGCACCTTCGGTATCCAGACCTTCATGCAGACGCCGGTTGGCACACGGGATGCGTTGTCCCCGAGCTACTGGTCAAACCTGTCCAGCTTCATGTTCGATTATGAATGGAAGCATTTCAGCTTCGATGGGGATCTGGGTGCAATTGTAGCATCCACGAAGCACAAGACAGGCGAGCATAGCTACTCGCCCGGGACGGTCTTTCATTCCAACCTGCGTTTCAGCTGGAAAGCGAGCAAGATTGTTGAGCCGTTCTTTGCATTCGACTGGCAGAACACAGCCGGAATGCGGGACAACACTGCCAACAGTTGGGTCAGTGAATCCAGTGGGCGTGAAGTCGCACTGGGTGTGGGCGCCATGGTCAATATTTCCAAGCGCGTCTCATTAACCGGTCGGTATTCTCATTCTGTCGATGGCAGAAACGTGCCTGAGACGAATGCGTATTACATGAAGCTGGTCTATCTCTGGTAAAGATAGCTTATCCCGTCTGAGCAGTATTCTCGGACGGGGCGCCGCTTCCTAGAGGCCCAGTGTTTGCCGGGCAAGGCGACACGCTGCCAGATCCCACGCAGCACAGCCGACACTCTTGAAAAATACCGGACCTTCCGGTTTTTCTTTGCCGGATAGGTAAGCGGCCAGAGGTTGGACCTCTTCCCAGTTTTTCCCTGCCTGAATGATGTCTCCCGCCTCTGACGGTGCACCAACGGGATCATCCACAATACAGGTACTTCCGTTGACGATGGCCGGACCAATTTCAATCATTTCCGGTCGATAAGCCCCCACACCAATAATCAGTCGCGTAGACTTTGGCGGCGCGTCGTACAGAACACTTTGGCTGCTGGTCACGGTGACGACCACATCCGGGTTGCAGGCTTCGTCATCGTTGCGAAGTCTCAGGGCAGGGTATGTGTCGCTTCCTGTCAGTGCGGCTACGCTCTCACGGGAACGGCCACGAATGTAAACTGTGAGGCCCGGATAAAGCACATTCAGCGCTTCCAGATGAGCTTTGGCCTGTACGCCGGTACCAATGAGAAGAACCGTTTCCAGAGTGTCTGGGCGAAAGCAGTCCAACCCCAGCATGGAGATGGCAGCGGTCCGTCGCTCTGTCGTAGCAACGCCATCCAATGCGAACAGAAACTGTCCATCGACAGCATCCATGCACATGACTTGCCCCTGAATAGCAGGAAGGCTGCGTGCGGAGTTGCCAGAATAAAGGGTCAGAAGTTTTGTCGTGAGAATATCGGGCGCACACGCAACCATGGACATGACCGTCCCGGAGCGATCAAGCGTTGGCACAACCATGCGTTCAGGACAGGAGATCTGCCCGGCATGATAGTCCTGAGCTGCTCTCCGAAGTGTTTCCACAAGGGCGGGAAAGGGGAGCAGTTTTCGCGTTTCGGCGGCGGTCAAAGTCTTCATGGAGCACCTTCCTGCTGTTGTCTGGAAGATGCCCCGTTTTGGCTTGAAGATGAAGGGACGGCGAGAGAGCGTCCCTGTCTGGGTTAAGCAGCAGCTTTTGGACGGAACCGGGCTGTCGAGATATCGCATTCGTAAGCGGCCGCGACCGAATAAGGATCAAGCGCCAGGGCATCAACAGCATCAAGAATGCGTTCGACTTTGGCATCATCCATCAGCACGCTGAAATTCAGGCGTGTCCAGCCGGGCTTCTCGATTTCCTGCCCAGACAGAATGGCCTGACGAATTGCATCCGAGGCCGCTTCGTCAATGTCGAGCAGGCGATGTGCATATGGTCCTGCACACGCGCATCCTCCACGCACCTGAATGCCATAGCGGTCCGACAGCATGCGCGTGAAAAGCTGCTGGTGGATGAAGCCACCTGTGCTTTCGTCCCGGACCTGAAAGGAGAAGATGGGCAGGGCTTCAGCTGTGGCGTGACCAAGAATGCGGATATTCGGGTTTTTGCTCCAACGGGCAACGGCGCGGGCGCGAAGCTCTGCATTGCGGTCGCTCATGAAAGTCTGGCCAATGACGTCCTTGACGATGAAGGCCAGTGCAGCGCGGATGTCTCCCACTACATCTGGTGTTCCACTCTCTTCGAGAGCCGCAAGGCTGGTGGTGTAGTCATGGTTCCAGGGGGAAACGAACCGTACTGTTCCTCCGCCTGGAAGAACCGGGCCGCACCGCGTCACGACGTCATTGCGGACGATCAGGACGCCTGAGGCTGCCGGGCCACCGATAAATTTGTGACAGGACACTGCCACGGCATCTTTTTCGAAAGGCGTGCCCGGCTTCATGTCGATGGGAAGATACGGAGCGGCACCCGCATAATCCCAGATCGCCAGAGCCCCGTGCTTTTTCAGAAGTTCCGTTACGGCATCTACATCCGTCATGATGCCGGTGACGTTCGACGCTGCGGAGAAAGAGCCGACTTTCAGGCGGCCTTTGTCGCAGGCGGTCAGTGCCTGTTCAAGAATGGCAAGATCTGGACCACCATTCTCGGCTTCCGGGATCTCGATGATCTCGGCGCCACTTTCCCGCCATGGGAGGATATTGGAGTGATGCTCGTACGGGCCAATGAAAATGATCGGACGATTTCCAGCAGCACAGCGAGCAGGGATTTCCAGCAGATGTACGAGACGGTTCAGGCCTGCTGTCGCGCCGTTGCCCATGAAAATGGTCGTGAAACGATCCATGGGGGCATGACAAAGGCGAGCAATCGTATCGCGAGCCGCATTACGCATCCGCGTCATGTATGCCCCGCACAAAGACGCTTCAGTGTGGCTGTTGGCGTAGTAGGGAAGAACTTCGTTCATGACGAATGTCTCAACCTGAACAAGCGCACGCCCTGAAGCGACATAGTCTGCATAAAGAAGCGACTGAACACCAAAAGGGCTCATGAACTTCGTGCCGTCTCCGAGAACGCCCTTGCGGAGGGCGTCGCGACCACCTGCACGGAGCATTTTCTCAAATTGCTCAAGCGCTGTTGCACTGTTGTCGAGACTGCCGATCGTTTCCATGCTGCCCTGTCCTCTTACCTGATCTCGTCAGAGGAAAATATCTCAATGGCGGATAGGAAACTGTCTCTTTCTTGTAGACGAAAACCGGTTTTTTGTTGTCATTTACATCATTATGAGCAGAATCATCGATCAAACGGACCGTGCCATCCTTCGTATTCTCCAGAAGCAGGGGACGCCGTCCCAGCGTGAACTGGCTGAACAGGTTGGCCTTTCCCAGAATGCCTGCTGGAGGCGCCTGAACGCCCTGCGGGAAAGTGGAATCATCAGCCACGATACCGTCCGTCTCAACGCTCAGGCGCTTGGCCTGACATTGACGGTCTTTGTGCTGATGAGGACGCGTCATCATTCACACGAATGGTTTGAAACGTTCCGCAAAGTGGTCGTTTCGATCCCAAACATCGTTGATTTTTACAGGATTGCCGGTGAGTATGATTATCTTCTCAAGGTCGTGGCATGCGACATGAACGATTTCGACCGTGTCTATCAGCAGATCATCAGCAAGGTCGAGCTGGATGCCATCACCTCATACATGACCATGGAAACCCTGGCAGATAACAGGGATCTTCCAGTCTGACACAGACCACGGACAAGGACACTTCATGACCCAGACAGATCAGCTCGCCCAAAGTCTCCGGACGAGACATGTTGTCATGATTGCCTTGGGCGGGGTGATTGGTGCTGGGTTTTTCATCGGCTGCTCGGCTGCCCTGTCGATGGGTGGACCAGCCGTCATCGTGTCATACGTTCTGGCGGGACTTCTCGTCTGGCTTGTGAACGGCATGATGCGAGACCTTGCCTCACAAACACCAGGGCGTGCGTCATTTCTCGGACAGATCCGCCATGCTCTTGGGGATCGCTTTGGTTTCGTGGCGGGCTGGACCTACTGGCTGACATGGGTAACGGTGATTGGTGTTGAGGCCATCGCCGTAACATCCATGCTCGCGCCCTATATCCCGGTTCCCTATGCCGTTCTGGAACTCCTTATTCTGGGCGTGATGACCGCCATCAATCTGTTGTCTGTCAAAGGGTACGGTGAGTTCGAGTACTGGTTTTCAGCCATCAAGGTGGCTGCCATCGTGCTTTTCATCGGAATTGGTATCTGGGCGTTCGGGGCGCATTCCATTCCCGTGCAGGAAAACCTGTTTGCGCATGGCGGTATTATGCCTCACGGCTTAATGGCGCTTCTCGCCGTTATTCCAACAGTGCTTTTCTCGATGGGAGGCAGTGAAATTGCGACGGTGGCCGCGGTTGAGTCCGACAACACGGAAGTGAACATTGCCCGCGCAACACGGACCATCCCCCTTCGCATTGGTGGCTTTTATCTTGTTACCATCTCGATGATTCTGTGCCTTGTGCCCTGGAGTGACATCGTACCCGGACAGTCACCATTTTTGTTGGTTCTGAACCGGTTTCATGTGCCTTTCGCCGGGTTGGCAATGGGCATTGTCATTCTCGTAGCGGCGCTTTCCAGCCTGAACTCTGGCATTTACGTCACCTCACGCATCCTGTTTGAACTGGCTGAAGAGGGAGATGCTCCTGCAGTCTTTCTGGCGGTTGAGCCTAAAACGCAGCTTCCCCGTCGCGCGCTTCTCGCCAGTGTCGGAAGTGCCATTCTTGTGGCGGTAACGGCCGTTCTGTCGCCAGGCGTCATTTTTGCTGTTCTTGTCAGCCTGACGGGCGGATTTATGCTTTTCAACAACGCCCTACTGGTTCTGGGACGGCTGAAGCTGATGCCTCAGAAAGCATTTGGGGCCTATGTGGCGCTTGCGCTGATTGGTCTGGCGATCATTGCCATGATGATTCAGGCTGAGACCCGTTCACAAATCGAAATGGGCGCTTTTGCGATTGTTGTCATCCTGTTGGCAGAGCGTTTTCTGCCACGAGGAAAAAAGATTCAAAACAGCACGCCCTGAGCCGGTTTGTGGGGAACATCCGTCCCCATATCTTTCAGGATCCATGCGCGCAGGACAGCTAGAATGGCGTCTTGATCGTCACGAGACAGAGGCTTTCCTGCGGGAATTCCATGCCACTTCGCCAGACATCCTCGGCAGCATGATCCCGTTGCATGCTGTGCGATGAAGACCGGATGCCCTCGCATCGGCGTCTGCTTTCCGTCCTGCGCCGGCCATGCAGGTGCCAGACGAGCCCGGATGAAGGCTGTGCCATGTTCCATGACAGCATCCAGCCCACGATTTTCCAGATAAAGGCGCGCCTGCTCATCCAGATGAAACCGGGCCCGGAAACGGGATTTCTGAAGTCGGAGGAGAAGATCCTGGGGAGCAGAACCGGTCAAGACAGACCAACCTTCTGAAAATGCATAAAAAAATGGTGTGAGGGCTGTTGCACCCTCTGTGAGAACATCTGTTCTTACTCCATATGGTGCGGCATGGACGCTTTTCCGAGACGCACCCGAACTGATTCTTCAGCCAATGATATGGCTGCCATGCCAGTCCTGTCGCCGCTTCAGGTTCAGGATCTGTTCACGGCCCGGCTGGATGAGATCTGCGGACGGTTTGAAGAATGGAGTTTTCCTCTCGCGGTAGAGGGGCAACTGGGCGATGTCGCGCCTAATGCGTACAAGAAATATTATCAGCTTCCTCTGATCGACCCGCAGTTTGGAACGTCCATCTCTCTGGAAGCAACCAAACTGGTTCTCGCAGCGGCAGATGTGCGGGCTGGAGATCATGTGCGAGTGACAGGTTTTCTGCGCGCTCGTCATCTGCGCGGGCAGGTTGCCCTGCGGTTTGAAGTGCTCACCGTTGAGCCGCATGATCCCGGTCGTCAGAAAGTGGATCGGGCAGAACGATCCCTGCTTGATGTTCTGAGAGGGCTAAACTGGCAGTTTCAGCCCTATCCCGAGCGCCGGGACGCCAGACTACTTCTGATTCATTCTGCATCTTCCAATGCGCTGGTTTCGGAAGATTTTCTTCAGGCACTGGGGGGCGGGTGGCGTTCGGAGCGTATTCGAGCACTCCCCGTGGCCATGACGGATCCACACCGCATTGCCGATGCCATCGGTACGTGTCGGGAAGACATTATTGTCCTGATCCGTGGCGGTGGAGATGCTTCTGATTTCGCGGTGTTCGAGCATCCGCTCGTGTTGGAAGCACTCTCCAACTGTGGGGCGCATCGTGTTCTGGGCGTCGGGCATACTGCTAATCGAACGCTGGCGGAACGGTTGGTGGATCATTCTGCAACGACGCCTGCGGATGCGGGGCACTATATTCGCAAGATGAGCGGTCGTGTGTGGCAGCGGCAGGAGGAGGAGCGCGCGCAGCAGGAAGAGATTGTGGCACTCCGGGAGAGTGCAACGTCCATGGCCGCTATTCCGGTTGGGGCACCATTGGGAGTTCGCTTGCGGAACGGCCTGATTCTGCTGGTTCTGGGCCTATTGGCCGGTCTGGTTCTGTCCCGTATCCTCTAAAAACCAGAGGAACGTTTGTAATTCTGGTGCAACGTTTTCCAGATCGCTCCGCCCCTTTTTAGAGAGCAGAGCGATGACGCGTGCTACGTCTCGCAGTGCGCAATTGGGGTGGCGAATAAACCAGGCACAGAACCCCTTGAAAGAAAGGCCTTCCGATGTGTCGGTGGCTGGAAGGGGCGGGAGATCCAGAGAAATCTTCTCGTCGGCGACCACGAAGTGAAACAACGTGTCGGCAAGGCTGCTCTCATCCTCGAAAACAAATGTATTGGCGTCAATCCAACGTATTTTCAGGACGGGGCGGAGAAGAGACTGGTTCGCCAGTTGAACAGGATGTCCGTTTAAAGACGCGAGCATGAGAATTTCAGGATGGCTGTCTTGATAGATGGCGGCCAGTTTTTCCTTCGTTTGTATGTTCTGATCGTTTGATAATCCGGGAAATCCATCTTCACCGACGAGCAGAAAATTGCCTGCTCCGTCCCGAATAAAACCAGCCCGTGTGCGTGTTGGCAGAGGAGCCGTCTGAGGTGTCAGAAGAAGACGTTCTCTTGCGGATGGCCGGACACGATGAAAAGAAAATCGCTCATGCTGGCCATGGTCCGGCATGGAACTTCCTGCATCCAAAAGCGCGGGTAAGGCCATGGAAGGATCTTGGTGCAGCCGATCCAGAAGGTCTGCCAGCCCTCGATAGGCTTGTGCATCCATAAAGTCATGCCGGATCACGGACACATCAGGCAGTCTCCGTCTCGGAGAGAGATCTTCCTCATCCCGGCAGAAATAATGTTCGGCAAGGTGAGGGGGCATGTCCGGGTCTCCCGCCCAGACATAATGAAGAATGCGCGCTCCTTCCCACGAGACATGGAGACCTGGGCCAGCCTGATCGACTGGTGTGCCATCTGGGTGGACAATGCGTTGGGGAGAGAAATCCGGAGACAGAACGTCCATCAGGACCGGGAGATTTTCTGTCTGTGCAAATAGCCGGGCCATTCCATTGTCAGGAAAGGTGGAAGCACTGCGGTAGGAAGATGCCTGAATCACAGATCCGGCCGGGACTGGCTCGAGAGGTTTGCCGTAAACGCACCAGTTAATGGCAATCGCATTAGCATCTCCTGCCGTTACAAGGAGATTGTCCAGCGTTGTGTCCGGATCGAGGAATTCATCAACGTCCAGAACCAGCAGCCAATCCTGTTCCCGCCCCACCAGACGAACTGCTTCGGCTGTCAGAACCTGACGAAGCTCATGAGGAGAGAGGTCATCCGTTCTGGCGAATTCATGAAATTCAACCGGGCCGATATGTTCTGCGGTGAGGGCGATGGCCTGCGTATTGTCTGTGGAGCCCGCATCGAGCACGAGAATGCGCTCGAACCCGAGTGCCAGATGCCATAGCAGCCACTCCTTCAGGAGAGGAGCGGCATTATGGGTCAGAACGGCGCAGGCTGCACTTGGCATAATGGTATGTTTCCGTGGTGGCTGGTCAGCGTACGTCCACACGGATCAGCGGATGCTGGACCGATGGATCGGTGAGAGCATGCATCTCGATCTGGATAGGCTGGGCGCCCGCCGTGCTGATTCTGTGGGCGACTGGTTCCAGATCCGTTTGTGTAGCCTCCGTCATGGCCTTGGCCTGCGCTGCCGGATCAGACTGGAGCGGAACCAGAAGCCTGACGATGAACAGGACGTTTTCCTTGCGGGCCAACGCTGACTTAACAGCCTGATCCACAACAGGTCCGTACTCGGATTCCGGAGTCCCGCCCTCGATCTGCAGGAATGGCGGTTTCGCTTTCGGGGCGGGGGGCGGTGGCGGGATATATGGCTGGGGCGGTTTGCCAGCCTGCGGGTTGAACGTGCGCTGATCAACCAGTTTGCACCCGGCAAGCAGGGGCGTAGCCAGCAGGATGCAGCCTGCCAGAGAAAGGGCGCGTGGAGCCATGATGCCTCGGGGCGAACGAAAATGTCGGACAAATGCAGCCATATTGCGCGGGACCGTCGCAGGAACGGAGGGTTTCGGCAAGATTAAGAGCATCAAGTTCATGAAAAACTATGCCAACCCCCTGTTGCTTCGCTGTGGCGGTGCTATGGAAGAAGCCCTTTCGTCAGAATAGCGGAGTAGGCAGGCATGGCGGTAAAAATCGCAATCAACGGTTTCGGACGTATCGGACGTCTCGTTCTGCGCGGCATCATTGAGAGCGGTCGTACGGACGTTGAGGTCGTAGCTATCAACGATCTTGGCTCGGTCGAAGCAAACGCACACCTTCTGGCTTATGACAGCGTCCATGGCCGTCTGCCGGGCAAGGTCCGTGCTGAAGGCAATACGCTCATCATTGAAGCAAACGGCCGCACCTATGGTCCGATTACCGTTTCTGCTGAGCGTGATCCGTCCAAGGTTCCATTCGAAGGCATTGATGTTGCCATGGAATGTACGGGTCTCTTCACCACGCGTGAAAAGGCCGCTGCCCTGCTGGAAGCTGGCGCAAAGCGCGTCATCGTCTCCGCTCCTGCAACGGATGTGGATGCCACCATTGTTTTCGGTGTGAACGAAGATGTTCTGACGCCGGACATGAAGGTCATTTCCAACGCATCCTGCACCACGAACTGCCTTGCTCCTGTCGCTTACGTTCTGGACGAAGCGTTCGGCATCGAGCGCGGCTACATGGTCACGATTCACTCCTACACCGGTGACCAGCGCACGGTGGACACCCTGCACAAGGATCCCCGTCGTGCCCGCGCTGCGGCTCTGAACATGATCCCGACGTCCACGGGTGCTGCCAAGGCTGTTGGTCTGGTTCTGCCGCACCTGAAGGGCAAGCTGGATGGCACGGCGATCCGCGTTCCGACGCCGAACGTCTCTCTTGTCTCGCTCGACTTCGTGCCGAAGACCGTTCCTGCTTCCGCTGAAGCCGTGAACGAAGCAATCCGCGTTGCGTCCGAAGGCAAGCTCAAGGGCGTTCTGGACTACAACACGGCGCCGCTGGTCAGCACGGATTTCAACCACTCTCCTGCATCTTCCACGTTCGATGCAACACAGACGGCTTTGGTCGATGGCGGCCAGCTTGTTCGCATCTGCGCCTGGTATGACAATGAGTGGGGTTTCTCCAACCGCATGGCCGACACGGCTGCTGCTTTCGGGAGCCTCTGACCCATGGTTTTCCGCACGCTCGACACCCTGGAGGCACGCGGCAAGCGCGTGCTCGTCCGGGCTGATCTGAACGTGCCGATGCATGACGGCGTCATTACTGACGCCACGCGCATCGAGCGCGTTGCCCCGACCATCAATGAGCTTGCCGGTAAGGGCGCGCGCGTTGTGGTCCTCAGCCATTTCGACCGCCCGAAGGGCAAGGTCGTTCCTGGCATGTCCCTGCGTCCGATTGCTGAAAAGCTTGGGGAAGTTCTGGGCAAGCCGGTTGGTTTCGTTCCGGAATGCGTAGGCCCGACTGTTGAAGCTGCTGTTGCGGCTCTCAATGATGGAGAAGTGCTGGTTCTGGAAAACACGCGCTTCCATGCGGGTGAAGAAGCCAACGATCCAGAATTCGCCAAAGCGATTGCGCAGAATGGCGATATTTTCGTCAATGATGCCTTCTCGGCAGCGCATCGTGCCCATGCTTCTACCGAAGGCGTGGCGCATGATCTGCCGTCTTTCGCCGGCCGGTTGATGCAGGCTGAGCTATCGGCTCTCTCGGCTGCGCTGGAAAACCCGGAGCGTCCGGTTGGTGCCATCATCGGTGGCTCCAAGATTTCCACGAAACTGGACCTGATTGGCAATGTCATCGCTAAGGTGGACACACTGTTCATCACGGGTGCCATGGCCAACACGTTCCTGGCGGCAGAAGGCATGAATGTCGGCAAGTCCCTTCAGGAAGCGGACATGCACGAAACAGCTCGCAAGATTGCGCATCTGGCGCAGGAAAAGGGCTGTGAAATCATTCTGCCAGTGGATGCCGTTGTGGCGCGCGAATTCAAGGCCGGTGCAGAAACCGAAACCTGCCTGATTGGCGAAGTGCCTGCCGACGCCATGATCCTTGATGCTGGTCCGCGCACTGTGGCGCTGATTAACGAGCGTCTGGCTACGTTGAAAACGCTTGTGTGGAACGGTCCGCTTGGGGCGTTTGAGATCGAGCCGTTTGATCGTGCAACGGTTGAGGTTGCACAGGAAGCTGCTCGCCTGACGCAGGAAGGCAAGCTTCGCACCGTTGCAGGCGGTGGAGACACCGTTTCCGCGCTACGTCACGCCGGGGTTGCTGGCCAGATGAGCTACGTTTCCACGGCGGGTGGTGCGTTCCTGGAATGGCTGGAAGGAAAAATTCTTCCAGGCATCGAGGTGCTTCGCACAACCGGACACCAGCTTGGTTTGGACTGAGTTCTAAAAAAGCGGGGAGGGCAATCTCCCCGCTTTTTTTATGGTCGGTTTACGGGAAGAAAATTTCCTCAATACTGCGGCCGAAAAGCTGGGAAATCGTGAATGCCAATGGCAGGCTCGGGTCGTAACGCCCTTTTTCAATGGCATTGACTGTTTGTCTTGAAACCGCCAGCGCTGCGGCCAGATCGGCCTGGCTCCAGCTTCGTTCTGCCCGAAGTTCCTTGAGGCAGTTGTTCATCGATAGCGCCTTTGGGCGACAAGGCCCCCGATCCACCAGAGGGTTCCCATGATCGGCCAGACTGCAAAAGCTCTGAGCTTTGGTAACCCGGCACTTTCGGCAAAGCCCCAGCCGAAGGTCAGTAGAGCGGTTCCCAAAAATGACATTGCAATGGCATCCAACTGAATCCGACGTTGTAATTCATCCATTCGCCAGATTGCACGCATGATGACCCATGCGGCTGTCACCGCTCCCACCATGGGCGTGAGTGCCAGTATTATTCTTGTTAAAGGTGCCGGGTGGAGTGCCTGTTGCAGATAATTGGCTCCGAACAGCAGCACAAGATACAGCGCGAGCGCGCTACCGAGTTCGATGAGATATTGACGACCATACAACATGTCTGAGCCCTCCTGATGTAAAGCAAGCTTTACTTTTTAGACTCGAATGTCAAGTAAGCTTTACAAAATATTCAATTCGGACACGTGGGCGGATCACGTTTTGTGACGTCACGAAACTTTCCAACTTTTTCAATTGTAATTGGAGGCTTTGACCCAGCACACTGTTTTCAGCTCCCCGTCGTGCTGGAATCCGCCTGATGCGCCTTCTGCCTATGCTGATGAAGTCTTTTCCATTGTTCGCTCTGGCAGTAGGGACATGCAGTGTGTTTGCTGCCGAAACTGTGCAGCCAGCTTCGGCGACGAAAAAGCCGTTCTCAGCGTTTACGCATCCTTTTAATGCTTCTCTGTCTCAGGACGCATCGGGTGACCCGCGGCAAGGAGCGGCGCTGATGCGCGGCCTGGACCACCATCGGGCAGAGGTCGTGGCTCAGCAAATGACCTCGGGTTTCGGTGCAGCACCAGTTCCCGATGAGAATATTGAAGGTCCTCAGGATTCAACGCAGCCTGACGCCTATGTGAAGCCTGATTTCTTTTCCAATAAAGTTGGCGAAATTAACGACGCGGCGGCGGAAAATCATCCTGACCAGCATCGTAAAGGTGGCGGTGCAATGGCGGGCGGTTTAGCTCTGGCCGTGCCTCTTTCCCAATAAGCCCCCTGTTCGGTTAGTTAGGGCGATGCATATAAATTGAACGGCTCAGGCAAGGGCTCTTGTATGGCATGAATGGCAGCCTCAGCCGCTTCAATACACACATGAAAATGGGTGTGAGCTTTTGACCAATGAAGATGCAGCCTGACGCTTTTTAGGCGCCATTCAACACAGTTCGAAAAATTGGCAGTCTTTGTTTTGATAGACGATGCTTGCGAAGGCCTGTTGTGCCTTCCGAGGCGGGACAGAGAAAGGCGTAGGCCATCCACGTCTGCCCTCCTCGGGAGAGGATTGGGCTTCGTCACATAAAAAGGGCTGCCAACACTTCTGCTGGCAGCCCATTCTCTAAAAAGCTTTTCTTATCAGGCCTGAAGGCCGTTCTCGCGACGACGAAGTTCAACTTCGGCCGACATGGCCTTCTGAAGCTTCTCCATGGCGCGTGCTTCAATCTGACGGATCCGCTCACGTGACACGTTGTAGTGGTGAGAAAGATCTTCCAGCGTAGAAGGCTCTTCCTTGAGGCGACGCTCCGCCAGAATGTGACGTTCGCGCTCATTCAGAGTCATCATGGCCTGATCGAGAAGAGCTTTACGACCGCTGAATTCTTCGGACGCCGCGTAGGTCTGCTCCTGGTTTTCGTTGTCGTCCACCAGCCAGTCCTGCCACTCGCCTTCGCCATCAATGCGCAGGGGCGCATTCAGGCTATGGTCTGGGGCAGCGAGGCGCTGGTTCATGGACACCACGTCCTGTTCCGGAACGCCAAGCGTGGTGGCAATGGAGTTCACCTGCTCGGGCTTCAGATCACCATCATCAATCGCCTGCATCTGCCCTTTCAGGCGACGGAGATTGAAGAACAGCTTTTTCTGTGAAGCTGTCGTACCGATTTTAACCAGTGACCAGCTGTGCAGAATATATTCCTGCATGGCGGCACGGATCCACCACATGGCGTAGGTTGCAAGGCGGAAGCCACGCTCCGGGTCGAAGCGGCGGACAGCCTGCATCATACCGATGTTGCCCTCACTGATGAGTTCATTCACCGGGAGGCCATAGCCGCGATAGCCCATGGCAATCTTGGCCACGAGACGAAGGTGAGACGTCACCAGACGGTGTGCCGCACTGGTGTCTTCATTCTTGCGCCAGGCACGGGAGAGATCGAGCTCTTCCTGCGGCGTCAGAAGGGGGAATTTGCGGATTTCCTGGAGATAACGGGTCAGGTTGTTTTCAGGACCCACGGAGATGACAGCTGGAGATGCCATGGTCTTCGATTCCTTTCGCCCGGGGGTGTGCCTGGCTCGATGAGGAGTAGACTCATACGAACTGGCAGAGGCAAAGTTCCTCACACCCAGGTGACGCATTGGGAAGGACTATCACGTCCCCAGCCGCTTACCCCCAGATTGGGCAGTGCACGGTGGTACGATCCGTTCCGGCGGCGCGTCAGCTCGTCGGATAAATAAGTTTATGACAGGTGGAACCGAAAAGGTCAAGAACTTTCAGAGGTTGAGCCTGTCAGGCGCATTTTCAAGGTCTGGAAGTCTTCAGGAGGCGCAGTTTCGAAAGAAAATGGCTTTTTTGTTCGAGGATGAATGAAGCCGAGTCGGGCAGCATGGAGAGCCTGACGTGGGAAATCGAGGGCCGCTTCTTTCGCATCCTGAGGTAAACCGCGGGCTGCGGCCGGAATACGACGCAGATACACGGGGTCTCCGAGCAGAGGGTGTCCTGCCTGTGAGAGATGAACACGAATCTGGTGGGTTCGCCCAGTGGCCAGTTTGCATTCGATCAAAGAGACGCTTGCATGGATCGGCTCCAGAAGTTTGAAGCGCGTGAGAGCGGTTTTTCCGCCTGACTGAACGACCGCCATGCGCTTGCGGTCCTTCTTGTCCCGCCCGATGGCACCGTCAAATTCGCCGGATGAGGGCAGTAGACCCCAGGCAAGGGCCATGTAGGCACGATCTATGTCGCGCGCAGCGAACGCTTCAGACAGGGCGTTATGAGCCATGGCATTCTTGGCCACCACCATCAGGCCTGATGTGTCCTTATCGAGGCGATGTACGATTCCGGGGCGTTTCTCGCCGCCAATGCCTTCAAACCCTTCGCCGCAATGTCCGAGAAGGGCATTGACTAGAGTGCCGGTTTCGTTGCCGGGCGCAGGATGCGTCACGAGCCCGGCCTGCTTATCCAGAACGATCAAGTCCCGGTCTTCATATAAGATCGTCAGGGGCAGATTTTCCGCCAAGGGACGAGCCGGAAGTGGGGTAGGGAACGAAAGCACAAGCTCCATCCCGTCGCGGAGTGTATCGGCGGGCTCATTGACGATCTGGCCGTTGCGGGTCAGATGACCCTCTTCGATCAGGGTCTTGACCCGGGAGCGGGAAATCGTGCCGATGGCGTCAGCAAGGGCGCGATCAACGCGTTGGCCGGCCAGGCTGGCATCAACAACAAGACGGAACGGGGTTTCAGGATCTGACATGAATCAGGGTTTAGCTGAGGATCAAGCGGGCAGCGAGTCAGGGACACCGAAAGCGTTGCTCGGCGCCGTCATTATCATGGGGGTTATGATTGTCGCCGGGGTGGCGGTCATGATTGGTGTGATCGCCCATCGCGTTATGCATCCGCATCATGATGTCAGTGTTTCCGCGCCGCCATCCGGGTCTCCGACGCGCCTTGCGTTGCCCTTGGGAGACGGAGAACACATTACGGCTGTAACTGCACGACCGGACGGCATGATGGCTGTAACATTAGGGCGCCCGGGCGCTGAACGCGTTCTCTTGTGGAGCCCTGAGGCAGGTCGCGTCATGGCAGAACTCGATTTTGGAGTGCCTCCAAGCGCCCCGTAAGGTCTCTCGCCTGAACATTCCAGTTCCTGATGCGTTGTTACTGATAAGATCATATCAGGACAGACATCATGGGACGCATTATTGACGCCGCTCTGGCTGCGGGAACAGTTTTCGGGGCTCAATATCTCGGCCGGGAGATCAGCCCGGCCGAAGATGGCTCAACCCGGCGCTGGTATCACCATCTGAACAAGCCAGAATTTTCGCCGCCAGCGCCTGTGTATGCCGTGGTCTGGACCCTTCTGGACGGCCTTCTGGCATGGTCCGGCTATCGTCTTCTGCGGGCTGAACGCTCCTGCGCGCGGACCGCAGCGCTGTGGCTCTGGGCTGTCTGTGTTGCTGGTGTAGCTGGCTTTCCGTTTGCAGTTTTCCGGAAGCGGCGTCTGGATGCAGGATTGGCGATCTGCATTGGTCTGGTCGTAACGTCAGGCGCGTCGATCTGGACGGCAAAAAAAGCTGATCCGGCCGCAGCTAAGCTACAGATCCCGTTTTTCGTGTGGCTGACGTTTGCGGTGTTTGTTCAGGAAGAAGTCTGGCGCCGCAACTGAGTGGCGTCTGCCCCACCGAGGATTGATTGCATCAGCCCGGGAAAGCGTTCTTCAAGTTCCTGAAGGCGAAGGGAGTTATGGTGCTGCACGCCTTCAATTCGGGTGTGCAGAACCCCGCTTTCTCTCAAAACCTGAAAATGATGGGACATGCTGGACTTCGGGCGCGCCCCGATCAGGGCGGCACAATTCGCCTCGCCCAGAACATATAGACGCTGAACAATGTCCAGACGCACGGGATCAGCCAGAGCCCTGAGGACCGTAATCAGATCGAGCTTTTTCAGATCGGGCGAGTCATGGCACGGCATACGGCGTCTTATCCCTTCCTTGAAGAATTGACGCAACACTTCTATAGTTCGATCGTTATCGAACTATAGAAGTTTCGATCAGGGAGTACCCTTTCATGCCCGATCTTTTTGATCCCATTGAACTTGGTGGATTTTCGGCAAAAAACCGCATTTTCATGTCTCCCCTCACAAGAGCACGTGCGGGCCGGGAGGCAGTTCCAACACCGATCATGGCAAAGTATTACGCGCAACGGGCGGAAGCCGGTCTCATCATCTCTGAGGCAACAGGGATCTCCCGGGAAGGGCTGGGCTGGCCCTATGCGCCGGGCATCTGGTCTGACGAACAGGTTGAGGCATGGAAGCCCATCACAAAAGCTGTGCATGACAAAGGCGGCCGCATTGTCTGTCAGCTCTGGCATATGGGCCGGATGGTTCACTCCTCCGTCACAGGTTTGCAGCCGGTTGCACCGTCAGCCACTACGGCACCCGGTCAGTCTCATACCTATGATGGCAAGCTCCCTTATGAAGAGGCGCGCGCGCTGAGACTGGATGAAATTCCCCGTATTCTGGCGGATTATGAACGCGCCTCTCAAAATGCCATCAAGGCAGGCTTTGATGGCATTCAGCTTCACGCAGCCAATGGCTATCTGATTGACGAATTCCTGAAGGACGGAACCAATCATCGGACAGATGAATATGGCGGTTCAGCCGAGAACAGAATCCGGCTTCTCTCGCAGGTCACTGAGCGGATCATCTCGACCATTGGTGGAGAGAAAACTGGCGTCAGGCTTTCTCCGAATGGTGACACACAGGGATGCCTTGATTCCGCACCGGAAACCGTTTTCGTACCTGCGGCCGCTGAACTGGAGCGTCTGGGTGTAGCGTGGCTTGAACTGCGTGAACCCGGGCCGAACGGAACGTTTGGCAAGACGGATCAACCGCCGGTTTCTCCGCAAATTCGGAAGGTGTTCCGACGTCCGCTGGTGTTGAACCAGGATTATACATTCGAAGCCGCTCAGGAGGCTGTCCGCCAGGGCCGGGCTGATGCAATAGCCTTTGGGCGTAAATTTATTTCAAATCCGGATCTGCCGACGCGTTTCGCTAAAGATTTGCCGCTTCAGGCAGATGATATGGCCACCTGGTATAGCCGTGGGGAGCACGGATATACGGACTACGCTTTCACTAGCTGAGGCTGGATACCGGGGCGAGATGTCGTCCCGGTTATCTCGGCCACAGATGAATGGCACTTTAGGCCGAAAGTGATTCAGAGTGTTGGGAATCTAAGTCTTCCAGCAGGTAGGGTCCTCCAGCTAGGATTTCGATGGCAAGCATTCCGAGGCTGTTGGTTGAGCGTTCTGCAAGCGGAAGAAGGGCATTGCCGTTCGTCCAGCGAACATTATTCTTTTCCAAAGGATACCAGCCTTCCAGATCCTTCTCGCCCTTTTTGGACGAAAGACAGATGGATTTTCCGGAATCGTAGAAGGTGACGTCGCCGACGCAAACGCCAAGCTGTCGGCGGTCATCAACAAACGGGCCGATTGTGTCGCAGGGACGGCTGGAGCGTGAAACCAACCTCACTGAGGTGACGGCGGATGGAATCATAAAGAGTGAGCGACCGCCCACCTCGCGTGTTTTATGGATAATCAGCCCGGTGTCAGAGGTCAGGTGAAAATCTGACTCCGTTGTCATCGCAACGGGCTTCGTCTGCCCTGGAGTATGAAGCTGTTTTGCGCGCTGTAGAATTTTCGCAAAAAGAGGCTCTACAAAACGGCGGGCGGGCACGGCAGGAGCGGTAGATCGCTTATCCTGGCTTTTCGTATGGTTTGCGATGACAGCAATACTATCGTTTTTATGGAAGGAAAGACGGTTACCATTTGCGAGGTAACTCTCAATCAGCAGGCCATTTGCCATAATGGTTGAGTGGGTTTCGGTCTGTATATGAACGTGAGTGAAGCTGGTGATGCTACGGTCGTAGAAAATGGACCGCCCATTGACCAGCATGCGAGCAGGAACGAGGTTACCGTTTAAAAACAGGCAGTGTTCCGGCGTAATAAGCAAATCTTTGTAAGGAACTTCGTCTGCAATTGCGTTTTTCAGGATACGCACAGGATATCCTGCTTGATCGTTTGGAAGACTAACTTTGGCATTAATATGCGTATGGCCAATCCTTATGATTTTGACTGTTTTTGGTGATTTATCACAATAGGCGAGCACGTCATCGCCAACTTTAAGACTTTGAATTGGCGTGTCGCCTGACGGTGTTGCGACAGTGAAATCTACAGTAAAGCAGGCACACTCCTTGGCCTTCTCATTAATTTCCAAAGACTTTTCTTTTGTAGTATCTGGCTTAATGAATTTTTCTTTGCTGTCTTTGTTTACTGTCTCATTTTTAGTAATGGCATTCCAGTTTGCTTTTTGAGGATAGATGTAATTCTGGGTACTGGAGTGTTGGGTAAGCGGAAAAGAGTATGGTGATCCTGATGTAACAGCGCTTGAGGTGAAAGAAACTGTAATATTTTTCTCGCAATTCAAGTTTACATCGTTCGGATAAGTTATTTTTTTTAACGAATGAATTTCTAGATTGGAAAAATAGTAATTACCTAAAATGGTTCTATAATGATTTCCGGGCTTTGTTTGAGTTTTTACTGGCGATATTTTATAAAAGGGCGTCGTCGCCATTCCACCTCTCCTGTCTATCTCATAGAATCTATGAACAAACATAGGAAACCGGCATGTCGACCGGTGATCTGAATACAGATACACGGTAGCAGTTAGAAAATTATTAATGCAAACCTTAATGTGATGAAATTTGACGATAAAGGGGCATTTTCACAAAATAGTGATTTAAAAATGGCAGAGTTCGTTAAAATAAATTATTCGTTATTAATTAAGTAACAAATAATTTCATGTTTCTGATCAATCAGCGAGGATGTGTTTGATCCTCGCGGATTGATTTTCCAGATTATGGTTCTGATCAGAACCGCACTTAATTCTGGGGGCGGGCCAGTTCATAGAGCGCAACGGCCGCTGCGTTGGACACGTTCAGGCTTTCCATGTTCCCAGGCATATAAACGCTGGAAATCTCATCACAGGTTTCCCGCGTCAGTCTGCGTAGTCCTGCACCTTCTGCGCCAAGAACCAAAGCAACGCGGCGCGTGCCAAAGCTGCTTCCGTCGAGCCTTGATCCGCCTGCATCCAGTCCGACAACCCAGACTTCCTGAGACTGGAGGGTTGCAAGGGCGCGTGACAAGTTCACTTCCCGAATGATGGGAACAAGGTCCAGCGCGCCTGATGCCGCCTTGGCCATGGCTCCGCTTTCCTGCGGGGTATTGCGATCCTGAACCAGCAGCGCGCAGGCGCCGAATGCGGCAGCGGAACGCAGGATGGCGCCGATGTTTCTCGGGTCCGTAACCTGATCCAGAACAAGGATAGGGCCGGGACGTTCAAGCGCTTCGTGAATGGTTGGCGGTTCGAGGGCTTCGACCCGAAGGCAGACGCCCTGATGAACCGCATCACGCTCACACAGGCGATCCAGTCGTTCGCGGTCAACGATCTGCGGTTGGGCACGGAGAGACTGACTGAATGATGATGCGGCTTCCCGGGTTGCGAGAAACTCGAGAATGGTTCGGTCAGGATTGTTAAGTGCGGCTTCTACGGCATGATGGCCATAGATCCAGTATCCGGAGGCAGGTTTGCCTGAACGGGAGGAGCGCTCGGCATTGCCGGAACGTTGAGGGCCTCTGTCCCCAGAGTGGGACGGGGCGGCGGATCGGGAGTTTGGTCGTCTGGACATGAAAAAATCATATAATCGACGATAGGCGATTGACATAGCCGTTCATCCGCCATATTCCAACCGCCGACCCGGAGAGGTGCCCGAGTGGCTAAAGGGGGCGGACTGTAAATCCGCTGGCGTACGCCTACGTTGGTTCGAATCCAACTCTCTCCACCAGGTCTTTTCTTCCAAGAAAATCAATTATTTTGCAGCGTGGACCCCACTCAGTTCTCGCTGTGCGTAGGGTCCGACGGCGCTATAGTAGCGTCGAAGATTGATCGGTGCGAAAGAGGCACATTGAAGCGCTCAATTGCACACTCCATCCTGACGATAAAATCTAGGTGCCTGGTTGATCGCTGAGTGCAGCATTCAGTGTCGCGTTATTAAGTTTTTTGAGCGGCACGGGTTTAAACCTGCATATTGGACTTCAAAGTCAGCATAGACCGGTTTCTTTTGCGAGTATTTTCTATGGTCTTGCGAAAGTTGAGTGAAACAAGCCATTCGCCTTGACAAGTACTGCTGCGAACGCCCAATTTTTCACTGGATATCCTTTTAGGGGCGCCGTTCATGGAAAGACCTTGGTTTGCGGCGAAGCGAAATGGTTATGGAGCAGGGCGCGCGATAACATGGGAAGGGCGCGTGACCATTCTTGTGTCTATTGGCGCAATCCTTCTGAGCAACATGGTTATGATGTGGGCCAAGAGCATTCCCGTTTTTATCATTTCTCTTATCGTGGACTTTGTGTCGGTCGTCGGACTGCTTTGGATTTGCTCGATTAAAACAGAAGGCGGATGGAAGTGGCGATGGAATGGCGAGTAACTGTTCCATCCATTGCTCAGATATAAGCTCTATCCCTGCGCATCATGCTTGCGGAAAATAAATGGGCCGCTGCCGCAATCCAAAGAATGCATTAGAATACGGCGCCGGAACTAAGAGTTACTTAGGCAAAGTAATTTTCACGACAATATACGGTAATTCCTGCATGTCTTTTCCATTGTGGAAGTCTGGCAGCCGTGCCCATTGGCCGATCGTGCAGTACAGGCCGTCTTTTCCGTAGGTCAGGCCATCTGGTTCAATCATACGGGGATCATGGGCCACGACTGACAATGTGCCATCAGGGGCATGTTTCAGGATTGCGTGGCGTTCGTCATCGGTAATGTAAAGAGAGCCGTCAGGTCCGGTTGCCATGCCGTCTCCCATCCCGCTTTCTCCTTTATCGAGGACGGAGGCTTCGATGCGCTTTTCTGTGGCTTTCCAGTCTGACAGCACGGATGTGGGAGCCGCATAGAGGCGACGGCCTGTCTGCGGTTGCCAATAGAGCGTTTGCTGGTCTGGACTGAGGCCAATGCCATTAGCGCCGCCTTGGGGCATTTCGGCTTTGGTTGGATTGTACCGGGCTGCTCTGCCATCCATGACGGCCACAAAGCCCTTTTCGGGCATGACCGGTTTCGTGTCAGACAGAATGCGGCGTTGATGACCAGAGGCAAGGTCGACGACGATCAGCGCGGGATGAATGCCTGTCGAGGTATCAGTAATGAACGCGGTTCCGGCCTTTCCATGGGTCAGATCGATCCGAACGTCATTAACGTGACTATCTGGCAGAAGGGTTGGTGCAGACAAGGTGAGAACGTTCAGAACCTTGTTGGTCGCGGGATCAATCTTAAATAGCTTTTGTGCGCCTGTGATCGTTCCTTTGGTCGCCAGCATCCCTTCGTCCAGAACCCAGAGGTGACCATGTGCATCAACGGTCATGCCGAGAGGGGAGACAAAATCCTGCTGTGTTTCCGCGTTCGGGAACGGCGTCAGGTGGCCGTCAGCATATGTGGCGAGACGCGGCCCGGAATGGTCTTTGACACTCCTGGGAAAGCCAAGGACCAGGCGACCATCTGGGAGGGCAGCAATGCCGGAGGGCTGTGCATCGGTGAAGCGCCCGATGATTTCTACATTTCCAGAGGAAACGAAGCCCTTGTCTGTTGTTTCCGCAGCATAGGCAGTGGAAGCAATTAAAGGGGCGCTAACGAATGCGGCAAGAAGGGCTGGATGGTAGAATTTCATGGACCAATCTCCTTGCTGCACTGGATCAGAACGCTGTGCGGGTAACAATTCAAGTTAAGTTGAGCGTTAAAGTTTCGAGCTGGAAAGTCATCCTGCAGTAGGCTTGCCCTAGCTGTTTCGTAGTCGCTCTCGAAGCGCGGGGTCATGCGCGTAAAGGTAAAGACCTTTCATCCCGCGGGTGAGCAGGACATTCAGCGCATTCAGAATGATGCGTTCTTTTGCCATTTGGGGAGCAACAATTCCGCTTTGCCCCTGAAAGGCAGCACTGTCTTCGTAGTGGGCTGGATCGACGCGGATACTGTCAGTCTGAGCATTATAGGAAAGGGAAGGGCCTAGAATGACACCAGCGTAGTTCAGGTCAAAGCCCTGGATTGTATAGACCGAGCCGACTTCGTCGATTGTGTCGGGGCGTTCGGCCCATGGGAGTTTTTCGTCAGGTTTGGAGCGATCCCATCTCAGGCGGAAACGTCCTTCCTCGATGAAGTGGTCTTCTCCATCCAGCCGATAAGGGTAGTCGTAAGTGGAGAGCAGTCGGCATAGGCCGACTTCGTTATTCCGCTCTTTCAGATCATCGTAAAGCTGGGCGCAGTCGTCATAAACGCGCAGATCAAAGTCTGGGTCTTGAGGGCGCTTTCCGATGTGTCCTTCTGCAAGTTGGTCCAGCCAATGCCGAACTTCTGGACTCGCCTCGACGCGAAACTGCGTGGTTAAGTGCAAGGTCTTGGTTGCTCGGCCCGTTTTGAAACGGTCCAGTAGATCCGCAGACCAATGACTCTTGAATTTCAGCGCCTGTAACGGGTCAAACACCACGACGACTACGCGGGCCAACGCCAGAATTTCTTCGAGATGGTTCTGTTGCTGGAAATGATTGTATCGGTCAGCTCGGGTGAGAAGCAGATGGGCTTCATCGACCAGAACAATGTCTGCCTTCTGATTGGCTTTGTGCAGGCGGTTGATGAACGTCGTAGGTCTGTCGAAATCGGCCTTGCGAAGAATTGGCGTCTCAGCGGCGACATTACGGTAAAGCTTCAGCATTTCCGGATGATTGACCAGCAGCATATTGCGTGTGCCCGTCAGGGGATCATCTGGGTTTTTCGACCGTGCCCGTGTTTGAATTGCGTTGAAAATTGCGTTGAGGACAACGCTCTTCCCTGTGCCGGCAGCGCCTTCAATAATGAGGAGCGCGCTCTGATCTGACAGATGCGCGGAGCAGAAAGAGAGGACCTTGTTTAAAAGATCCTTCTGCTCAGCGGACAAGTGACGCGACAGGGAAAATTTTGTGATGGCGGCGTTTGTTTGCGTTGAGGAGGCCTTCTCAGTCTGCGGCAACATCGGCCACCTTGGCATCGGTGATACGCTGAGCATCCGCCGGGGAAATGCGCACCACGAACCCTTGATGACCAGCGTTGATGTAGACGGCTTCCTGTCCCATGGCGTCCTGAGACAGGACAACGGGAATAGATGTGGTCTGGCCGAAGGGGCTTGTCCCGCCGGATTGATAGCCTGTCAGTTCATGGGCCTTTTCCGGATTCATCATTCTTGCGTTCCGGCCCCCGAATAAGGCTGCGACCTTCTTCAAATTCAGCTTCTGATGAGCAGGGGCCACGACACAGGCTGGCTGTTTCTTGTCAATTTCAACAACGAGCGTTTTGAGCACACTGCCTGGATCAGCGCCGATGGCATCGGCCGCCTGCATACCGATCAGGCCGCCATTCGGATTGTATTCGTAGTCATGCAGACTGAAAGGCACGCCCTGTTTTTCAAGAAAAAGAGTGGCGCTGGTTTCTCGGCTCATGTGTGGTCCCCTGTCTGGCCGCGAAGCACCTTGCAGGAGCCGTCGAAGGGGGCACGATCAGTCGATAAACATGTCCGGTCGGCGGCTGAAGCGGGTAGGCGCTTCCATGTCGGGCGCCCTCACGAAAAAGAGAGCCCGACATGCTGTATGAACCCTTCAGCAAGACTTCGCAATATTGTGCCAGTCACGGGGGGAAAAGGTCAGTTCAGGGCGTCTGCGCGCCGAATTTGTCCCAGTGTTGTAGCAGTTCATGAATGATGCGGGACCCTACGCGGTACCCATTGTCCAACGCCACTTTTTCTCCATCGTAGCCGCTGTTCATGGACTGAACGGCTGTCATGCCATGGGGCTGCTCGGTGTAATTGGACGCACTGCGCAGGACCAGAACACGGTTGCTGTCCACGCGGCCTGCCTGCCCAAGGCGTGTCAGGGCTTCGAGAATGCCAGAATCTTCCATGTCACTGGAGACAAAATGGCTCTTACCCTGGGTGAGAAGGTGTACCCAGTCCCGTGCAAAACCGGTCATGATCTTGCCGTGCCAGAAGGTGTCTGAGCCGAAGTCTCCACCGGTCACAACGGCTGGGTGACCAGCAGCGACGTCGGTAGGTTTGTAGAGCTTGCGCTGGGCTTCGAGCTGCGGCGGATCAGATAGTGTGACGGTCTGGGTCAAGTCATAGGCCCAATGCACCAGAGAGGGATTCAACTGGAAGGCATTGTTGTGCTGAATGCTGCCATCAGGCGCGTCTCCGCCCGATAGAGCATACTGGTTCGGCTTCTGAGCCGTGATCATGAAGTAGCCGTATGGCCACTCCTTCGGAGCTTCCCGCTTGTCGATATAACGCGTGATATCCCCGACCACGTAATCCGCGATTGACACCGAACCGACGGACGCAACTGCGGGATCAAAGCCGGAAATGCCGTCCACCATCCAGTAGGCATGACGCAGATCGAATCTTGGATCCGTTGCGAGGGCCATGACGGATGTCGTGGCTGGAGCAATCGGAGTCCCTGTTACCACGACCAGCAGATGGTGTTGCGCATCCGTGTAGATCGGATGAATCCCCAGCGGGAATGGGACCTGCTCTGTCAGGTGCTCTCCTTCGATCCAGGGTTGAAATTCGCCTGCACGATCCCCGGTATCTTGGCCAATTTCGTATGTTGTGAGCACGACGGCCCGGATATCCCAGGGTTTTTGTTTGGCTTCCGCTGGCGTTGTTGCGAGTGCCATGGAGGCCAGGCAACCCAAGGAAAGAGTACGTGGCATGATTTGTTGCACAAAAGAGATAAGTTTCATGTATTCCTACCCTCGTTCCGCTCTCATAATGAGGACACCATACAGGAAAGATATCGAAAAGAAATATTCATCCTTGGTGAGTGTTCTATTATAGGCAACGGAATGATGCCCTTTATAGGTATGGTAATATTTTAAAATATAGATTGGAATATTTAATAATTTACCTCTGTATAAATTACTAACTTAAAATACAAAATGCGCATATGTGTGCTTTAAAAGACACACGAGGCGAAAAACCAGAATAAATTTTAAAATATAGGTTCGGGAAGTTCTTCGTCTAACTTGTTTTGCTTGGCGTTATGAATATTTTCTGCGCTGCAAACGACATATCTAGGATCGCGTGAAGATGAATTTTGGTGCCAGACGTCTCACACTGCTGACAGCAACTGTGCTGGCCGGAGTATTTTGTGATGCAGCAGCCTATGCTGCGGTCTCACAGGCTCGGGGTAAGCATGCTGCGCCAGTTCATCCTCATGCGGCCCCCATCCATCATCGCACTGCTGTTGATGCCAAGGATGCGGAAGCGATTTCCGTCCATGTTTCCCGTCAGGCGCTGAATGGCGGCGGGGGGATGATGCGCCACGAAATGGCATCGCACTCCGTTCAGACCGTCACGCGTCAGTATATTGAGATGCAGAGTCCGGCCAGCACTGCGCTGGACATGATCAAGAACCTGCCCAGCGTCACGGTTTCGACTGTTGATAGCTCTGGCATTCTTGGCGGCAAGATCAACAGCCGCAGCCTGACTGATTCAGACATGGGTATCCTGTTGAATGGCGTGCCTGTCGCGACGGCGTATTATCTGAACCAGAACGTCGACACTGAAAACGTCAACATGATCTCCGTCACGCCGGGATCGTCTGCCATTGATCTGCCAGTAACGTCCGCCGCCGCTGGTATTATGGACTCCCAGACCATGACGCCGTCCCATAAGTTCGGCGGCCTGATGGACTTCTCTTACGGGACGAACAACATGTCCCGTGAGTTCCTCCGCGTTGAGAGCGGTGACATCGGCAATTCCGGCATCCGCACGTTTGCGTCCTTCTCCCATACACATGCCCGGAACTGGAATGGGCCAGGAACGAACGAGCGTCGCCATCTCGATTTCGGTGCCGCGAAGGACTTTGAGGACGGCTCTTCCGTTAACCTCTTTGTCTCATGGAACCACCAGTTCACGATGGAGCCGCTCAAGCCGACGGCAAAGCAGTTCCATGACAAGAAAGACGGGATCGGGACGTATAACTACTCATCCACCTATGATCCGTCGAACCCGTCAAAATACGGCATGCTGAACGGCAATATGTGGGATCAGGTGTTTGTGACGCTACCTGTCCACATTCATCTGCCGGCTAAGTTCTCTTTCGATTTCAAGCCGTATTACGTCTACAACGGTGGCTACACCTATAACGGAAGCCTCTTTAACGGGGCTGGTCGCAATGCGACCATTGGCCAAGGTGGAACACCCGTTTCCGGCAGTGTGCCTGCGGCTTCCTACTACAGCGTTTATCGCCCGCACGCCGGAACAGTGGCGAAGCTGAACTATGACCCGGTGAGCTGGGACCATATGGAGCTGGGGTACTGGTTCGATTATCAGGATAACCAGGTTAACAACATGTATTCCGTGTTGCAGACCGATGGCTCACAGCACTTCCCGTATAACACCTCCAAGGGGCTGTACGTGAATGGAACGCGCTATATGCCGTACCAGGGGGATGCCGGCTGGAAGATCCATTCGCTGTTCTTCCAGAATACGGCCAAGTTCCTGCATGATCGCCTGACCCTGAATGGCGGCATCAAGGTCGCCATGATCAATCGCTGGACGGTCAATGGTGCATCGTCAACGCCGCGCAGCGAGCAGAACCAGGTTGTGCCTTTGCCACAGGTTGGCATCAGCTATCGGATTGATCAGCACAATCTGATCTATGTGAATGCCGAAGGCGACTTCCGCATGCCGGACCCGGGATCGCTTGGTCAGGTCTATGATGCACAGACGGGTGGTTATGTCGGCAATCCGTACAATCCAAAGCCGCAGTATTCCATCAAGGAAGAACTCGGCTGGCGCTTCGACAATGACTACTTCATGACGGACCTGGAGCTGTTCAACTACTCCATCACCAACCGTCTGCTGTCCACAAGCGTTTACATCAACAATCAGGCCATCAGCTCTACCATCAATGCCGGTAATCAGACCGCACGTGGTGTGGACTTCATGATCTCGGCACATCCGTGGCACCATCTCAGTCCGTATGTCTCCGTCGAGTATCTAAACGCGACGATGGATTCCAATATCCTCACGACGGGCACCCTGAATGGCCGGACGGTCAGCGATCTGCTGCCGACCAAGGGTAAGACGGCCGTTCAGTCCCCGCATGTGCATGCGAGTGCGGGCCTGACGTATGATGACGGTCATTTCTTTGCCAATGGCAGCGTAAGCTACGTATCGTCCCAGTATTCGACGTTCATGAATGACGAGAAAATCCCAGGGTATCTGACGGATAATCTGTCACTGGGTTATCGATTCAACTCCTATGGCCGGTTCAAGGCACCGAAATTCCAGCTGAATTTCAGCAATCTGGGCGGTGATTTCGTCCGGACTGGCGCCTACAGCCTCGTGTCCAATGCCAAGGCAGCCAAGGGTGTTTATGGCAGCACGATCAGTGCCAGCGGAACGCCAACCTACTACCTCTATCCGCGCTTCAGCGTGACGGGGAACATCTCCGTCGGCTTCTGATCCGGCGGTGGGATTGTTCTGAGAAAGTGGCGGCTCTTCCTGAAAATAGGGAGGGCCGTTTTTTTTTGTGCTGTGAGGATGACAACATGGATGTTGAACGCTAGCATTTCAACAACGGCAATGGATTCTGCCTGACTATACTGGTCGAACCGCTCTCCTCCGCGAGATGCTGATGATTCCTGTCAAACTCGCTTCTCTAGAAGCATGACAGGAGAATTGCGTCCGATGCCTGCTTTCCATAATTCCCCCCGCGTGGCTGTGACGACATTGCGATGGGGTTTTCTGCTTCTGCTGCTGGGCGGAAGTGTCGGATCTGTTTGTGCCCTGTTTCTCTGGTTGCTGGACCAGGCCACGGACATACGGTTTGAGACTCCTTGGCTGATCTTTGGCCTTCCGCTGGCCGGCGTGGGCGTTGCGCTACTGTATCAGTGGTTTGGCGGGAAATCAGCCGCAGGCAATAACCTGATTATCGACGAAATTCATAAGCCGGGCGGTGGCGTCCCTTTCCGCATGGCGCCTTTGGTTTTGTTTGGAACGGTTGTCAGTCATCTTTTCGGCGCATCTGTCGGTCGGGAAGGAACGGCCGTTCAGATCGGAGGAAGCTTTGCTGCTGCAATTGGGCGCCTGTTCCGGCTGCATGTGCAGGACATGCGCCTGTTGCTCATGGCGGGGATTGCCGCAGGTTTTGGTGCCGTTTTCGGAACGCCTGTTGCGGGGGCTGTTTTCGGACTGGAAGTTCTGACGCTCGGCCGGCTTGATTATGCGGCTCTGCTGCCGGTCGCGGTGGCCTCGATTGTCGCAGACTGGACGTGTCATGCGTGGGGTATCCATCATGCCGTTTATCATGTCGGCTTTCGGGGGATCGCGGCGGCAGACGGTTCGATGTTTCACGTCAACGCCATTTTGCTGGTGAAGGTCGGTTTTGCTGCCGTGTGTTTCGGTCTCGCAAGCCGGGCGTTTGCGGACGGTGTTCATCGCCTGGCAGGCGTCTTCCAGCGCCTTTGCCCATCAGCCTGGATACGGCCTGCGATTGGTGGCGTGCTGACGTTGCTTCTGGTCTGGATACTCGGAACGCGGGACTACCTTGGCCTCGGTACTGTCTCACATGTGGAGGGCGGGGCGAGCATTCTGAACTTCTTTGGAGCTGGATATTATCCCTGGAGCTGGCTCTGGAAATTGGTCTTCACTCTTGTCGCATTGGCAACCGGCTTTAAAGGCGGAGAAGTGACGCCCCTCTTTTTCATCGGGGCGGGCTTGGGAAACGCATTGTCCCCTTTTTTGGGTGTGCCGGTTGATCTTCTTGCAGGGGTGGGGTTCGTCGCCGTGTTTGCAGGGGCGGCCAATACACCTCTCGCCTGTACATTCATGGCGGTGGAGCTCTTCGGCGCGACCGATGTGATTTATTACGCGACTGGGTGTTTCATCGCCTATCTCGTGTCCGGCCACACCGGCATCTATCTTTCCCAAAGGATCGGGACGCCCAAACTGGCTCTTTTCTCGAAAGAGCAGGGGCAGTCGCTACGAGATGTCTGCAGTCGTTGATGCTATTTCCGGCGCGGCGGATTTTTCTTGGCGTTCAATGTCGTGCAGAGCAGGGCTGCCAGCAACATTTCTACGCTGAGCAGGCCAAGCCATGTGATGACATCAATGATGGGCGTTTGCGATCCATGGAGCTGAAGCATCAGGCTTAAACCCAGCAGTGCAAAGCCTGTCAGCCTAAGGCCGAGCAGATAGGACGCTGACGTGGCTTTTTTGAAGAAAATTCCGCTGCCACGAGCAGAGCCTGCCGCCATCAACAGAATGGAAATCTGCCCACACAGCAGCGTCGCCCCCATCATGGGGAAAGTCTTCTCTTGCGATAGGTATTGATGGCGGCATAGGCGAACGACCCGGCAAAAAGTGCGGCCGTTACACTTGTCGCGGCGCTGACACTATCACGCCATGGCGCCCCCAATGCCGCTACGGCCAGACATGCCAAAGCGCAGGCAGCCAGAAGTTCGGTCCAGGCTACTTCTGATTTACGAAACAGGGCGAAAATCAGAGCGAGAGCCCAGATGATGAAAACGCACTGAATTTCATGATCTTCCCGTCCCGGAAGGCCAGCCGGGAGAATGCGGTTTGCAAGAAAATAGGATGCAAACGCCAGGGAAAGCCCGGCCAGAACACCGACATTCAGGCGTTCTGTCAGCACGTGTCCGAGATGAGGGTTACTTCTCAGGCGTTTGATCGTCCAGAGGCGCATTCCGCTTCCGATGACGGCAGTCAGCATCAGCCCGCATACAAAATAAAGCCACCGCGTCACACTTGGCGCAAAGCGTGCGACGTGAAGACCATAAAGGAATGTGTAAGCACCAATGAGCGGCCGCTTTTCGACATGCTCGCTGAGAAGATGGCCGTTCGTGCCGTCAAAATTCAGGGTGTGGGATGTCGTACTGACGGTGTTTGTGTTGCCCGATGTGATGGTGATGACTGACGCCTGATCGGTCGGATTGAAGATATAGATCTGTGCGATGCCGGCTTCACCGATGCGTCTTTCTGCATCCTGAAGAATGGGAAGGATGGGCGCGAGATGGCCCGGATGGCCGCTGGGTGGACGGGTATTCAAGGCCGGATTCAGATCTGTGTAAGACGCCATCAGATCATGTTTGTAAATGGCCTGTGTGCTCCATGGGAGAAGCAGGGTCCCCAGCGTAACTGCGCCTGTGAAGGAGATCATGAGGTGGAAGGGCAGGGCCAGAACGCCTAGAAGGTTATGCGCATCCAGCCAGCTTCTCTGTCCTTTTCCCGGACGGAATGTAAAGAAATCCGCGAAGATCCGACGGTGAATAATGACGCCGGAAATCAGGCCGACGACAAGGGCCAGCGCGGCGATGGCGGCGATCAGGCGACCAAACGGGTAGGGGAGTTGAAGCTCGAAATGGAAGCGGTAGAAAAACTCGCCGCCAAAGGTTTGTCGAATGCCGTCAGGGCTGCCGGTTTGTGGGTTAAGTGCTTTCTGCAAATACACGCCTTTGGGGTCAGCCCAGACCCCAAAGGTGAAAGGCTCCTGCTGTGTCGGCGCATTCAGATACCATGCCGGAGATGTCGGGGCATTCTGTGTAAGCCACTCTACGGCGTGGGCGCTTGCTTGAATGGGGGAGATATTGGTTGCGCTCAGTTCTGGCCGCATCCAGACGCTGATTTCCTGCCGGAACACACTGAGCGTTCCAGACAGGGCAATCGCGAAAAGAACCCATCCTGTTATCAGTCCAAGGCCTGTGTGTAGCCAGGCCATGGAGGCGCGAAAATTGCCTTTCATGGCCTCCAGCCCTTCAAAAGAGCCAGTCCTCCCGTGAAGAGTACCGCAAGTAGAGTGCCACCAAACGCTTTGCGACCATCGGTGACACTAAAGCAGGTCATGAACGTAACCGGCCAGACCAGCAGGCCGACAAGGATGCCGGCCATAGCGCAATCTGCGCGTGAGAGGGGAAGCCAGAGGCTTAGGCAGACTCCCCCCAGAGCTGACAATGCGTATCCGCCGGGCAATGCCGCCAGTAAACGCAATGTCAGATGCTGGCGCGCCGGACCGGACTTACCAGGTGTAGCCAACGCTCGCCTGTGCGTTGCGGCGTTCGCCATAATAGCAGAATTCCTGATTGTAAGAGGCGTAAGCAAGGCAGTTCGCCACATAGTTCTTATCAAACAGGTTGCGGACACTGGCAGCAACTGTCCAGCCATGCAGTCTGTGGGACAGGTTGTTGAGATCGTAGCGGATGGATCCGTCAAAGAGCGCATACTGCGGGATCCAGACGCTGCCATAGGATGCTTCGCCACCATAGGTCTTGGCAGAATATCGCATACCGCCGCCAAAGCCGAAGCCCTTCAGAGGGCCGGATGGCATCGTGTAGAAAACAAACAGCGAGGAATTCCCCTTGCCCGATTGCATCAGGGGCTTGCCGGTTGAATCGTCATGGACTTTCTGGAAGCTGACGGATGCTGTGACCATAAGGTTCTTGTATGGCTCAGCATGTGCTTCGAACTCGAAACCATCTGAATGAACCAGACCACTGGCGGTGCTGTAACCCGTATTCCCGACACCAACCAGAACGTTGGTTTGTTCGATGTGAAAACCGGTTGCTGTCAGCAGGATGCTGGTTCCCGGAACCTGATATTTCACACCGCCTTCAAGTTGCTTGCCGAGAGACGGGGCAGCCTGATGCATGGTCTTTCCGCCATCGCTGGACACGGCGCCAGACTGTGGTTGGAAAGATGTCGAATAGCTGATGTACGGCGCGAGGCCGAAATCAAAATGATAGAGGCCGGAGGCGCGCCACGTAATCTGGCTGGGGCTCTGACGGCTGTCTGAATTGTAATTGGATTCGACCTGATGGGAGCGATACCAGTCGTTGCGGATGCTACCTGTCAGGATCAGGCGGTCCCAGCGGATTTCATCCTGCCCATAGGCGCCCACCTGATGCGAGTCCGTTCGATAGTTGACCCATGGAGACATGGGGGCAATAGCCATCTGGTAGTCTGGATGAAACACGTTCAGGTCAGGCGCTGCGCCGTAATATCCAACTTCAGTCGCGCTCTGCTGCATATAGTCAAAGCCGAACATCAGCGTGTGGTGCAGTGGGCCTGTACGGACTTTGCCTTTGAACTGGCTGTCAAATGCCAGGTTGTGGGTGTGCTCGTATGTCTCGATTGCTGAGCGGGCCAGCGTATCGTCGTTGACGTAATACCCCATGTCATAGACGCTGCGGTATTGGGTCTTCACATCGTCATAACGGCCGCGAGACGTGAAGCTCCAGTCATTATTGAATGTATGATTGAAGATGTAGGTAATGGCACCCTGACGACGGTTGTACTTTTCGAAAGACGAATCACCGTCATAGAAATTTCTGGGCAGATAGCCGTATGGCGCCCGCTTGAGCGATCCCACCAAGGGAACGCCACCATAAGTTCCATTGGTGGGGTCGTACTGATAATTACCAAGCAACGTGAGTGTTGTTGGTCCATTTCCGCCGAAAGTCACCGATGGGCTAATGGAGAAGCGTCGGCTTCCGGTGTGCGTTAACTGTGTATGCTGCCCATTGACGGTGCCATAGACCCGGTACCGGACAAGCCCATTGTCTGTTGCATACCCGCCGACATCCGCATCAACGCGATAAAGATCGAACATGCCTCCTGTTGCATTGACCCCGCCGTAGAAGCGCTGGTCTGTTGGCAACTTGCTGGAGAGGGCCGTCAGGCCGCCGGGGCTGGATTGGCCATAAAGTGCAGAGGCGGGGCCTTTGAGAATTTCAACCCGATCAAGACGCGATGTGTCGGTCTGCGCAACGGCGTACCCTGTGGGGCTGTCCTGTAGTTTCAATCCATCCAGAAAGGTTGGGACAGAGAAGCCGCGGAGAGCGAACAGATCGTAACGCGTGCCAACCGCACCGCCGCGCTGGTCCGCAGTGACACCGGCTGTGTAGCGGACGGCTTGATTGAGGTTCAGAACGCCCCGAACGTCCATCTCATTGCGTGTAATGACCGTAACAGACTGGGCCGTCTCGATCAGGGGAGTATCCGACTTCGTTGCAGACGTCGCCACCGTCGCCATTCTGCGTGCCCGGACAGAAATATGTTCCATTTTAGCAGGCGTGGACGTGGTTTTTCTGTTCGTATGGTGTTCTGGAGTGGCTGTCTGGTCAGCAGCGTGAGCATGGCTGAAAACAAGGCATAAACCGGCAATGGCGGGGGTCATTCTGGAATTGCTGGGCACGGATCTCACGCGGTGGCTGGGTGAAAGAAGCGGGACTATCATTCAAATGATAATTATTCGCAATAAGAATTTTTGAAAAAGATTATGACGGTTGAAAATTTTAGGGCTGGTGCGGTGATGCTGATAATTTCTGTGTAGAAATTATTTTTTATTTTCGTGTAGGGTAGATACCAATAAAACTTAAGAAATTAAAAAATAAAAATAACTGAATATTTGTTATTAAACTCTATGTTTATTTCTCATTTTTGGACAATTTTTTTAAAATAACATCATGCAGTTCTGCGGGCGTTATCGTGCAGGCAGTTGCGGGGGCTGCTGCCTTTTCGATGTTATAGGTGAGAGAAATGAAGGGTGTTGATCGTACCGGGGAAGGGTGAACGTATCCGGGGATTGAAGGGCGATGGTCACCAAAAAAGATCAGATGTGCGGGACGGCCACATTCTTGTAGGGTACGGTTCAGGCTCTCCAATAAAGCGTCACCATTATGAGCGTGGTGATTCCAGGCTGCGAGCGGGTCTGTCGCATCCAGGCGTCCTGCATCCCAAGGGCCATGATTTTCCATGGTGACGACATAAATCAGTTCCGCCTCATCCGCTGTTAGTATGCGGTTGTGGAGATAGTCCCCCAACGCCTTGTCGCTAATGTAAGGCCCGGATTTTTCAGCGTTCTTGAAATCATCGGGTCCGACTAGCGTCGTGAAACCCAATGCAGGCATCAGACGGTCGCGGCCGTAAAACCGTAGATCATGAGGATGGACAAAAAGTCGTTTTTCATAAAGTGCGGCAAGTCGATTTGGCAGCCCAAATGTTCTTTCATCCTCGGCTGTCAGAAAAGGATCAAATGCACGAAACCCAAGGTCCTTATCACTGCGGCCGCAGAGCACGGCATACTCCGTCCGCATCGTATAAGCACCGAACCCGCTGACGGAGAGTCTTCCATATTCATCAGACGTTTTCTGTAGTCGCTCAAGTGCTTGGAGAGGGGGAAGAAAATGCCCGGGGACAAGATCTGTGGGATCAGCAAATGACTCACACTGTATGATGATTAAAAAGGGAGCAGAGTCTTGGTCTGGCTTGAGTGCCGGGAGTGGAGGCACTGCAGCCGGGGATGGGGTTGCGCGCCATCTTAGTGTGTAGACCATCAATACGGAGAGTAAGCCGTATCGCGTGATATCTGCCTGAAGATTGGGGCAGGGCATGAAGCCGGAGCGCCAATAAAGCTTCCAGTTGGCGCCGACCAATGAAAGGGCGCCCAAAGAGACGGCCAATCCTGCAAGGTGAGGCGCTGGCGTAATGGACGAGAAGGCTATGACGCACCCAATCACAATCATTACCGCAGGAAGAAGGATGATCTTCAGGGAGCTGGGAATTGCTGCCAGGTAAAAACGCGGATAGCGCAAGAAGGAGGCAGCCACTGCGAGATCAGAAAAAACTAATGGCTCACCTAACACTCGAAATTTGATGTTCGAAGCGATCACGACAGCAAGAAATATTGCTCCAGTGAGAACGCAGGCAACCCAGAAGCCGCCCGTCAGGGCAAGTGCCGCACCATAAAAAATTAAGATAATCAGGGTATGGAGTGCGTATCCACGCCAGCCAATGCGAGATGGCCGAGTAAATCTGTCAAATAAGATCGAAAATACGATCGTACAAAGAAGGGAGAGCAGAAAGTTCTTCACAGAAACGACGCAGAAAAAAGATAAATCATGAATTCGAAATCGGCTTCCGGATGTCGCGGGCTTTCAGTTAGAAAGCATATCTATGAGATTTCATCCATCACGCACAGGCTCTACGACTGACTCAGTCTTGCTCAGGCGTCCGCCAAGGAAAGAAAGCCGAGCTTCCGAGTTGGGATGCATCTCTTCATTTTCCGGTGTGACGCCTACATTTTCAGCAGACTTTCTTTTGCAGGACATTCGGTCTGGCCGAATTGGTGGAACGTTCTGGCTGCCCCCGGCAGTAATGTCTTCCGGTCACAAAATCCTTGTCTCATTGCCGCCAGATCCGGATCTGGCATGGGCTTTATGGAGCCATGTCACGGCGCGGGTAAAGGCGAGTACGGTTGTAGTACTGTCTCCACATCTGCATCACGCTGACAGGATCAGAGCCGCAGGTGGGCAGGTCCTGTCGAAGGCTGATCCCCACAGCGTTGTAGAGAAGGTTGAAGAGGTTTGGGCTGCTGGCCGGGATGATGCTGCGCTGCTGGGAGCAATCTATGGCCGGGCAGTAACGCTATGGTCTCCCACAGAAGGCGAGGTGGTATTTTCTGAAGCCATGGCGCTTACGTGGCTGACAGAGTCCGTTTCCTGGCACAGTCCCTTCGATGGCCGCTCAATTGATTTTAGCGAAGCCGTTAGGATCGTGGCTGACGACCGCCGGGCATGGGAGCGCACGAGAGATGTGGCGGTCTGTCTTGGCATGGCGTGGTGGAAGCGCAAACGTATCCGAGAATTTTTCAATATCGGCCGTAATCGGGTCTTTTTCCGGAAGTCGATGTATGGGGCGTTAAAAGAAGCCCAGCGTAGGAAAGGAATAATCGCCGCCTGGTCCAGTCGTATTCCGTTGGGACTGGAGCGGAAGGCAAAAGCTCAAGGCATCGGCATATGCCAGGTTGAAGATGGCTTTCTGCGGTCAGTCGGCCTTGGTAGTGATCTTTTGCCTCCCTGTTCCGTCGTTCTCGATCAGTCGGGTATCTATTTTGATCCCTCCCGACCCAGTGATCTGGAAAAGATCCTGATGAGAACGGCTTTTGACGACAGGCTGCGTGAGCGTGCCCGCCATTTGATTGACACACTCGTCGTGCGGAATGTCTCCAAATACGGGAGTACGGCTGACGTTGGTTCCTTGCTCGCTCGACCGGCAAGCAAGACGGTTATTCTGGTGCCAGGTCAGGTCAGTAATGATTTGTCCATTCAGTTGGGCTGTGGGGACATCAGCGACAACCTCTCCCTCCTCCGTAACGTTCGTGACCGGATGCCCGATGCGTACATTGTTTTCCGTCCCCATCCAGATGTTGACGCAGGTCATCGCCCAGGCGCCGTCAGAGACGATATCGCCCTGCAATATGCAGACGAGATTGCGCGGGGTGGCCCAATGGTGTCTCTGATTGCGCAGGTGGATCAGGTTCACACCATGACATCGCTTGCAGGTTTCGAAGCCTTGCTGCGTGGACGGGCAGTTACGACCTATGGAAATCCGTTCTACGCGGGATGGGGGCTGACATGTGATCTTGCCCCCAGCACGGGCAGGAGAGGGCGAAAACTGCTTTTGGAAGATCTTGTGGCAGGAGCGCTTATTCTTTACCCGCTTTATTTGGATCCGGTCACCCAAACGCCATGTGGACCTGAAGTTCTTGTCGAGAGACTTTCTGATCCAACAATCTGGACTACATCTTTCACTGTGCGTTTACGGCGCTGGCAGGGTCGGCTACGTAGGCGCGGGCAGTATATGCGTATGAGGATCTGGCCGAAATGAAGGCAACGGGCGATAGCCGCTTCGGCAAGGAAAATCTTAAACCTCTGACCACACGGCATTTTCTGTTTCTGCAGGGACTGATGGGGCCGTTCTTTGAGCGCGTTGGAGAGGCTCTCCTGGCGGATGGTTACAAGGTTTCCAAAATTAACTTCAATGGCGGAGACAAGCTCTTCTGGCGCCTTCCCGGGGGGGTGGACTATCGTGGAAGTCTTGAAGACTGGCCCGAATTTCTACGTCACTTCATAGTGCGCCGTGAAATTACGGATGTCGTAATTTTTGGGGACTGTCGGCTGCATCACATGGTTGCAGCGAAGGTTTGTGAAGACCTTCAGGTTCCGATGCATGTCTTTGAAGAAGGTTATCTCAGGCCCGATTGGGTGACCCTTGAACTCGGGGGCGTGAATGGTCACTCACGTCTGCCGCGGGATCCTGAGTACTATCGTGTGGAAGAAAAATTACTTCCTCCCCAGGTTCCCCATAGTCCCGTTCCGTCCTCTTTTCAGCGGCGTGCAGCAGAAGGTATTGCTTACAATACTGCCGATCTTCTGCTCCGTTGGTATTTCCCTCACTGGACAAACCATCGCCCCTGGCACCCTCTGGTCGAGGGGGTAGGCTGGCTGAGACGGTTTTCCCGTCGCAAGGCTGTTGCGGAACGTACAAAGAAAGTCCTGGCCCGGCTTGAGGCCTGCAGGGCTCCTTATATGCTCTTTCCTCTCCAACTGGATGCTGACGCGCAGGTCCGTCTTCATTCAGATTTTAACGGCATGCAGGATGCGATCGAATACGTCATTTCCTCCTTTGCTGCCCACGCTCCAGAAAATATGCGGCTTATCATCAAGCAGCATCCATTGGATAACGGCCTGCGCGATTGGCGTCACATCATTGCGTGTTCTGGCCGTCGGCATGGTGTGCTCGGACGCATTGGCTTCATCGAAGGTGGTGATATTGCATTGCTGGTAAAGAGGGCCGAAGGGGTCATCACCATCAATAGTACGACCGGTACACTGGCTTTGGCAGAAGGCATTCCAGTTATTACGCTGGGGCAGGCCATCTACAATATTGCCGGCATTACATATGAAGGAACGCTCGACGCATTCTGGAAGAAACCAGAAAAGCCGGATATGGAGCTTTTTGCAGCTTTCAGGCGTGTGCTGGTCGAATACTGTCTCGTTGCTGGTGGTTTTTTCTCAGACGAAGCCATGTCCAAGCTTGTCCGGGGTGTTGTAGCGAAATTCGAAAGACACTCGCCTCAACTTTTTCAGACCAGGGCGACCGAAGAGGGACATGAATTCTGGCATGGGATGAGCCGTCCGCTGTTGCGCCTCTCAGAAAAGGTAGCGGACGCAGTAGGGGCGCCTGAGTGAAAGATAAGGCAATAACTCCGTTTCTGCTGGATATTTCACGCCTTCTTTCCCGCTCGAGCGCAAATGTACCAACAGGTATTGATCGGGTCGAGTTGGCCTATGCGCGATATCTGCTGTCCCATGCGCCCGAACAAACGCGGTTTTGTGCCATGCATCCCATCGGTGTGATGGGAATGATTGACGGCACAGTGGCGAGGCGGTTCATAAAGGCGCTGGAAGTCCAGTGGGGGCAGTCCGTGTCTGGCCGATCGGCCGCACCGTTGCGCGGTGTGATTAATCGCGGCCTGTTCTGGCGCAGACCTCGGGCACTGCCGCCTGAAACGGTGTACCTCAACGTTTCCCATCATCATCTGACGCGTCCCAGGGTGGTGGATGCCTTTCTGAGGCAAACGGGCGCGCGTTTTGTCGTGATGATTCACGATCTCATTCCAATAGACTATCCGGAATATTCCCGTCCAAGAGAACCCGCTCGGCACGAGGTCCGCCTTGAAACGGTCGCGCGCTATGCAGACGCCATTATTGTACCATCGCATTATGTGAGGGAATCCGTTTGCCGGCATCTGGCTGCAAAGTCAGCCAATATTCCTGTTTATGCTGTTCCTCATGGCGTAGATGCTCCTCACCAGCTTTCACATAATGCAGAACTGAATGCCTCACTGCGTACTCAGTTGGCGGGGCGCCCCTATTTTGTTTGCTTGGGTACCATTGAGCCCCGTAAGAACCATCTTCTTTTGCTAAATGTCTGGCGCCGTCTTGTAGAGCGGGACCCGTCTTTAGCGCCTGTGATGGTAATTGTAGGAAAGCGTGGTTGGGAGAATGAGAATATTCTCGATCTTCTAGATCGTGCGCCTGCTCTCAAAGGGCACGTCATTGAGTGTCAGTCTCTGGCTGATACAGAGGTGCAAACTCTATTGAAGGGCAGTTCAGGGTTATTGTTCCCCTCTTTTGTCGAGGGCTTTGGTTTGCCGCTTGCAGAAGCCTTGTCGCTGGGAGTGCCTGCTCTCTGTGCCGATATTCCCGTTTTGCGAGAAGTTGGCGGAAAGGCTGCTCGTTATCTCGATCCTCTGGACGGTCCAGCATGGATGGATGCAATTATGCGCTATGCTGCTTTGGGATCGGACCGACAGAAACATACTTTGCAGACCGAAAATTTTTCCGCTCTTTCCTGGGACGAGAGCGTGGCTCAGGCACTAAAGCAGATAAAATGATCAGGTTGTGGTGATGCCAAACCTGATCTCGATTTTGATTGCGATGAAATTAAGGAACCGACAGTTATCTGCGCATGATCTTACCGAACATTTTCGTTCGACAAAAAGCATCATCCGGTCAGTAATTGTTGATAAAAATTTTTCATGCGCAGCACGTATGGGTCGATAGCAAACGCCTGTGCGCGTTCCTGCCCTGACGATGAAAGTTCCAGGGAGAGAGCATCGTCATAATCGAGCTTTGTAAGGCCTTCGGTCAACGCTTCTGTACTTGTACTGTCCACCAGAAATGCCGCAGTCCCGGCAATTTCCTCTGTTGCATGCCCAAGGCTGGTTAAAACTGGCGTGCCTAATGCCATAGCTTCCAAAATGGGTAGGCCGAACCCTTCCGCCAAGGAAGGGAAGGTGACACATCGTGCTTCCCTGATCGCGCGGACCAAGGCTGGTCTACTGCACCAGGGAAGGATGTGAACACGCTCGGGAGTCGGGTGGTGCGCAAGAGCTTGAAGTTCTTCGGCTCCTCCAAACCCTAAACCTCCGATCAGGATTAACGGGCGCATCGTTCCTGAACGGCCATGTGCCTTGATCAGGCGTCCAATGTTTTTGCGACGTTCAATTGTTCCGAAGTAGAGAAATCCATCTTTCGGACAAGGTGCTTCGACGGTCAGAGACGCCGTCATGAGATCTGTCGCAAAAGAAACAGATTGGGAAAGCATGCTGACTTTTTGGGGCGGTAATTCGAAGAAGCTGATCAGATCTTGCCTGACTGCTTCCGAAACCGTGACGATAGCATCTGCATTGTCGCACCAAAATTTCAGGCGTCTATGGAGTCGCTTGGTCGGTGTGTCGCTAAATTCTGGATGGAGCAGCGGAATAATGTCGTGGATCGTCACGACATTAGGAATACCGTGCCATCGTATGGGAACTGGATAGGTCCAGTGCATCAGGTCCGGCGGTGTATCGGCTTTTATGGAAATGGGGGTGTGAAAGGTGCGGTCTCTTATTTCAGCGACACGATAAAGGTCATGGCCCACATAACCGTCAGAAGTCGGTTGAACGTGATGAGTGGAGTGGGCACTCCGGAAAAAACGTCTGATTTTTTTTGGAAAGCTATGGGGACGGGTATGGTTGGCCATATCGTCGTGCAGCCATGCCGGGGTGATGCCTACATCGCTGTAGGCTTCTCCCAAAGTTGCGGCGTATGTTGCAACACCCGTGCCTCCGGAGCGGCCCGTATTACGGGTATCAAGTCCAATCCGCATAGGCTTCAGGAAGAACGCCCGGTCTTTGTGTGGAAAACACGGTCCCAAATATCATTGCTGACAGCGAAATTCTTTTCCGGTGCAGCGTAATGATGGATGAGGTGATGGCGACGAAGCTTTCGCAGGATACCGCGTTTTGGGCGATATTGATGGCAGGCATAATGAACAAGATCGTAGGCTATGTAGCCAGCGAGAAAGCCGAGAAAAAATGTTGTGCCCTTATGGCCGCCTAAAACATGCGCCAGGCCCCAAAGCAAACCACCGAGTGGCAAAGTAACGGAGAGGGGCATCATGTTGCGGAGCTTCTCTCCAGGCTCTTCATGATGATTGCCGTGGATCAGGAAGATGAACCGTTGGCCGATTTCATGAGAAAGGTTGAGATGGAAGAGGAAGCGGTGTCCGATGTATTCAAAAAAAGACCAGAAGATAAGGCCCGCAAGAAAAAGCGCTACAAATGGGACCGGCGGCATCGGCATGCAGTCCATGCAGACAAGGGAAAAGATGACGACCCATACGGGGACGAAAACTGACAACGGCATATATGTGAGCCGTTCCAGCCAATCATTTCTGAAAAGCCTCAATGACACTCGGCAGAATTCCCCTGAAACCCTTGTTTTCTGTGCTGAATTCCCTCGTGTTTTCGGAAAACAGAACTAGTTGATCTATGCGATCATATCGATGTTCTCAAGACACGCATAGTAATGTTTGAGCTTTGAAGTGAGGGGCGTGCTCTTCTCGCACGGCCTCTCAGGTTTACGGGGAGTTCTCTGCCTGGTTTGAGCCCTCAAATGTATAGCGAACATTTCTGGTGCGCTTTCTACCTCGCAGGAACACAATTGTGTGCTCTGGGAAAACATTGAAAATCTAAGAGTTTTTTATCTGTATGATAAAGAATGTAAGTGTCAGGTAACATAACATTTGGCCACGATACAGAAGACTAGGTCACGTTGAGAAAAGACCTGATCAGAAGCCTTGCGGCGGCGAAATTGAGGAAACTCATGAAGGACAAGCCGGTGTGGTGGTAACAGGTTGCGATACGGCGCGTCTGCTTGAGCCTGTTGAACATCCGCTCGATGCGGTTACGGTCCCTATAGCGTTTACACTCTGTTTGCTGAGGAGCGCTATGGCTGTTACGTGAGGGAATAGCCGGCAGGGTCCTGTGGATCAGCAGATCCTGGTGGAGGCTGTCACTGTCATAGTCCCGGTCGGCCAGCATGGCGTTGGGGTGCGGGACAAGCAACTTTTCAGGGTGCCTTGTGGCTTTGTAGTCCGAGACCGGGCCTGCCGGTAAGGACAAAGGCGAGAGGGCGTCCCTGATAGTCACACGGGCATGGATTTTGCTCGTAAAACCGCGCGTGATCGACCAAAAGCTTCCGAATGAGCCCACCCTCGTTGTCCCCGTGGCCTGTGAATGGGCACGGACTACGGTGCTATGGAGAAGGATGTGACTGTCCCCTCGTGGTTGATAACCTGCCGTTCCTTTAGCCCTGTTGGCAGGGTTTCGAGCGCATGGCAGTGTCTGTATGCTCAGGGGCGGCTGACTGCGGGATCGTTCTGAATAAAAGTGTTTGAGAGGCGGGAGATTTGTTATTTCATCCCTGATGCCGACAGGCTTTTGAGGTAGTCGCTCTAGAATATCCTCAGACAACTTTGGCTGACGACGAAGCCACTTCCACAAACGCGAGCTTGTGCGGTCATTCTAATCAGAAAATTTTAACAAATGGGGATGCGTATCAGATGCATGAAAGTAGTCTCCGATACGTAATGCCAATTAGCATACTAGAGCGGGAAAACAAATTTTCATGTAAAAAACAGTTACTCGAGGTAACTGGTGTCCCATAGGGGATTCGAACCCCTGTTGCCGCCGTGAGAGGGCAGTGTCCTAGGCCTCTAGACGAATGGGACCAGAGCGAGGGCGTTAATAGAAGAGGCCCTCTGGGTTTGCAAGTACTATTTTAAAGTTTTTGCGAAAGCAAAGGGCCTAGTGCCGCGCCGCCAAAAAGGTGGACGTGGAAGTGAGGAACTTCTTGGCCTGAATTGGCGCCGGAGTTGCTGATAAGGCGAAAACCGTCCTTCGTCAGACCCTCTGCTTCAGCCACTTTTGCGACCGCTCTCCAGAAGCCAGTAATGGCATCGGCTGACGCTGTCGCACTGAAGTCCGCAATGGAGACATATGGCCCCTTGGGGATGACCAGCACATGGATAGGTGCCTGCGGGGCGATGTCGTGAAAGGCCAGCGCGTAGTCGTCTTCGTAAACCGTGCGGGACGGGATCTCCTTACGGAGGATGCGCGCAAAGATATTACTGTGGTCGTACGTCATGGCTTTGTCCCTTAACCAAGCTTTTCCTTGGGGCGCGACGCTTTTTCGGCAATCCCGCTCGTGCCTTCGCGACGCTTCAGCTCTGCCCAGACGTCTTCCGGGGAAACGCCTGCGTCTACCCACATGACGATGAGGTGGTACAGAACGTCAGCACTCTCCCCGACGAGTTCCTTGCGGTTGCCGTTGACGGCTTCAATCAGGCATTCAACAGCTTCTTCGCCAAATTTCTGGGCGATCTTGTTGCGGCCACGGGCCATCAGACGGGCTGAATGGCTCAGCGTCGGGTCTGTGCCGCGACGGGACTGAACGGTCTCGAACAGGCGCTCCAGCACGTGCTCTCTGGCCGGTGTCGTTTTGCGCTCTTCCGGCTTTGCTGCTTTTGCCATTGCCTTATTCTCCAAGTCTGACCGGAAGGCCGGCCTCATTCAGTGCCTGTTTGACGTCCCCAACGCGGAACTGTCCGAAATGAAAGACGCTGGCGGCTAACAGGCCGCTTGCGCCAACCTGCGCGCCTTCAACAAAGTGATGCAATTCGCCAACGCCGCCGGATGCAACAACAGGGATGGTCACTGTACCACAGACCGCTCTGAGCAGATCCAGATCGAAACCGGACTTCGTGCCATCACGGTCCATGCTGGTGAGCAGGATTTCTCCTGCGCCCAGATCCTGCATCTTTTTGGCCCATTCCACCGCATCCAGCCCAGTGGGTTCGCGGCCGCCCTTGGCATAGACTTCCCACCCACCACGACCATTCGACCGCGCATCAATCGCCACGACCACGCACTGGCTGCCAAAGCGCTGCGAGGCTTCGCGGATCAGTTCCGGACGCGTGATCGCCGCCGAGTTTACCGCACATTTATCAGCGCCAGCCAGAAGCAGGCGTCGCATGTCCTCACAGGTACGAACACCGCCGCCGACAGTCAGGGGGAGGCAGATGGCTTCCGCCGTGCGGCGGACGACATCCAGAATGGTATCGCGGTTTTCAACGCTGGCCGTGATGTCCAAAAATGTCAGCTCATCAGCACCGGCAGCGTCGTAAAGCTTGGCCTGCTCCACCGGATCACCTGCATCACGCAGGGAGACGAAATTCACACCTTTGACGACGCGGCCGTCCTTGACGTCAAGGCAGGGAATGACGCGGAGTTTCAGCATGAACCGAGTACGTCCAGGGCGTCCTTGAGGGAAATACGCCCATCATACAGCGCCCGGCCGACGATGGCGCCGGAAATGCCCGGGACGTCGCGGGCAATAGTGCGTAGGTCCCGAAGATGGTCGAGGGTGCCGACGCCACCGCTCGCAATGACGGGAATGGAGAGGCGGCGCGCCATGTCTGCCGTCTGTTCGAGATCAAGCCCGGCCAGCATCCCGTCGCGGGTGATTTCGGTGAAGATGATGGCGGCAACGCCTGCATCTTCCATACGGAGTGCCAGATCGTTGGCTTCAAGTTCCGAAACTTCTGCCCAGCCTTCTGTTGCAACGCGGCCCTGACGGGCGTCAATCCCAGCAACAATCTGGCCCGGGAAGGCGCGTGCGGCCTGTCGGACCAGTTCCGGGTCTTTTACCGCCACGGAACCGAGAATGATGCGAGAAACGCCGGCTTCCAGCCAGCGCTCAATGGCGGCCATATCGCGGATACCGCCACCAAGCTGCACCGGAAGGCCAGTAGCTTTCACAATGGATTCAATGGCTGGCACATTCGTTGATTTGCCAGCGAAAGCACCATTGAGGTCAACGACGTGCAGATGGCGGCAGCCTGCTTCTTCAAACAGCTTGGCCTGTGCCGCAGGGTCGTCGGAATAGTGAGTGGCATCTTCCATCTCGCCACGGCGAAGCCGAACGCAGGCGCCGTCTTTCAGGTCGATGGCGGGGTAGAGCATCAGGCCCTGATGGCCTTTGGTGGTCTCGGAGGAAACAGGCGCGCCGCCGGCATCCGGTGCAGCAATGCTGGACTGCCAGCGGGCCGCTTCATGTTCACCGGCGAGTAGTTTGGAGAAGAAAAGTCCGCGCACCGTCTGGCCTCCGATCCGTGCATAATAGGGATGGGTGCCCCAGTGCTCAAAACCGAGCGACCGGAACAGCCCGATGGCAGCAGCATGCGTTTCACGCACGTCGCAGTTGATAACTTTGCTACCCATGGCTTTTGCGCCCTGGATCATGGCCTGAATCAAAGCGCGCCCCAGTCCTCGCCCTCGGGCGTAGGGTGCAACAAAGAAGCCTGTCAGATTGACTGTGGCAGCATGGGCTTCATAACTGGAAGGCGGACGCACAAGCTGTCCCGCACCGCAAATGATGCCGTCTTCGCGCAGAACATACAGGCTGCGCTCCTGCACCAGCAGCAGGCCTTCGAAATAACGCTCCAGAGCTTGATTGCCGGGCGGCTGGAGCCAGCCAAAGCCGCCACCATCCAAGATGCCTGCGGTTGCTGCTTCGCAGAGCGCTTCCATATCATCAGGGGAGAGGGAAGAGACGACCCGTTCGCAAACGACGGTCATGACGTCCACCTCAGGAAGTTGCCCATGATGGTCAGGCCAACAGTCTGGCTTTTCTCAACGTGAAACTGTGTTCCGCACCGGTTGCCGCGCGCAACAATGGCGGGGACCGAATTTGCGTACTGTGCGGTCGCCACCAGTTCGTCTTCATGGCCATCATGCAGGGCATAGGAATGAACAAAATAGCCGTGCATTCCGGGCTCCAGACCCTGCGTCAGCAAATGTGCGCCCGGTTTGAAGTCAAGAGTATTCCAGCCCATGTGGGGCAGGCGCAGACCTGCATTGGCGGCTTCATCCATGCGGCGGATATTGCCTGAAATCCAGCCCAGTCCCTCGGTACGGCCATGCTCCAGACCATATTCACTCATGAGCTGCATGCCCACACAGATGCCAAGAAAAGGCGTGCCTTTAGCCGTTGCGGTCTCAAGAGTATTGCGAAGATCCGGCCCAAGGCCTGCGGCACAATCGGCAAATGCGCCCTGACCCGGCAGGATCAGGCGATCGGCATTCAGGATGGCTTCCGCATCGCGCGTAATGGTGACGTCTGCGTCAAGTCCCCGCAATGCCGCAGCTTTCCTGGCGGCCTGAGCGGCCGACGCAAGATTGCCACCATTATAGTCAATTACGACGACGCGCATGGGAACTCCGGGGGGCTAACAGGTGATGTGTGCCGGTCCGCCCAGCGGATCAGCGCAATGTCCTTGCTTGGGGCAGGGATCGGCAGGCCCATCTGGCGGCCATTGAGGCGCATTTCCCACAGACGGATTTCTGCCGTGAACGTGGCAAGGACCGCATGAATGCCGACGATGATCGCAATGTCCCACCGTGAAGCAATGAAGACATGCAGCAGGATGGACACGGCCGCGGCAAGAAGTCCGGAGATCCAGGCACCATAAGTGAGAAGGCCCAGCCAGCCGAAAAACATGACACGCCAGGAAAAGCCGTTCTGCACCATGACAGGCAAACCCAGCGGCCGCGATGAGGCGGGGTCCGTACAGGGCGTGAAAAGCTTCACAGGACGCCTTTGGTGGAGGGAATGGCGCCCGCCGCACGGGGGTCCATTGAGACGGCAACGCGCAGGGCCCGGGCCACGGCCTTAAAGCCGCTTTCTGCAATATGGTGAGCGTTCGTTCCTGCCTTGCAGGTCAGGTGCAGCGCGATGTGCGCAGACATTGCAAAAGCACGGAAGAATTCTTCAAAAAGTTCGGTATCCATCGTGCCGATCTTCTCGCGTGGGAAAACCACGTTCCACGCCAGATAGGGGCGGCCGGAAATATCCACCACGGCTTCACACAGAGCTTCGTCCAGCGGCACCAGTGCATGACCGAAACGCTCGATGCCGCGCTTGTCCCCGATTGCCTGCCGGAAAGCCTGCCCAAACACGATGCCGACATCTTCGACCGTGTGGTGCCCGTCAATGTGCAGATCACCCTTGGCGAGCAATTCCAGATCGAAGCCACCATGTTTGGCGAGTGCCATCAGCATATGGTCGAAAAAGCCGATGCCACTGTCCACGGTTGAGCGTCCCTGCCCATCAAGAGACAGGGCAAGGGTGATATCGGTTTCGCTTGTCGCGCGGTGCAGACGGGCGTGACGGGGTTCGGTCATGGTGGTTCTGCTACACCAGCGGGAGGGTTATTTCCACGCTGTCCCTGAGATAAAGGATGAAAAAGAAGGCCCCTAGAGTGCCGCAGAACGAGAAGACTGTCACCTGTCTTCAAGAGTTGGGGCGAGACTCTGTCGCCCCCTTGGCGGATGCGGCTGATCGCGCCATATCTGGGCCATGGCACATCATCACTCCTCCCTCGACTTCCTTCTCTCCCGCGCCTCGACCGATAACCTCGTTGAGCCGACCCCCAAGGGCGAGCAGCTACGCAATATCCTGTCGGCAGGTTTGCGAGCGCCGGATCATGGCCGGATGCGACCGTGGCGCTACACGGTCATTAAAGGAAAGCATCGGGAGGCCTTTGCCCAGGTAGTGCTGGAAGCCATGGAACGGCAGGAGCCCGATGCCCCCTCTGCCAAGAAGGAAAAGCGCCGGGATCGTTTCTCCAACATGCCCATGATTATTGCATTGGGGATGCATATTGTCCCTGACGGCAAGATTCCGGTCATCGAGCAGGAAATGTCCGTGGCTGCGGGGGCGATGAATATTCTTAACGCTTTGCACGCCGAAGGCTTTGGCGGGGTTTGGGTCACAGGACCTTTCTGCGAAGACCGCGCGCTTCTCGAATCGCTTGGATTGAAAGATCCGCATCGTCTTGCAGGCTTCCTGTTCGTCGGAACGCCGGAAAAGCCGGTCGAGGGGCGCAAGCGCCCGGACATCGAAGAGTATATGGCCGTCTGGAAAGGCGAGCCCATTACATTTGATGCAGACGCAGGCTGAACAGAATGCGGTATGATGTGATTGTTGCGGGTGGCGGCCCGGTCGGTCTGGCTTGTGGCATTTCTCTTGCCCGGGATGGCCGTAGGGTCTGTGTCATTGAGCGCTCGCCAGTATCTGTTCTGGCTGATCCGCCTTTTGACGGGCGAGAAATTGCTCTGACGCATCACGCCGCAAACTGGCTGAAAGATGCAGGAGCCTGGGCTGAGATTCCAGCAACATCCATCTGCCCTATGCACACCGCGCGCATTGAAACAGGTGCGGCAGGTAGCCCACCGCTTCTGTTCGATGCGCCAGCCGATGGCCCTGACGCACTTGGATATCTTGTTGCCAATCATCTGATCCGCCGGGCTCTGTACCGTGTGGCAGAGCGGACACCGGGCCTCGAAATCCGCGCCGGGGCAGGGATTGAGACGGCACGACACAACGCGCAGTCCGCCTCTGTAACACTGACATATGGTACGGAACTGACTGCTGATCTTCTGGTCGGAGCAGATGGACGCTTCTCGCGATTGCGCGACAATGCGGGCATCGGTGCAATCATTCATGATTTTGGCCGGAGCATTCTGGTCTGTCGGATGCATCATCCGGAAAGCCATGCTCATACCGCGCTTCAGTGGTTTGACGAGGGACAGACAATTGCCCTGTTGCCTATCGCTCCTGACGGACGTGAAGGGGCTTCGTCCTCACTCGTCTTGACCTTGGAAAACGATGAGATTGCCCGACTGAAGACGCTGGATGCCGAGGCATTCAACGCCGAGATCACCGAGCGGACGCAGGGACGAATGGGTCCCATGGAGCTGGAGAGCCCGCGGTGTTCCTATCCTTTGAAAGCAGTCTATGCTCATCGCTTTCATGCGCCGCGTTTTGCCTTGATCGGGGATGCTGCCGTGGGGATGCATCCTATTACGGCCCATGGCTTCAATCTGGGTCTTAAAGGACAGGAAACGCTCGCGCGTGCCATCGCCGATGGGCCTGGAGACGCGGGGTCCCCTAGCGTACTGTCAAAGTTCGCCCGGACGCATCGTATGGCGACGGCGCCCCTGTTTGCTGCAACCAATGCGATCGCGACAGTTTATACGCGTGATGAGACGCCATTTCTGGCTGCCAGAAAGTTGGGTCTGGCCGTTGCTAACCGCCTTCTTCCCTTCAAATCAGCTGTGACAAGCATGCTGATGGATCGTAATTCCTGAGTACCTTGCGGAGCCGTCATGAAAGCTTTCGGACACACCCGTGCGACCCGCATCGAAGAAACAGATGCGCTCGTGGAATTGAATATTCCGACCCCTGAGCCGGGCCCACGGGATGTTATCGTTGAAATTTCGGCTGTTTCCGTGAACCCGGTTGATACAAAACTCCGGTCTGTCGCTCCCCCTGAAGGAGAAGCACGCGTTCTGGGTTACGATGCCGTGGGGCGGGTTGTGGCAACGGGTGGTCAGGTTCGCGGGTTTCGTGCTGGCGATCGGGTCTTCTACGCTGGCAGCAATCTTCGTCAGGGCAGTAATGCCCGCTTTCAGGCGGTTGATGAGCGCCTCGTTGCATGTGCCCCGGAAAGCCTGACGGATGTCGAAGCGGCCGCTTTGCCTCTGACCGCTTTAACGGCGTGGGAGTTGCTGTTCGACCGTCTGGGCCTCACGGCCGGGCAAATGGAAAGCCCGGATGCCCTTCTGATTATTGGTGGCGCTGGGGGCGTCGGGTCAATTTTGACGCAGATTGCTCGTCGTCTGACTGGCTTGAAGGTCATTGCGACAGCATCCCGGCCGGAGACCGTGGAATGGTGCAAATCCATGGGCGCGCATCATGTCATTGATCACCGTCGTCCGCTCGATCAGGAACTCGCCCGGATTGGTCTTCCACATGTACGGTATGTGGCCGGTCTAACGGCGACTGGGCAGCACAAGGATGCGATTGTTCGCGCGCTGGCCCCGCAGGGTGCGCTGGCCATGATCGACGATCCGGGTGAATTTGATATCATGCCCTTCAAGCGAAAATCGCTTTCCGTCCATTGGGAATATATGTTCGCGCGTCCAGCCTTCAATACGCCAGACATGTCTGTGCAAGGGCGAATTCTTGGGCAGATTGCGTCGCTGGTCGATGCAGGATTACTCCGAACCACGCTGCATCAGACGCTCGGTCCTATCACGCTGGAAAACCTACGTCTGGCGCATGAACTTCTGGAAAGCGGGAAGGGAATTGGGAAGGTCGTGCTGTCAGTCTTTCCAGACTGAGAACTTCTGTCAGGCTGGGAGTTTGGCTTCCAGCATCTGACGTTCCGTATCATCCAGAAAGTCCATTAGTAGAGGCAGCACAGAAACTGTCAGTCGCAAATTCTCTTTGGCCAGAAAACTGATGGCAGCAAGAGAAACCGGCTGAGACAGGGCCAGTCTTGCGAAGCTGAGTGTAGGGCCGGTTAGAATGGCATTTGCAGCGGTTTCGTCCTCAAGGGAGCAGAGTTGGAAAAGCTCCCATTCCTTGACCTCGCGCCGATCCGACGTGACCTGCCCACCCAGAACATGCGGGGTCGCACTCAGGAAAAGATTACAGTCTGCCTGGCGCAGGGCCACAGATCCTGCCTCTGTTGTAGGCACGACGTCATAAGGCAAAAAATCGAGCAGATGCAGATTGCCGTCCAGGTTGACTGGAGCTGGATTGCCATCAGCACCAATGGCGGCCAGAAAAACGCGGGAGGTCGCTTCCCCAATTCTTATCGCGAGCAGCAAAGGGTCTGTTGACGCTTGATCGGTAACTGACGCCTTGGTGTCACGGACGCAGATATGACCACCGCCCAGGGGCGTCAGTGTAAATGCATGCAGTGTGGGTGTCGCGGGAGGGAGCGGGGCTAAGCGCTCAGTTTTCGGAAGAGCATCAAGAATTCGTGCATGGCCTTGGCGAACGACATTGCGAGCCCATCCGCGGATAATGTCTGTTTTACGTTGAGGCGTTGGATCATAGAGATCGTTATAATCTGCCTCTGTGAAGGCCTGCATACCATACTGAACGTCTTTGCGGCGTTTTGTGCGCTCTACGTAATGCTCCATGCTTCTGAGCTGGTAATGCATGACTTTCGCGCTTTTCCATTCTGGAATGCGGTCCGTGATGCCTAGCGTGTCAGACCACTCAATGTCCTGTCTGGCGTCGTTGACGTAGCGATAAGGGGCAACGTCGAAATAATGAACATTGCACCATTCTCCACTCCATCGATCGGGGCGGACAAAGGATTTGACGTGACGGTTTATGTAGATCTCAGGTTTGTAGTGATGCGTGAAGGCATGAAAGGCCGGAGCACGTGGTTTGATGACATGGCCTGAACTGCCGTAATTGCACCAGTTGATTCCAACCGCACCAACATCATCGTCCATCTCGCTCAGGAACTGATGAATGGTCTTGTGGCTCGGGAAAAATACATACTCATCCGCATCCAGAAAGCCGACCCAGTCAAACTCACCTTTGAGGTGTTCCAAGGCTTCAAGATAGACCTGTTTCTGTCTTTCTATATGAGAGCCGCCATCACTATCGATGCGGTAGAGGCGGATATCATGCACACAGGCTGCGTCTGTAATAACGCGATCTGTCCCATCTTTCGAACCATCATCGAAGATGATGATGGTATCCACACCAAGACTGACATACCAGCCGAGCCACCAGAGGATATCAGAGACCTCATCGCGGACGATGGCAACAACGGCAACTTTCATACAGGGCTGATTTCGACTCAGTTAAAGTGGGTACGCAGGAGCGGTGTGGGTGAAATGCAGAGAAGGATAAAGCCAAAAATGGCCATGACCTTCAGGATAAAAAACACCATATGCTGGCACACTTCCCCATTCGTGGCCATCATCATGAAGGGGTCCGGTGGGGGAAGAGGAGCCTTGGGGTCTGTCTGCAGTCGCTCAAGGCTGGAATTACGCTGATTGGCGTATTCGGCCCGACGACGAGCCATTTCAGTGCCGGAAATATCGGCTTTGCCATAAAGCTGGACGAGATAGTTTTCGAGGTCTTCCCGGCGGTATGCGGGCTTCCCATTCGGCATATGACCGCGCTCTGGGCCTGCTCCAAGCATGGAAAGCAGTCTTAGTCGACGGAGTGACAGTCCCAGATAAGCGGCAGCTTCGGTGACGGCGAGCATTCGCGCGCGAATGGGCAGATGAAAAAGCTGCCCTGAGCTGTTGTGTCCGGAAATATGTGATGGCGGCACGGTCTGTGTCCCTGCGGTTCAGACACTCAACACCTTAAAGGACGGCCAGTGGAAAAGCGAGGTTTTCCACTGGCTACTTGGAAATATCAGGCAGTTGTGAGTGTGACATTTTCCGCATTGAAGCGGCGGAAAACATCGAACAGGATCGCATCCTGTATGGCAGATGCGTCCCGGGCAGACAGGATCCGGACGGTCAGGCTCATGGTGAGGCTAAAGCTTGCGAGCGCACTGATCCGCACCACAGGTGCAGGATTGGACAGAATTTCAGAGCGCTGGGCCGCAACCTCGATGAGCAGGGATTTGGCTTTTTCCAGGTCGGTCGTGGTTGGCACCTTGAAGTTCAGCGTCAAAGCGCTTGTTGAGCCGGACAGGGTACAGTTCTTGACGCTGGACGTGATGAACTGAGAGTTCGGAACAATCAGCGTTGAACCATCGCCAAGGCCAATATCCGTAGCTCTGATGCTGATGCGCTTAACGTCACCCTTGGCGCCCGCAATTTCCACCATATCCCCGACCCGGACTGGTCGTTCTGCCATCAGGATCATGCCGGAGACGAAGTTCTGTACGATGGACTGAAGGCCGAAACCGATACCCACCGATAGCGCACTCACCACCCAGGTGAGGTTCTGAACAGACAGTCCTGCAATGGACAGAATGCCAAGGCCAACCAGGATCCACGAGCAGTATGTGAAAATGCTCAGAATGGATGTCCGGGCACCGATATCAAGCTGCGTGGTGGGCAGGAAACGATCTCTGATCCAGTGTTTTGTCTGGCGAATGATGTAGTAAGCGACGCTTACCAGCACGACGCAGAGAACGACCGTATCAAGCGAGATCTTTACGCCATGGATGGTATTGCCGACGAACAGCAGGCGCAGGCGGCTGCCAATATCACCCATGCTGAAGCTTCCGTCGGTTTGAGCGATCGAGAAAAGCAGCAGCAGCAGCAGGATGTTCCCGATGCCGGAGAGCAGAACACCGATCTGCGTGAGGCGACGCGAGGACAGGCCGAGCGGGTGCAGACGTGCACTAAAGCGGCCCTCTGGATCAAAAAGATGATCCAGAATGCTACGCCAGCACAGACCCAGAAGCACAACGACGGCCAGGCCTGTTCCCAAGGACAGGAGCCAGCCGTTCAGGGAGAATGCGAAGGAAACATATCCCAGCAGTACGGCGATGAGCGAGATGCCGAAGATCAGGGAAGACAGGCCCAGCGCGGTGGGTGCGAACTGGCGTGTATCGTCCTGCTTCCCCAACCGGCGGAAGGTGTCGATTGCACAGATGCCAATCGCCAGAGAGAACGCCATTTCCAGGACGGTCTGAAGCGTGGGGCCGAAGACATCCTGAGCGCGGAAAGAGCGAAGCAGGTTTAGGACGAGAATGCTGAGCGCCAGCATCCAGTCCACGCCACGGAGGGCACGGCGTTCATTGGGATTGCCCTCCAAAACACCTTTCCGTCCGAAAACGGGGAGGCCGGCGCCGATGATAAAGCCGCAGATCGGCAGGCTTTCTCCCAGAATGGCGGCGATCGGACCGCCATCTGCATCCAGTACGGCAGCACTCCAGATCAGCCAGGCAAGCCCTCCAAGCAATGCACAAAGGATGCCATTGAGCGTGATGGCGATGATGCTGCTGGCGAGCGCGTCCTTTACGCCAGTCTCCGCAGAGGAACGGAATTTGGCGCCAGCGCGCTTTAGAAGGCGCAGGATGAAGGGGGAAGCAATTCCGATCAGGACCAATGTGCCCGCCGTGCCGATCAGGAGCATCATCCATGCTGAAAGCACGCCGTCTTCATGGAGCGACGACTTGTTTTCCGGGCGCTCTGTCAGGAGGGCATGCCAGAATTTGGGCGCCAGCGGAGATACTGTCCGCTCGGACAGGGCTGCATTTTGCAGGCGTGTCCGACGGGTGGCGATGGCGGAATTGAGCTGCTTGGCCTGAAGATTGTAAAGCTTGGACCGCATCAGGGCGGACTTCACACCCTGAGAGTTCTGCTGCAGTCGCGCACGCTGTTCCGTGACGGATGGGTCTTCGTTTTCTGCGGCCTTGGGTCCAAGAATTTGAAGATAGGAGTCCGTGATGTCGTCGTAGTTCTGGATCTGTGTCAGTGCATCCTGCGTATTCTGCTGAACACGCTGAGCACGCGCAGACAGATTGTCCAACTCGGTACTACCAAGATTGGCGTCTGTCCGGTTAAGAACATTGAGGATCTGTTTCAGCGTTGCTGAACTGTCTTCAAGTTGGCGGTTGATCGTGTCCGATACGGCCGTCCAGCCCAGACCGCCGTTCTTGTCCACAACGGCTTTCTGGGTTGTTGTTGGTGCTGCCTGTGGGGCCGCAGCGGGGGCGGCATGGCCTGTGATCGGTACGCCACACAAGAGCGTCAGGGCAAGGAAAGCGCTTCTGCATGTGAAGCGGGTTCGCCGGCGGGTTTCCGGCCCTGTGAGGTGGGGCTCTTGCATGTGGGGCTTTCACTCCTGGTTTTGATGTTGGGTTTTAACGATCCGAAGAGCCACAAGGTTCAGGAAAGCCTTGCAGAGGCGACGATCGGGGKTTTTTCGGCTGGCGAGCAAAAGAAAGCGCCTCTGCCGGACTGGGCAAAGGCGCTGGTATTGATGACCCTATTTTGAAACGAGACGCAGGCTTCAGACGGAAAGAGCCGTCCCGTGTGCGTCTGCAATGGTTTCGAACCCCTCCCGACGCATGGCGTCCAGAAGTTCCGTCTTAAGGCGACTGAGAAGAGCGGGCCCCTGGAGCACAAAAGACGTGTAGATCTGGACCATGTCTGCCCCCATGCGGATACGGTCCAGCACGTCTTCTCCTGTTTCGATACCACCGCAGGAAATGAGCGCGATGCGTCCCTTGTTCAGGTTGGAGACAACCTTGAGAACTTCGCGCGACCGGGATGCCAGAGGCCTGCCAGACAGGCCACCGGTCTCGGCCGCCAATGGGCTCGTTAAACTTGCTGGGCGGGCAATTGTCGTGTTGGTCAGGATTAGTCCTTGTGCTCCGCCCGCAATGGCAGCCTCAAGAATGGGCTCGTAGGAGCTGTCGTCCATGTCTGGGGCCAGCTTGACCAGCAGAGGCAGACGATCCGGGTTGCGCGTGTTGATGGCACTCAGCAGGTCCGTCAGCATCTGGGCGGACTGAAGGTCCCGCAGGCCGGGTGTGTTGGGTGAGGACAGGTTCATCGTCACGTAGTCCACATAAGGACTGACGCGGGAGACGAGTTCCGGATAATCCCGCAGAGGCTCTGCGCCGATCTTGTTAATGCCGATGTTCGCGCCCAGAGGCACTGTCGCACCGCGTGTGCGGCCATTAGGCATCGGGCGATGCAGGCGTGCGAGATTGCGGCAGAACCGGTCAATCCCGCAGCCGTTGAACCCCATGCGATTGATGATCGCGCCGTCTTCCGGCAGGCGGAACAGGCGCGGTTGGGGATTTCCCGGCTGCGGTCGTGGTGTGACGGTGCCCGCTTCCACATGGCCGAATCCGAGTTTGGCCAAGGGGCGAACGGCGCGCGCATTTTTGTCAAAACCCGCAGCCAGACCAATTGGGTTCGGAAAGCGGAGTCCGAAAGCGCGGGTGGCAAGTGCCGGTACGTCTTTCGGAGCAGACCCTCCCAGCCCAAGGGCCATGGAGTTTATGGCAAGCTCGTGCGCCGTCTCCGGATCGAAGCGATGCAGGAGGGGCGTGGCCAGTTTTCCAAGATCAATCATGAGTCTTTCCCTTACCGCAAACCTGAGCAGCGTGCACGTGGTGGGGCAGAACGTGAGGGGAGAGGGGTTGGCGGGAGCATGGGGACGCGATAGACGCGAAACAATGTGGGAAGAACCCTATCTAGAAACATGTTGCCGCTCGACCCTGCACCGACTTCTGCTTTGTGGCGATGCAGGGCGGCCAACAGGTCTACGTGACCAGCCCTGCCTTGAGCGCCTGGAGCGCATGGGGTTCGTTCGCCTGCGCGAAGACGGTCGTTTTGTGATCACGGATGCCGGCATGACCCGGCATCGGCTGGAAATTGGTCCGACTGGCTGATGTCAGGCCTTGTTCCAGGCATTCTCCAGTCCCTTGCGTGATTGACTGATAAGAGCCTCGAGATCTCCGTCATAGAGACTGTCCGGAACCTCTGACGAGAAAATTTCGACGGTGCAGGCTCCACGAAAGCCCGCCTCCCAGGTGGCGCGAAGCATGTCATGCAGAGGAATGACGCCATCGCCGGGAATGAGCCGATCCGTGGCAGAATATGGCGTCCGCCAGTCGCTCACCTGAAGAACGTTGATTTTCTTGCCAGCTTTCCGAATGGCACCACAGACGTCGTCTTGTTGCCAGATGTTCCAGTAATCCAGGCAAAGGCCCATCGCTGGGTGGCCAGCACCATCAATGATCTCCAGGGCCTGCTCTATCGTCCAGATTGCGCTCTCAACATTGACGGATGTGGGATTTAGCGGCTCCAGCGACAGGGAAACGCCCAGATCAGCCGCCAGCGGGCACAAGTCTCGCAGATAACGTGCGGTCTCATCCATGACGCGATGCATGTTCCCATTGGGTGGAGCGCCTGTGTTGGTGACGAAAACGGCGCCGGGCGCATAGGGCGCAAGAGTCTCAAGGCTTTTCCTGAGGCATGCTGCACGCTGGGCCGGGTCGGTTGGTTCAGGGGCCATCCGGCTGTCGAAGAAGGTACGGACAGAAGGCTGAATGGCGCTGATGGTCATGCCGCTGTTGGCCGCAAGAGTCATCTGTTCATGGATGCGTGCAGGGTCCAGCTTCGCTTCGCAGATCTCGATGGCCTGTACGCCTTCTTCTTTGTAGCGTGCGACGTCTTCTTCGAAGGACCAGGGCTGGGTAGTAAATTCGTTCATACCGAACAGAAAGGGCAGGGACATCGGAATCAGCCTTTCAGGAATTCGATAACGGTCCGATTGAATTTTTCGGTTTCGTCGATGAAGACCATGTGCGCGCTATTCTTAAAGAAAATGGCTTCACAGTTCGGCATATGATCGGCCACCCAGGCTGGCCCCCCTGCGGGCAGGATTTTGTCCTTCTCCGCGACCATTATGAGGGATCGCAGGTTGAGGTGCGGCAAAACGTCCCGCCAGTCCTGTGTGGTGTGATCGGCCATCATGGCGGCGCGGGCATAGTCCGGGCTGGCGGCCATTTCCCGAAGCAGGAACGCTTTCTCGTCTTCTGGAATGTTCTGGCTCAGGCAGTCTGCCAGATTGCCGCGGTCAAAGTTTTCAGCATCCAGAAAAACCTGCTGCTGAAGGTAAGACAGACCGGCCTGATCGTAGCAGGTTGCGTGACCCAGCTTCCATTCCGGAGAGTAATACTGTTTCGGCGTCTGTTGAACGAAAATGGCGCTTCTGAGCCGATCCTGCCCGAACAGTTCCAGATAGGACCAGATAACGGGGCACCCGATGGACCAGCCCAGAACGGTCGCATCCTTGAGGTTCAATGCACCAATCAGGTCTCGCAGGTCTGCGGCTAGTCTTGCGATGCGGTAACCGTGTTTTGGTTTGTCCGAGCGTCCGTGTCCGCGCAGATCCATGGTGATGACACGTGCATGCTCGGACAGGGCTTCGACGTTGCGGTGGAAAAACCGGCCAGAAAATGTCCATCCGTGGATCAGGACGAGGGGGCGTCCATGCCCCTGTTCTTCGTAATGAATGCGTGTTCCGTCGCTCGCGGTGATGTGGGGCATGAAAACCTCCTGCGTCGCATTGCAAAGTATGAAAGAGATGCAAGTCGATAGCGTTTCAGGGGCATTAACGGTTTCGTGGCAAAGGACCGTTTGCGCTTGAGAGAGTGCATCGGTAAATTAACAGTGTCATGACAGCTTCCTCCTCTTCCGCTCCCCCGAACCGCGTTCTCGCGCCCATTGATCTTGGCCAGGGCGTAGTGATCGAAGATCCGGTGATCCTTGCTCCGCTTTCAGGGGTTACGGATCTGCCGTTCCGCCAGCTTGCGCGCGATCTTGGTGCGGGGCTGGTCGTGTCTGAAATGATCGCATCCTGGGCAATGATCCGGGAGAACGAGAACACCATGCGCATGGCGCGTTCGGCAGGGAATGGCCCGAATGCGGTTCAACTCGCCGGGTGTGATCCGGATGCGATGGCGCAGGCTGCGAAGATTGCGGTTGATGGCGGTGCAAACCTCATCGACATCAATTTTGGTTGCCCTGTGAAGAAGGTCGCGATTGGCCAGATGGCGGGTTCGGCCCTGATGCGGGACGAAGTGCAGGCTGGAAAGATTCTTGAGGCTACGGCACGGGCCGTCAATGTTCCCGTGACGCTCAAGATGCGCATGGGCTGGGATCACGACTCCCTCAACGCACCACGGCTTGCGAAAATTGCGGAAGAAAGCGGAATCCGGCTCGTGACGGTTCATGGTCGCACCCGTCAGATGTTCTATAACGGAACTGCAGACTGGCGTTTCGTAAAGACCGTGAAGGATGCTGTGGGTCTGCCGGTGATCGTGAATGGCGACATCAATACGATCCGTGATGCCCGAGAGGCGCTCCATCAGTCTGGCGCGGATGGCGTGATGATCGGCCGAGGCTGTTATGGCCGTCCATGGTTCACGGCACAGGTGGCTCAGTCCCTGAAAACCGGGCAGGACGTTCCAGACCCGGATCTGGCAACGGAAAAATCCATTGCTCTGCGTCATTACAGGATGATGCTGGATCATTTCGGGGAGCGCCCCGGTCTGCGTCTGGCGCGCAAGCATGTGTCCTGGTACTCCGGCGGTCTGCCCGGCTCTGCAACATTCCGTTCCGCCATTAATCGTGTGGATAACGCGCCGGAAGCAATCTCCATGCTGGAAGAGTTCTATGACCGGAACATCGAAGCGGGCGTTGTCCGGGACCGTGAAAACGGACCAGCCGGCAGCATGCCGCGTGATGGATGCAGTGAAGCAGCCTGACCGGCCAAGGTTTAGTCAGGGATGGTGATGCAGGCTGAGCCCGTGCTGGCGGATGAAGCATGCCGTCCGATGTTTCTGTATGGGGCATCCCGGCTTGATCGTCAGGACGTGGCGCGTCGCCTGCACACGCATAGTGCGCGGGCGCAGCAGCCTTTTGTGGTCGCTGCTCTAACGGCTACCCCCTGTGCACTACGCGAAGATGCTCTGTTCGGAGGGCGTGAAAGCGGCTGGTTCGAGCAGGCGCAGGGCGGGACTCTGCTTGTCGATGAGATTGACTGCCTGTGCCCTGCGTTACAGGTCCGGTTCGTCGCGGAGATTGAACGTCCCGAGACGGATCTGCGTGTGATTGCTGCCAGCAGGCATGACCTGACCCTTCTGCTGCGGCAGGGGAATTTTCAGAGCGGTCTGCATCGCTGGTTGGCCGCATTCGAGCCGTCGCAGCGCCTCGGACCTGAGCGCATCAGTGCGGTCTGTCGTCTGCCGGGGACGGGAAATGAGCGTCCACGAGGGCTGGCGCGAGCGCTTGAGCGGCCGTTAACTGAGTATTTCGAGACCGGCCTGGAAAACGATGCGGGCGATCTGCATGCGAGTGTTGTGGGCGAAGTGGAGCGACCGCTTATCACCATGGTCCTGCGGAGAACAGGCGGGAACCAGCTTCGCGCGGCCGCCATGCTTGGCCTGAACCGCAACACGTTGCGCAAGAAAATCAGGGAACTGGATATTACGGTTCCAAAGGGAAGTGACGAGTGAGTTCTTTTTCTCCGGGGCGTGTGCTGAGACGACTGACAAGCGCCAACGGGGTGGTTCTTCTAACCGTCATGGCATTGATTCTGGCGTTCGCGACTTTTGTCGTTCTCGCAGGCGGCATGTCACTGGCGCATCGTCCGCAGGTGCAGGCCATCATCTTCCTGCTCGACTTCATCATGCTCATGCTGATCACGGCAGCAGGGGTGGTGCAGATCGGGCGCATGATGGCAGAACGGCGGCTTGGGCTAGCCGGTGCAAGGCTTCATGCGCGCCTCATTACCTTGTTTGGAATTGTCGCTGTTGCGCCGACTATCGTCGTGGGAGCTGTTGCAGCGCTATTCTTCCATTACGGCGTGGAGATCTGGTTTTCCAATCGTGTCAGTAATGCTCTGACGGAGGCTCGCTCTGTAGCAGCGGGGTATCTGCGGGAGCATAACGACAATATCCGTACCGAAGCATTTGCCCTCGCAAATACGCTGATCCTTATTCAGAACGATGAGCTGTTCACGCACGGGACAGACCTGTTCCACAATCCATCCCGTCTGCAGGAACTGCTGGACGATGAGGTTTACGAGCGTGGTTTGACCGATGCGGAGGTCTTCGATCCGCTCACGGACAAGGTCCTGGGGGTCGGTGGCCTTCTTGGCAAGACGGACATGAATACCCTGCCGCCTTTACCGCCCAAGTCTGTGGTGGAGATGGCACGCGGGGGAGACGTCGCCATTCTCAACCGTCCTGATCAGCGCATGGTGCGGGCTATTGTCTCACTGGGCGGAAATTCGGGACTCATGCTGGTCATTACCCGACCTGTCGATCCTGATGTCCTTGAGCATATGCGGCGTACAAACGAGCTCGTGCAGGACTACCAGCACATGATTGCCAATCGGGGCAAAACGCAGGTCACTGTTGTGGTGATCTTCGGCCTGATGGGGCTGCTGGTTTTGGCTGTTGGCATGTTGACGGGGCTTGCGCTGGCCAACCGTATTGCAAACCCGCTAGGCCTTCTCATTCTTGCAGCGACGCGCATTTCCCAAGGTGATCTGGGTGTTCGTGTTCCGGTGCCAGCAAAGACGAGCCGCGAAAAGGACGATGAGGTTGTGGGGCTCTCTCGCGCCTTCAATCGTATGACCGACCAGCTTGAGAGTCAGCGGTCAGAACTGATGCAGGCTTACGATCAGATCAATGAGCGTCGGCGATTTACGGAAACTGTTCTGGCGGGCGTGTCGGCGGGCGTCATTGGTCTGGACCGGGGACAGGTGATCGAACTGCCGAATAGGGCTGCTTCCGTCGTGCTCCAGCGGGATTTGCAACCCGCGATCGGCATGAGGCTCTCTGTCAGCGTCCCGGAATTTTCAGCTCTGCTGGACAAGGCGAGGCAGGCGCCCGAACGCGTCCACACTGATGAAATTCAAGTGGATACGGATGGCGCGCAGCGCCCGGGTGGGCCTGGTGACGGTGGCGGTGCCGGTGCCGGACGAACACTTCTGGTGCGGATCGTGGCCGAACTCCGCGGTACGGATGTCGCTGGATATGTCGTAACCTTCGATGACATCACGGCGCTTCAGTCAGCGCAGCGTAAAGCGGCCTGGGCCGACGTAGCCCGACGCGTGGCGCATGAAATCAAGAACCCTTTGACGCCAATCCAGCTTGCAGCAGAACGGCTGAAAAGGCGCTTCCTGAAAGAAATTCAGAGCGATCCCGACACATATACGCAGCTTGTAGACACGATTGTCCGGCAGGTTGGGGATATCGGCCGAATGGTGGATGAGTTCTCTGCTTTTGCACGGATGCCACAACCCGTGATGCAGAACGAGGACTTTTCCCGGATCTGCCGGGAAGCGCTGGTGCTGCAAAGAAACGCTCATCCCGACATTGTGTTCGAAACGCGGGATCTGCCGCCCTCAGGGCCTATCGTTCGGTGCGATCGGCGACTCATAGGGCAGGCACTGACAAACCTTCTGCAGAATGCGGCAGATGCCATAACCATGACAGACCGCGGAAAATTGCGGGAAAATGCGTCTGATGCCCTGATGCAGCCAATTGGACACATTGTGGTGGGCTTGCACATTCGGGACGGGCATGTCCTGCTAGGGATAGAAGATGACGGGATTGGTCTGCCGACTGGGGAACGCCACCGGTTGACCGAGCCTTATGTGACACACAAGGCGAAGGGCACAGGTCTTGGCCTTGCGATTGTCAAAAAGATCATGGAGGACCATGCCGGGATGCTTCAGCTCACCGATCGGGACCCCGATCCGTCATCCGGACGGCGCGGGACACTCGTCACACTGTCTCTGCCTCTGGCGGAGCTGGGTGGTGCAGGAGAGAAGGAAGACCGGATCATGAGGGTGACAGATGGAACATGAGATTCTGATCGTCGATGACGAGCCGGATATCCGGTTCCTGATCGAAGGTATCCTGAACGACGAAGGATATGCGACCCGCACGGCCGCGAACTCCGATCAGGCTTTGGAGCTTTTCAGGGCACACAGGCCGTCCCTGGCCATTTTGGATATCTGGTTGCAGGGTTCCAAGCTGGACGGGATTGAACTGCTCAAGGTCATGCAGGCTGAAGAGCCAGGTCTGCCTACGCTGATGATTTCGGGTCACGGCACTATTGAGACGGCTGTCGCCAGTCTTAAGCATGGTGCCTACGACTTCATTGAGAAGCCGTTCCAGTCCGATCGTCTGCTTCTGGTGGTTCAGCGTGCTTTGGAAGCTGCCCGCTTGCAGCGCGAAAATGCGGAGCTGCGACTGCGGGCCGGGCCTGAGACGACGCTATCGGGGGAAGGGGCTGCCGTTTCGGCTGTTCGGGCCCAGATCGAACGCGTGGCTCCGACCAACTCCCGGGTGCTGATTACCGGCCCGGCCGGCTCAGGCAAGGAAGTGGCCGCGCGGATGATTCATGCGCGCTCCCGTCGTGCGGAAGGTCCGTTCATCGCGCTGAACTGTGCCACGCTCGCGCCAAACCGTTTTGAAGAAGAGCTGTTCGGTCTGGATGGTACGGACGGCCAGCCTGCACGCCGTGGCGTTCTGGAGCGTGCTCATCGCGGAACGTTGCTGCTTGATGAGGTGGCAGATATGCCGCTGGAGACGCAGGGCAAGATCGTTCGTGCCTTGCAGGACCAGACTTTTGAGCGGATTGGAGGTAACACGCGCCTCAAGGTTGATGTGCGGGTTATTGCTACGACAAACCGTGATCTTCAGTCCGAAATCATGGCGCATCGCTTCCGGGAAGATTTGTATTACCGGTTGGCCGTGGTCCCTCTGCGCATTCCTTCACTCCGGGAGCGCCGTGAAGATATTCCGGGATTGGCCAAGCATTTTCTGGAGCGTTGTGCACAGTCATCGGGACTGCCGATCCGCGAACTTTCCGTGGATGCGCTTGCGGCGTTGCAGGCCTATGAGTGGCCCGGCAATGTGCGTGAACTGCGCAACCTGATGGAGCGTCTGCTCATCATGATGCCAGGCTCGGGGAGTGACCCGATCCGGGCTGACATGCTGCCATCCAGTATCAGCCAGGGTGCGCCGTCCATGACGCGTCTGAACTCGGGGGCGGACGTGATGAGTCTTCCGTTGCGGGAAGCCAGAGATCTGTTTGAAACGCAGTATCTACAGGTTCAACTCATGCGGTTTGGTGGCAATATCAGCCGTACGGCCAATTTCGTTTGCATGGAACGCAGTGCATTGCATCGCAAGCTGAAGCAGCTTGGTGTTACCACACAGGAAGATCGCTCGACGTCACCGGCAGTCGGGGGATAAACGGGCAGTGATCCCAATTCCTTTTTTCCTCAGGGCCGGCGAGTCAAAATTATCGTGACGTCAGAAACTTCATCCACTTCCGCCGGAAGAGACGCTGTACAGGAGGTTTTCCTCCAGCATCTTCATCAGGTCGAGGCACCGGTCACGGTGTTCCTCGTCAACGGCGTGAAGCTCCAGGGCGTCGTGGCTCAGTTTGACAGCCATACGCTGCTCCTGCGCCGGGATGGGCATGTTCAGCTGATTTACAAGCATGCCATCAGTACAATCATGCCCGTGGGAGCCCTCCCGCGGTTTGCGGACAATGAACTTTGAGCGGATTTGATACCAAGAAACCTGCCACGCGTGCTGCTGTCATTCTCCCTTGGGAGAAATCGGGACAGCAGGAAGATATCCGGGCTGCAGATGCCCGCCTGGAAGAAGCGGTGGGTCTTGCGGCCTCCATCGGACTGGTGATCGTTCGGCAGGCGGCAATTCTGCTTCGGGCGCGTCGCCCTGCAACGCTGCTGGGTAGCGGGCAGGTTGAACAGCTTGCCGAAGCCGTGAAGCTGGATCAGGTCGATGTCGTCATTATCGATGCCCGCCTGTCCCCGGGGCAGCAGCGCAATCTGGAAAAGGCGCTGGGGTGCAAGGTCATGGATCGGACGGGTCTGATCCTTGATATTTTCGGCGCTCGTGCCGCCACCCGAGAGGGTGTGTTGCAGGTCGAACTGGCCCATCTCGAATATCAGCGCTCTCGTCTTGTACGTCTGTGGACCCATCTTGAGCGTCAGCGCGGTGGCTTCGGCTTCCTTGGTGGACCGGGCGAAACGCAGATCGAAGCAGATAAGCGGATGCTCGCGGACCGGATCGGCCGGATCAAAAAAGAGCTGGAGCAGGTTCGACGCACACGTGGCTTGCATCGGGATGCGCGCAAGCGGGTTCCATTCCCGATTGTTGCCCTTGTGGGATACACCAACGCGGGTAAGTCCACGCTTTTCAACGCGCTGACAGGCGCGGCAGTCCATGCTGAAAACCAGCTCTTCGCGACGCTGGATCCCACGATGCGCGCGCTGCGTTTGCCATCAGGACGGAACGTTATCCTGTCTGACACGGTGGGGTTCATCAGCGATCTGCCGACAGAACTGATTGCTGCCTTCCGGGCGACTTTGGAAGAAGTTTCGCAGGCAGATGTCATTTTGCATGTTCGTGATGTGGCTCATCCGGATAGTGCCGCTCAGCGTGCTGACGTGCTGAATGTTCTGGATGGTATGGTGCGGGACGGCATGCTGGATGCCCAATGGCCGGAACGAACAATCGAGGTTCTCAACAAAGCAGACCTGATCGGCGGTGTTGAAGCCGTTCCGAAGCGTGACAACGCTGTGGTGATTTCGGCCATCACAGGCGATGGTATTCCTGATCTGTTCGAGACGCTGGACCAGTATCTGACGCAGTCCATGCAGGATGTGAAAGTCAGCCTGTCCCTGCAGGATGGTGCAGCACTGGCCTGGCTTTACCAGCATGGCGAAGTGGTCGAGCGGTTTGATCATGAGGGCGGGATGGATGTGCAGGTCCGTCTCTTCCCCATGGACTGTGAGCGCTTTGAAATCAGCTATCCCGGACGTGCTGCTACGGCCTGAGGGGCCATGCGTGCACGGGCCGCTTTCGCCTTCTGGCGGGAGCGGTCCAGCGGGATTGCCAGCGCGAAGGTCAAAATAAGCCCCAGAACATTAATAATGATCTGAAGGCCTAGGCCTGTTCCAAAACTTCCAAGGATCAGGCGTCCCAGCAAATCCAGCACTGTGCCGAACGAGAACACTTCCAGAGAATTTCTGCCAAGCAAGGCTAGGATCTGGCCCAGACGATCTGCCGAAAAACGACGTAGAACACGTGAAGACTGCACGAGATAAAAGATCGACATGATGTCGAACAATCGCCAGACGGCGAGGGTTGATTTGCCATTGTTGGGTGGGGCCGGAAACAGGCGCAGCTCGCTCAGGTGCCAGTATTCATACGGAAAGCAGAGGATAAAGGCGCCAATTAGGTAGCTTCCACACAGCACTTTGGCCCATGTCCGGGCTGGCAGATCGCCATTATGCTTTGATGCCCAAACGGCGCCAAGCACACCCAGAATATATAGAAACTGCCAGCCGAACGGATTCAGATACCAGCCATTCGGGTCCAGCCAGTTTGGAACTGTGATGCGCGGATCAATATTGGCAATCGCCCAGATGGCTGCGCTGACGCCAAGCAGCAGCCAGACGCTTTTCTTGAGGGCAGCGTAGATCAGCGGGAAAAGAGCCAGAAGAACAATGTAGAGCGGCAGGATGTTGAGGTAGCTCGGTAGCGCATCGAAGGTGAGGATGCGCCATAGCCAGCCGTATCCGTGGGCGAGTTGCGGCTCAAGAATATATTCAGGGACGGGCTCGTAATGGCGCCAGTGCCGAACGGTCCAGACGAACACCAGTGTCATGGCTGTCTGATAAACATACAATTTGGCGCAGCGCGACAGGATGCGGCGGATACCACTGGCCCACCCGTCGCGGTCGATCAACCGACCATATGCCAGATAGGACGCATATCCTGCCAGCATGACGAAGATTTCAGCTGCATCGGCAAAGCCGAAATTGCGAATGGTGATTCTGTTGATGAGATTATCGGGCACATGGTCAGCCAGCATCATCAGCAGGGCAGCGCCCCGCAAGGCATCAACGCGATGGTCGCGAGTATGCTTGCGCGGTAAAGACTGTGCATCGGATGATGAGGCTGGCAGCTGCATGGTGCCTTAATACAGTTTTCATCAAACGGGAGTATGAAGACTGGATTACCGCAACATTAAAGATTGTATGGAAAACTGCATCGTGGTCTGAAGCAGATTCATTCATCTGCTTCAGGAAGAGCAGTCAGATCATTCTTTTAATACTGCAGGGAATTCAGGGATATTAAATTTCTTGAAGGAAATGGGCCTGGTGCTGCAGGCCTCACCGCGGTGGGGTCAGGATGTAATCATCTGCGGTGAAAGGCGGAGCCGAGATTGCGTAAAAACTGAGGGACGAGTGCGGGGAAGCCGCAATTTTATGCTTCAAATGTGGGCTGATGCGAATGATGTCGCCTGCTTTGACAAGAGTTATCTGATCTCCAAGCCAAACGGTGCCTTCTCCCTCATGGATCAGGAAGATTTCTTCCGAACGTCGATTGTAACTCTCAGGATAGGTGGTTCCTGCGGTCAGGGTGAAGAGTGCAATGCTCTGATGATGGGACGGGAGTGCAGATCCAATACCGATAAATTCCTGCAGGGTACTGCCTGGTGCGGGGTAAATTGCTGGAACATGGTCTGGGTGGACAACCTGCGCGGCTGCAAAACCAGGTGCGAACAGAAGCGACAGAATACCAAGGCTGATCTTCATTGGGTCTGGTCTTTCACACGGGTGAGGGCAGTAATCTGCTTGCGGAAGGCAGGATAACGCTCGCTGAGGGCTTTGCGTTCACCCAGTTGAAAGTCTTCGGGAATAAAGCCCGGAGCCATGGTCGTGCCAACAAATGACCAGCCAGCGGGACCGATAGGTGCCGAGCCCTGCCAAACACCTTCAGGAACGACATAGGCAGGATGGTCCCGGTCCAGCGTGATACTTTGGCCTCGGCCGTCAGGATGAAGCAACAGAAGATGAACGGGATCTCCAGCGTAGAAATGCCAGATCTCGGCTGTTTTCAGGGTGTGAAGTGCAGAGAAGTCCCGTCGTGTTTCCACGAACAGGATCGCTGTGGAGAGAGGGTGTGTGACACCAGCATAGCGTGCAGGCAAAGCCAAGCCCGCAATAGTTTCTGTGGTGCGCTGAAGCTGGGAAAACCAGCCGCCTTCTACAGGAACAGGCTGCATGTTGTAGCGATTGATCAGAGCCTGTGCGGCAGCAGGTATCTGAGCTGTGGCGTTTTTATTGTGAAACGCGGGTTGTGCGGAGGCAGAGCTTCCGGAAGCGAGGATGGAGCATAGGAGGCTGGTGATAGCAAATCTGCGCATCCGGGCAGGTTCCCCTCTCACAATCATGAGTAGGTCTTTGTATCCTGCTTCCTGTCCGGATGCGATATTCCGTGAAAGGCGTGTCACATTGCCAGAAGCGTATTGTCCGACTGAGATGCAATTATGCCATGCTGCTCATGCTTCAGGCCTGTGACTTCAACTGTACGTCCATGACTTCGAAGCTTGTCCAGGACCTTTTCCAGTGCCTGAACGGACGTGACATCCCAGAACCTTGCATGCGTTAAATCGAGTACGACGAGTTCAGCGTTCGTCAGATAGTCAATCTCGGCCGAAAGGCCGTCTGCGGACGCAAAAAAGACCTGCCCGGAGATGGTATATGTCTCTGTTGATCCGTCGCGGTGGCTGGTTACAGTCAGCAGGCTGGCAGCGCGCCAGGCAAAGAACACGCCCGACAGGAGAACCCCGGCTAGAACGCCGGCAGCCAGATCATGCGTCAGCACGACCACAACGACGGTTACAAGCATTGTCAGGCTTGAAAGCTTGGGTTGGCGCGTGACGTCTCGCAGGCTGCCCCAGGAGAATGTGCTGATCGAAACCATGATCATGATGGCGACCAAAGCGGCCATCGGAACCTGTCCCACCCAGCGATGAAGAAGGACCATCAGGGCAAGCAGAAAAGCGCCTGCCGTGAAGGTGGAGAGACGTCCGCGGCCGCCGTAACGCAGATTGCCGACTGTCTGGCCGATCATGCCACACCCGGCAATGCCGCCGAATGCTCCCACGAGAATGTTGGAGATGCCAAGGCCTGTGCACTCCATACGTTGATTGCCGTGCGTGTCCGTCAGGTCATCGACGACTGAAGCTGTCATCATGGATTCCAGCAAACCCACGGCAGCCATGGCGACGGCATAGGGAATAACGGCGGACAGGGTCGCCCAATCCAGGTTGATGTGGGGAATAGTGAGGTGAGGGAGACCGGTTGGGAGTTCACCCAGATCTGACACCGTGTGAACAGGCATTGGATGAACCATTGTGATGGCCGTCAGCAGGACAATGCAGATCAATGGGGATGGTATGGCGTCAGAAATCTTGGGAAGCAGGTAGATGATGACGAGACCCAGAGCGATCAGGGCGTAAGTTTCCCAGCCAACGCCCAGCAGCTGTGGCACCTGTGCGGAAAAGATCATGATGGCCAACGCATTGACGAAGCCTGTGCGAACTTCCGCAGAAACAAACCGCATAACGGCCTGAAGGCGCAAAAGGCCGAAGACAATCTGTAGAGCACCTGCGATCAGGGTTGCGAGCAGCATGGCCTGCACGCCGTGGGCATGTACGAGTGGCGCCGCAACAAGAGCAACAGATCCTGCAGCTCCTGAGATCATTCCGGGTCGGCCGCCAAAAATTGCGATTGAGACCGAAATGACAAAAGACGCGAACAGCGAGACCGCAGGTGAAACACCTGCGATGTAAGAGAAGGCAATGACTTCGGGAATGAGGGCAAACGTGCCGACCATGCCAGCCAGAACCTCACGCAGCGGGTTTTGTCCCCACTGGCGGCGGTAGAGAGCGGGTGTCATGACAATCCTTCAGAGTGAAGAGCTACAGGGTGCGACGTATTCGGGCCCGGCGCGGCAATGATGCGGCCAGTTTAACGTGCCTTGAAGCGGGATTGAAGATGTTCACGTGGAAAGATGATTGAACATTCACTGCATTCACAGCGTTGGCATGAGAACAACTTAAGGAGTTCGACATGAGCCGATATCCGAAGCCCCCGTTCGACACGCCATTGCAAAAGCATATTCCGGGCCAGACGTCAGAAATGACACCCAAGCCTGATCATGGTGAGCAGACCTATGTGGGGAATGGACGCCTGAGGGGAAAAACGGCGATCATCACCGGAGGCGATTCCGGGATTGGCCGCGCTGTTGCGATTGCCTTTGCACGGGAAGGGGCGGATGTAGCGTTGTCATTCCTGCCCGAAGAATTGGACGACGCCCGCGAGACTGCAGCATGGGTCGATAAAGCGGGACGAAAAGCCCTGCTCTTGCCGGGAGACATCAAGGAGCGTTTCGTCTGCAAGGAGATCGTAGACAAGACGGTGGCTGAGTTCGGTAAGGTGGATGTGCTCGTCAATAACGCTGCCTTTCAGATCGAACGTGAAACTCTGGAAGATGTCAGCGAAGACGAATGGGATCTGACGTTTGATACGAATTCAGGCGCGGTGTTCCGTCTATCGCGGCTGGTTGTTCCTCATATGCCTGAAGGCGGCTCCCTGATTCACACCGTCTCAGTCAATGCGGATCGGCCAAAGCCAAAGCTGTTGGCCTATTCGGCAACCAAAAGCGCCATACTGAACTTCAGTGGTGGTTTGGCAGAGTTGCTGGCGGAACAGGGAATACGCTCAAATACGGTTGCTCCTGGGCCAATCTGGACGCCGCTTATTCCAGCAACCATGGGCGGAGAGCACGTTCGCAATTTCGGAGCAGATGGTCCGATGAAGAGACCGGGGCAACCTGCGGAGCTCGCCGGAGCCTATGTCTTTCTGGCCAGTGATGAGGCAAGTTACGTTTCGGGCGCCAATATCGCTGTAACTGGTGGTGTCCCTGTTATCTAAGCAGAAAATTGAAGAAAACTTTGAGAAAGGGCTAGACGCCAGCTGAACCTTTCTCTAAAGAACGCATCGCTGTGTGGCGGATGTAGCTCAGTCGGTAGAGCGCCGGTTTGTGGTACCGGTTGTCGCGGGTTCGATCCCCGTCATTCGCCCCAGCAATCTCTCTTAAAAAATATTGCCTGACTAAAGCCCATTATAGGTTTGGTTGCGTCCTTTCGGATGTGTGACTGCGCAATCCGTATTTGAAGCCGATCAGAAGCTGAAAGCCTGATCCTTGGTTATCGAAGCTGTAAAAACTCCTGTCAGTATTGAACTGACAGGAGTTTTTTTGCCGTCAGACGATGCGATGCACCCAGCCATGGGCGTCATTGGTGCGGCCGCCCTGAAGATCGGTCAAAATTTTCTTCAGTTTGCTTGCCACCGGACCCGGTGTCTCGCCGTCGCCAAATACGGCTTCTCCGGAAGGACGAACCAGCTTGCCAACGGGTGAAAGCACCGCAGCAGTGCCGCAGGCGAAGGCTTCGGTGTATTTCCCGGATGCAGCTCCTGTGAAGATTTCGTCGATTTCAACGGGTTCTTCAATGACTTCGATGCCATTGTCGGCAGCCAGTCTGATTAGGCTGTCACGGGTGATGCCGCGTAGAATGGTGCCTCCGAGGGGAGGTGTGACGATCTTGCCGTCGTTGCGCACGAACATCACGTTCATGCCGCCCATTTCTTCAACGTAGCGGCGTTCACGGGCATCGAGGAACAGAACCTGATCGCAGCCTTTCTCTTTGGCTTCAGCCTGAGCGACAAGGCTGCCGGCATAGTTGCCGCCGCACTTGGCTTCGCCCGTGCCACCAATCGCTGCTCGGGTGTAGAACTCGGAAACCCAGACAGAGACGCAGCCTGCACTGAAATAGGCGCCTACCGGGCAGGCGATGACAATGAACAGGTATTCGCTTGCAGGCTTTACGCCGAGAAACACCTCATTGGAGATCATGAAGGGGCGAAGATAGAGGCTTTGTCCTTCACCAGCCGGAACCCAGTCCTGGTCGATCCGGACGAGTTCATCAACGGCTTGAATGAAAAGGTCTTCGGGCAGTTCAGCCATGCCCATCCGGCGGGCTGAGGCTGCGAAACGGGCTGCGTTGGCTAGCGGACGGAACGTCGCGATATGACCATCGGCTTCCCGATAAGCTTTCATGCCCTCGAAAATTTCCTGTCCGTAATGCAGGACTGTGGACGCCGGATCGATGCTCAGGGGGCGGCGTGCTGTAATTTTTGCGTCGTGCCAGCCTTTTTCGCTCGTATAGCGGATGGTTGCCATATGATCAGTGAAAACACGACCGAAAGCCGGGCTGACAAGAAGCTGCGCGCGATGAGCCGGGTCCATCGGGGTTTCGGTTTTTTCAATAGTGAAGGTCGTCATGAAAAGAACTTCCGCAAGCTACTCTGATAAACGTGCGGGGCACTCTGCCACAGGAGTTGGGGAGAGGCGATAGGGAAATATTATTTCCAAATTCACTTTCTGATAGAAATTAAAGTTTGCGCGGCAGGCATGAAAAAACCCCGGCCACAGAGTGACCGGGGTTTCTCCAAAGCTTCGAAAAGCTGACGGATCAGCGCTTCGAGAACTGGAAGGAACGACGTGCCTTCGCACGGCCGTACTTCTTACGCTCGACAATACGGCTGTCACGCGTCAGGAAGCCAGCGGCCTTCAGGATGCCACGCAGGCTCGGCTCGTAGTGCGTCAGTGCACGGGAGATACCGTGACGAACTGCACCAGCCTGGCCGGACAGACCACCACCAGCGACCGTGCAATACACGTCGAACTGGTTGTAGCGGTCAGCGATCAGGAACGGCTGCGTCAGAAGCATGCGCAGAACCGGACGGGCAAAATACGTCGTGACCGGACGGCCATTGACGATGATGTCACCCTTGCCAGGCTTGATCCACACACGGGCTACGGCGTCCTTACGACGGCCGGTAGCATAGGAACGGCCCTGGGCGTCACGCTTTACTTCGTGAACCGGGGCGGCGTTGGTGGCTACTGCAGGAGCAACGCTCGCAAGGTCCTGCAGCGTGCCGGTGCGCTCTTGGGTCTCGGACATGGTCAGGCCTTACGACTCGTGTGAGATTGTGTTCTTGCGGTTCAGGGCAGCCACGTCCAGCTTGACAGGCTTCTGGCCGTCATGCGGGTGCTCGGAACCAGCGTAAACATAAAGGTGCTTCATCTGAGCACGCTGCAGCGGGCCGCGCGTGATCATGCGCTCAACAGCCTTCTCGACAACGTGACCCGGGTTCTTGCCCGTGAGACGCTGCGTGATGGTGCGCTCCTTGATGCCACCCGGATGACCCGTGTGATAATGGAAGAGCTTCTGGCCGAACTTGTTACCCGTCAGAGCGATCTTTTCTGCGTTGATGACAACAATGTTGTCACCGCAGTCGACGTGCGGGGTGAACTGCGGCTTGTGCTTGCCGCGGAGACGAGTAGCGATGATGGTGGCGAGACGGCCGAGAACGAGCCCTTCGGCGTCGATCAGCACCCAGTTCTTCGTCACCTCCGCCGGCTTCAGCGAACGTGTGGTCTTCATTAGTGACATTCCAGCTTGGGGCGCGACAGGGCCGCGCCGTGGATGGCGCTCTCATAACAAAAGCACCCTCAGGAGAGGATGACGCTGTCTGGAAAGCGGATCAGGTGCGGCCTTATTGCGGGCTTGCGCCTTTCCGTCAAGTCATCTTTTGGAATCATGATGGCTGATTCGGCCCAGTTTCCGGCCATTTTAGGGAGTGAGGTATCATAATACCGTAATTTTTTGACAGCTGATTTGCCCCGAGCGCCCGGAATGGTATCCTGCACTCAATTCAGGGACCGCATCTTCCTGTCCCGGGTGTCGATGAAAAACAGGAAAAACAACGTGAAACGCCCTTGGCTCACAACGAGCCTGCTCGCAGTCATCGCTGGAATGAGCGCGATTGGTATCCATCACGCAGCCTCTGTTGCGCTTGATCGGGGGATTTCCCGGTTCCGTGCCTCCCTTCCTGTGGGAGCAACCCTGAGCTATTCCGCCGCGCGCCCGGCCATTCTCGCCCGTGGAGCATTGCTGACGGATGTCATTCTTCAGAATGGCAACATGACGTTCCGGGCACATACTTTGCGTCTGGGTCATCCAATCCCGACATCTGATGGTGGCCTGACGCTGTCCCACATGGATATGGTGGATCCGTCTCTCCAGACGCCTACTGCGGTCATCCGGGCTCATTCCGTCACCCTGAACCATCTGGTGACACCGCCGCCTCCTGCAGGGAAAAGCGGTCTGGAGTCGCTTGATCTGGGGCATCTGAATCTGGAGCGTGGATATATAGATCATCTGTCGGTGCAGAATCTTTCGCAGGTTCTTCAGCCGAACAGCATGCACTTCAACAGTCTGACGTCAGACTCGATCCAGATTGACGGCTACGGCCCGGGACGCACGACAACGATCGCGATCCAGAACGGCCTTGCCATTGCGTCCCGTACGACGCTTCAGCCTGACGGAACGCCTCGCGCCATGTCAGTGCAGATGTCTTTGAAAAACTTCCAGCTTCGCCAGCCTGAACTTGCCACCCGGATTGCCTACGAACAGGCGGGGAACGAGGCCGCTGCCTATGCCCTGCCACCTCTTGAAAGCATGAAGCTGAGCGGCACGCAGATTATTTCGGCGGACAGAACGTTCAGCATGGATACGCTGATTGGTACTGGAGCACGTAAAAGCGGCAAAGACACGACGGTTTTCGAAGGAGAGGGATTTCATACACACTCTTCAAGCGGCAAGGTGCCAGTTCATATTGATGGGCATTCTTCAACCTTGAAATATACGCAGGAGCGGATTGCGCAGACGGGCGAACTGCATGTGCAAGGTGTCTTGAACATTCCAAACTTCACCGAAGCTCATTTCGGCATGAATTTGCTCGGTCCTTCGGATCAGCAGCTCAAGGTTGGAACAGCCAAAAATCCGCATGATGCCATTCAGCTGGCGCAAGTGACGCTCACGTTGCATGGCGATCGTCTGGTCCAGTCTCTTCCGTCCCTGAATGCAGGACGCCCTCTGGACGGTGCCGCTCAGGACCAGGCAAGAACGGTTCTCGCGCAGGGAATGGAAATGGGGCTGTCGCCATATCCTGCCCTGGCGGCTCTGCCGGATTACTTCGCGAACCCCAATGACCGCACGTTATCGATTACTCTGACACCAAAGCCGCCTTTGACGCTCACGGCATTAGCAGCAATAGCGTCGTCGCCTACGGCAGCCATGACGTTGATGTCGCCGGATAATCTCAAGGTGACCGTCCAGTGAGCCAAAGCGCCAGCACGTCTACGATCTGCGTTATTGGCGCCAGTGGTCGTTCAGGCTCGGCGCTCTGTCGTCAGCTGATTGCTAAAGGGCGCAGTGTCATCGCTGTTGTGCGGAGTCGAGGAAAACTGGCTCCTGATCTTGCAGAGATGTGCACAGCCGTGAGGCAGGCCGATCTGACAGATCCGGTTGCTCTTCCAATTGCGCTGGAGCAGGCGGACGTTGTCGTGAATACAGCTCATGCCCGTCATCTTCCAGCCATTCTGCGTGCAACCCGTGCGCCTGTTGTTGCTCTTGGCAGCACTCGCAAGTTTACGCGGTGGCTGGATGATCATGGTCGTGGAGTGCTGGCAGGCGAAGCGGCCCTCAAGGCAGACGGCCGTCCTTCCATTCTCCTGCACCCGACGATGATTTATGGTGCTCAAGGAGAGGACAATGTGCAGCGGCTTGCGCGCCTTCTTGAGCGCCTGCCGATTGTTCCGCTTCCAGGTGGTGGACGTTCTCTGGTTCAACCCATCAATCAGCAGGATGTCACGCGCTGCGTTATTGCAGCCATTGATCTGATTCTGGGTGGAAAAGTCAGCGGGCCAGAGGTTTTTGTCATTGCCGGCCCGAATGCTGTTCCTTACCGGACATTTGTTCGGATGATTCTCTATTTTTCAGGCTTGGGTGGTCGGCCGATCATCTCGCTTCCTGCGTGGTTTCTGATCGCCGCTGCTCACATCATGCGGCACGTTCCGAAGCTGCCCACAATTGCGCCAGAAGAGATTCGGCGTCTGTTGGAAGACAAGGACTTCGACATTGCTCCGATGAAGGATCGCCTGGGCGTTAACCCGATGCCGTTGGAGATTGGGCTACAGCATCTTTTGGCTGTGCCGCCTGCTCATCAGGATTATGCAGCCTAATTTTTGATATTTTGTCACATTGACTGCGAGGGCGATGAGGTCTCCATAGTCTGCGGGCCATAATGACGGTCCGGAATGCGTGGAGACTCATCGGATGAATCTGAAGTTCCTCTCATCAGGCATGATGTTGTCTTTCGCAGCCTTTGCTCTTTTTTCCATCAGCGATGCCTGTTCCAAAGGCCTTGCCGGGCAACTGGACCCATTTGAAGTTGCTTTTTCGGGCGGTGTTTTTGGGTTTCTGATCCTGCCCTTCATCAGGAAACCGCAGGAATCTTACGCCGATATTTTCGCGACGGATCGCCCGTCCATGTGGCTGTTGCGTGCGTTTGCGACATTTGTGTCCACGGCTTCCAGTGTCATGGCTTTTATGCTGCTGCCGATGCCAGAAGCACTGTCGCTCATGTTTCTGATGCCATTTTTCGTGACCCTGATTTCTGTGGGAATCTTGAAAGAGAAAGTCTTTGGTTGGACCTGGCTTTCAGTAGGTGTCGGATTTCTTGGGGTTCTGATTGTCTTGCGGCCAGGCGTTCGGGCATTTCATCTTGGCCACCTCTGTGCCGTGATCGCAGCAATGGCCAACGCTGCGAGTGTGATTGCCTACCGACTGGCAGGCAATCAGAGCGCCCGGCTGTCCCTGTTCGGATCAAGTCTGTTTGGTCCCTTGGTCGGCGATGGTCTTTTAATGGTGGCACACGCCACCTGGCCACATGGTGCTGGAAACTGGGCGCTTCTGTTCGGATACGGCTTTCTGGCGGCTCTTGGTCAGCTCTTCATGATGATGGCAACGGCTCTGGCACCGGCTAACCGGGTTGCCTTGCCCCAGTACAGTCAGATGCTTTGGGCGGTTGCATTCAGCTACCTCCTTTTCCATCAGCCCCTGGATAGCTGGACGTTCGTGGGCATCGTTATCGTGACACTTTCTGGCATGCTGCACTGGATGCGACAGAAGCTTCATTACGAACGATTGGCGTTGGAAGAGCACTGGCAAAGACATCATCCGTCTTCTCGCCCGCCCGTTGAAGCCGGTTGAGAGGAGAATTGTATGTTTCGTGCGGTGTTAAGATGCATCACAGGAGCTGGCAGCACTGAAGAAACGTATGTTTTCTATATAAAAGAGTGTTGATCGTCAGAATTAGAGGCTCTTCCTTTCTGTACGTAAAACGTCGATGTTTGGCGCTGTTTCGATTTTTGATTTTTTGATCTTATTTTTGTCGCGTTGTGACCGTATGGACTTTCGGGCATCTTCAGCGTTCTTCACGTGTGGTGCGATTGGCAACGCTCCTCAGCCTCTGTAAAATCGTCTGCAAATACGGCTGCGGACGTGCGTGGCTACTTCATCAACTGATGGAAGAATATCTGCTTCATGGTTCAGAACGTCGTCCCAGTGATTCTGTCTGGTGGGTCCGGAAGCCGCCTCTGGCCGGTTTCCCGCAAGAGCTATCCGAAGCAGTTCTGGCCCCTGCTTAGCGACAAGACCCTCATTCAGGAAACAGCCCTGCGCGGCCGGGCCGCAGGCTTTGCCGATCCGGTCGTGATCTGTAATTCGGAGCATCGTTTCATCGTCGCCGAACAACTGCGCGATGCTGGAATTCGGAAGCCGAAAATCGTTCTCGMGCCGGTCGGCCGGAATTCAGCCCCTGCCATCGCGGCTGCTGCTTTCATGGTTGCAGAGCAGAACCCGGATGCCATTCTCTGGATCATGGCGGCGGACGCTGCGATTACTGATGAGAAAGCGCTTCAGGAGTCTTTGAAAAATGCCCTGAAGGCTGCTGATGCGGGTCGGATCGTGACGTTTGGAATGAAACCGACGCGCCCTGAGACGGGGTACGGGTACATTGAAGTTGGCTCCGAGCTTGCCGATGTACAGGGCGTTTATGGCGTGTCCCGTTTCATTGAGAAACCGCAGCCCGCCCAAGCCGAAGAACTCATTCAGTCCGAGAAATATCTCTGGAACTCGGGTATGTTCTTTGCAAAGGCCAGCGTATTCCTGAAAGAGACGGAACAATACGAGCCACGGATTTACGAAACCGTCGGGGAAGCAGTTCGCAAGCGCCATACGGATATGGATTTCGAACGGCTGGAAGAAGAAAGCTTTGCAGCTGCGCCTGATATCTCTGTTGATTATGCCATTGCAGAACGTACCAAGCTTGCGGCAGTCGTTCCGGGCAATTTCGGGTGGTCGGACATCGGAAGCTGGGATGCTCTCTGGGACCTGACGCCCAAGGACGCTGAGGGAAATGCAACCTTTGGTGACGTTTTCCTGGACGATGCGCGGAACTGTTACGTCCGCTCTGATGGTATCATTGCCACCGTTGCGGGTGTGGATGATCTGATTGTGGTGGTGACACCGGATGCGGTCATGGTCTCGCATCGCGATCGCGCTCAGGACGTGAAGCATATGGTAACCCGCCTGGTACAGGCAGGGCGCAAGGAAGCGGTCGCGCATAACCGGTGCTATCGTCCATGGGGCTTCTATGAAAGCCTCATTCAGGCGGACCGTTTCCAGGTCAAGCGCATCGTGGTGGAGCCAGGGGCCAAGCTCTCCTTGCAGAAGCATTTCCATCGTGCGGAGCACTGGGTTGTTGTTGGTGGAACCGCCATGGTGACACGGGATGAGGACCTGGTGATGGTTCGTGAAAACGAAAGCATCTATCTCCCGTTGGGCTGTGTTCACCGACTGGAAAATCCGGGCAAGATCCCTTTGACCCTGATTGAGGTTCAGTCCGGTCCTTATCTCGGGGAAGATGATATCGTTCGTATCGAAGACGTATACGCACGAAGCTGATCTGAGACGTCAGGCAGGCGGATCAATCCAGCCTGCCTTGACAGCTTCGGCCATTTGATCAGGAGTATCGAGGTCTTCGAGCAATTCGGGGGCCTCGATTTTTTTTGGTGGCAGGTCTGCCCACAGGTCCCGAAACCCCTTGTCGCCATTAAGTTCGGGGGCCTTGACTAATGTGGTGGCAGACACGCGAACCGGAATCCCCATCGCGCCTTTTTTGTATTGTGTGACCACATTCGCATTGGCAGGGAGGGTGTCCCTCAGCAGGAGCAGGTGCGGTAGAGATAGTCTCGGCTGGTCTGTTCCCGCGATGAGAATTGACCTGTCCCGTCCATTCAAAGCTCGTGCTGCGCATTGAATGGAACTCGCCAAACCGGTGTTCCAAAGCGGGTTGTAGCATATGTCCACAGGGAACCCTTGAAGGGCTAACGCGACGGCTTCGGCGGAGCCTCCGGTGATGATGACCAATCGGTCCGGAGATGTACTCAAGAGAAGTTCTGCAACGTACCGGACAAGTGGTGTGCCCTGACGGGTGAGCAATTGCTTGGGTCGCTTCAGTCTCGTGCTGCCGCCTGCGGCAAGAAGAACTGCGTCGTGGGGCATTATGCTGGGCGGTTCGCTGTGATCTGGGATAAAATCGACAGGGCAATCTGCATCGGATTACGTGCGTTGATGTCCATCCCTGCGGGCAGGTGCAGCTTCTCCAGATCTTCTTCAGTGATGCCGGCTGCGTGTAATGCAGCAAGCCGGCTTGAGATTTTGCGTCGGCTGCCCAGAATTCCAACGCAGAAGGCGTCGGATTTCAGAGCTTTCGAGGCGATGGCCAGATCCGTGTGAGCATCGTGCGTCAGAGCGTAAACTGCGCTCCAGGCGTCCAGACGCAAATCATGCAGAGCCTCGTCCAGATAGCGACGATCGTAGCAATCTGGCGCCAATCCTTCCGGCGGAAGCGCAGGACCCAGTGGGCGCAGCAAAAAAGGCTCAACCCCGAACTGGGGGGCCAGCTTCAGAAGAGCCAGTGTCACCGGATCTCCCCCCGCGACAATCAGTCGAATCGGTGGCGCGTATCGTCGTACAAATAGATTACCTTGGGTTTGCATAGCTGAAGGCGAAACATGCATCTCGCCGGTTTCAAGATCCGTTTGTACGATGATGGCCTGACGGGCTTCTCTCGCCTGACGGAGCGCGGCAACATAAGTGGCGAGGTTTGCGATGGGCCGAACGAAAATGCCAATCCTGCCACCACAGGTTAATTGAATATCCAGAACCGGACTGCCTGCGCCATAATCCAGAGATCTGGGCTGGCGGTCTTTCAGGCATTGCAGGGCTTCTGCTGCAACCGCTGCTTCCACGCATCCGCCAGACACATAGCCTTGCACATCTCCCGCGCTGGAAATGGCCATTTCACTGCCAAGAGGGCGTGGAGACGATCCGGTGATTGACACCAGCGTAGCGAGGGCTACCTCTTTCCCCTGTGCCAGCCAGGTCTCCAGGTAAGGGAGGAGATCGTCTGTCAGGCCATAGTCTGGCCACTGGGGAAGAGGAACAAGCCCGTCCGGCCCAATCATGAAATATCCTTTCCTTTATGGGGCCATGAGACTAATCCCAAATGCGCTTGTGACATAGCCTGTCACGTCGGGGAGTTGATCAGGACCGCATTGGGTCTATATCGGCAGGAACGGACTCCGGCACGGATTATCAGTGGAGCAGAAATTGGTCGAACTCCTGAGCGTCGCACAAGCCGTGGACCTCGTTCTCGGATATGCAGGTCATTTTGGAACAGAACACGTTCCGTTGGCCAAGGCTTCTGGCCGCATCCTGCAACAGAGCGTCCATGCCGAACGTGATCAGCCTCCTTATGACCGGGTCATGATGGATGGTATGGCCTATCGCTACGGCACAGGCGCAGTGCTGGGTTGTCATGGCGTCCAGCGTGCTGGGGTGCCCGCGCGGCCTTTACCCGATGGGGCGACCTGCCTTGATGTCATGACGGGAGCCGTCTTGCCGGAAGGGGCTGATACCGTTGTCCCCGTCGAGCGATTGATCCGGGACGGTCAGCGTGTCCACTTTGAAGCGGGGTACGAGCCGCAGAAAGGCCAGTTCATCCATCTGAAGGGCTCAGACTGCAAGGCGGGACATGAACTCCTGAAGCCAGGCTTGCGTCTGAATGGACCGGCTTTGGCTGTGCTGGCAGGAAATGGATATCCGACCGTTGAAGTGTCCAGCGTGCCTTCGATCGGGATTATTTCCACGGGCGACGAACTTGTCGATGTCGGCTCGACGGTTCAGAGTTGGGAAATTCGCCGTTCAAATGAATACGCCTTGACAGGAGCGCTGGCGTCCAGAGGATTTACTCGCCTTGAACGCTCTGTTGTCCCCGATGATCTGGCTGAAACCATGCTGGCTCTGGAAAAGCAGCTTGTCCGACATGAGGTGTTAATCCTGAGCGGCGGCGTCTCGATGGGGCAGTTCGATCATGTGCCCAAAGCTTTGATGAAACTGGGTGTGGAGCGGGTTTTCCATAAGGTCGCGCAACGGCCGGGCAAGCCGCTCTGGTTTGGTGTTGGCCCTGAGGGACAGCGCGTTTTTGGTTTGCCCGGCAATCCTGTCTCGGCAACCTGCTGTGCTACACGGTATGTCATTCCCATGCTTTTGGCAGGGCAGGGTGTGGCTCGGCCAGAAACCTATACCGTGAAGCTGGAAGCCGATGCTGCACGCGTTTCAACATTGACTCGTTATCTGCCCGTTCGTGTTCAGCATGATGGCTCGGGACAGGCATTGGCCACGCCCTATCCGATGCCGACATCCGGTGATTTCAGTTTTCTCGCGGCAACCGATGGATTTGTAGAGCTGGCCGCCGGAGAGGGCATTGCGCCTGCGGGCTCATATGCTGTGTTCCATGGCTGGTAGCACGACTGACAGATTTGTTCGGGACCGGTTCAATCGTCCTCTGCACGATTTGCGGATTTCGGTGATGGACCGTTGTAATTTCCGGTGCCCTTACTGCATGCCGGAAGCCACGTATCATGAACATTTCCGCTTTCTGGAGCCTAAAGAACGTCTGAGCTTTGACGAGATCGTTCAGGTGGCACGGGCGGCGGTTTCCCTAGGCGTGACCAAGTTGCGCCTGACGGGCGGCGAGCCTCTCCTTCGGCCTGATTTGGTATCTCTGGTTCGCAGACTGGTGGAGATACCGGGCGTCGAAGATGTGGCACTTACGACCAATGGTGTTCTGCTTGATCGTCACGCGCAGTCCCTGAAAGATGCGGGGCTGGGGCGCATTACCGTGAGCCTGGATAGTCTTGATCCGGCTGTGTTTGCACGAATGAGCGGTGGTAGGGCGCAGCTGGAGCCGGTGCTACGTGCGATCGAAAATGCACAGGCGTTGTCATTCCCCGGTGGTGTCAAGCTGAACACCGTCGTGCAGCGAGGTGTAAATGATGATGGTGTGGAGGCTCTTGCGGCCCGCTTTCGTCATACAGGCGTCATTGTGCGCTTTATTGAATATATGGACGTGGGCACGCGGAATCACTGGGAACTGGGTGAAGTCGTCCCGTCCCGCGAACTGGTCGAGCGGTTGAATGCTCTCTGGCCGCTTGAGCCATTAGGCGCGCAGTATCAGGGTGAGGTTGCGCGTCGGTATCGGTATCAGGATGGTGCGGGAGAGATTGGGTTCATTTCTTCCGTCACCGCTCCGTTCTGTGGGGATTGTTCACGGGCGCGGCTGTCGTCGGACGGGCAGATCTATACGTGCCTTTTCGCTTCGGAAGGGACAGACCTGCGGTCACTTCTTCGCAGCGGGGCGGATGAAGAGGCTTTACGCGAACGTCTGGCTTCGGTGTGGCGGATGCGTACCGACAGGTACAGTGAAGAACGAACCGCCGGTGAGGTATCTTCGACGAAACGTCGGATAGAAATGAATTATATCGGTGGTTAGATCGGGAGGTCAGGACGGATGAAAACGCTCACTCATGTTGATGAACGTGGTGAAGATCCGCGCATGGTGGATGTAAGCGGTAAGACCGTGACAGACCGCACGGCTCATGCTCAGGCCCGTGTTCTTTTTCCCCGGGACGTTGCGCAGACGCTAAGTGATGCCGGGTTCATGACCAAGAAGGGCGCGGTTTTGACTGTCGCGCAGATTGCGGGTGTCATGGGTGTGAAAGCGACGTCCCAGCTGATCCCGCTGTGCCATCCCCTATCCCTGAACGGATGTCGTGTGGAAATTACCATGGAAGGCGATGAAGCCGTCATTGACTGCCGCGTGTCCTGCCAAGGCAAGACAGGTGTGGAAATGGAAGCCCTCACGGGTGCCTCAGTCGCTGCCCTGACGATCTATGACATGTGTAAGGCCCTGTCTCATGACATGGTCATTCGCGAAGTGAAGCTTATGGGGAAGGCCGGTGGAAAACGTGACTTCCAGCGGATTGAAGCATGAGGCCGCTTTACGGTCTGGTTCTGGCGGGTGGCGTCAGTGCGCGGATGGGGCAGGACAAGGCTGAACTGTCCTATCACGGAGCGCCCCAGTTGCAGGTTGGGTTTGAGGCGCTCTTTCCCCTTGTTGAGCGCTGTTTTGTTTCCGTGCGTCCGGCACAGAAAGAGGACCTGCTGCGGGCGCAGTTTCCTCAGATTGTTGACGCGGTCACAGTAGACGGTCCCGCTGCGGGCCTCCTGTCCGCGCATCAGGCTTTTCCAGAGGCCGCCTGGTTGGTTCTGGCGTGTGATCTGCCGCTTCTTGATCAGGTTACGCTTGAAACTCTAATTGCTGCCCGTGATGATCAGCATGTGGCGGTGGCTTATCGCAGCGAACATGACGGACTGCCAGAACCGCTTTGTGCGATCTGGGAGCCGAGAGCGCTGGACGCTCTGGCGCTTCAGGTCGAAGGAGGGCGGAAGTGTCCTCGTAAGCTTCTTATCAATAGCCAGACGTTACTGCTTTCCCCACGGACAGTCGGTGCTCTGGATAACATCAATACTCCGGAAGAACGTGCAAGCGTCTCACGGCGATTGGGAGGACAGATGATCCGCCTCGATGTGGAATATTTTGCTCAGATGCGTGAACTCGCAGGGCAAAAAACCGAAACTGTGGAAACGCATTTCGGAACGGTCGGCCCGCTTTATGAGCAGCTGAAAGAGAAATATGGCTTTCCGTTCGAGGCCGATCGCCTGCGGGTTGCCTTGAATGGAGATTTCGCACCTTGGACGCAGCCTCTGAAGAGCGGGGACCATGTTGTGTTCATTCCGCCGGTGACCGGCGGATGACCCATTTTCTGATGGCTGATGCGCCAGTCGATCTGGACATGCTGCGAGAGGGCTTACATCTGGCCGAAGCTGGTGGCTTCTGCACTTTTGAAGGCTGGGTTCGCAATAGCAACGAGGGCCGTCCAGTGGATGGTCTGGAATATGAATCCTACGCTGCCCTCGCAGAAAAAGAAGGTGCGCGGATTATTGAAGAAGCATTGGCCCGATTTGAAATCAGCCATGCTGTGGCCATGCACCGGACGGGAACACTACGGGTTGGGGATGTTGCCGTCTGGATCGGCGTGTCTGCGCCTCATCGCGATGCAGCGTTCCGGGCATGTCGTTATATCATCGACGAGATCAAGCACCGGGTGCCCGTCTGGAAGAAAGAGCATTATCTGGATGGTGACGCCGAATGGGTGGCCTGCCATCACTGTCAGGTCGCTCCCCGGATAAGCGATGACGATCACGATCATCATCATCACGATCATGGGTCTTGCGGTCACAAGCACTGATCTATTTCCTGGCGAGTACGTCTGACTCTTGCCGGGCATTCTCTTTCTTTTTGAAAATCAGAGTGTTGCTGTCCTCTTTCCAGGAGAGGGCAGTGAGCATTTTTTTCGTACCACAAGCGTGCGGTCACGCATTTTTAGTTTGATATTGCAAATCATTCTCAATTAGAGTGTCTCTGGTTCTGCTGATTCGGAGATTGATCATGACACGGACACCGCTTTTCCTGTCTGACCTGTGCTGCTGCGAAAGACTGGCACTCTGGAGTATCCGGTGTCTGGTCAGCCGATACCGCCTGCCGTACTGCCATGAAACCCGGACGACGGATGGCATGTTTCCGGCATCTTTCCGTCCTGTTCTTGATGCCGCGGAGCGAGCGTTCGAGGATGCAGCCCAGCATCTGAGAGAAGCCGGGCTCCCTGTGCTGGATATCAATCCGCCGGGCTCTCAGGGGCTGAGTGCGATGGAGGAGCGCTTTCTCCAAGGGATCCAGACGGTGCAGAATGATGGCCAGAAGGAAGTCTTCCACCTTCTTGCCGACCTTTTCCCCGAGCGACTGATGCAGGGTTACATTGTCACGGCTCTCGCCCTGATTTCAGACTGTATGGCTGGGATTGGTCACTGGCTTCCGCGGCATGAGCGCAAGACAGCAGGGGCCGGAGCTTTGTCATCTCTGGCACGATGGAAAAAGATTCATCCGGCTGAAATGCGCGTGCTTTGGCCACGGGATATCCCGCAGGCATGGGCGGGACGAACTCTGCACTGAATTCTGCTGAAATCTGCAAGAGACGAAATACCACAGCCTGCAGGGCTTGGATTTAAAAGCGGTCAGACCTCACCAGACTGCCCTGCAATCTGAGTGAAGTCTGGGACCAAGTAGGTGCGTGGGCTCAGTCCACGCCGACCATGACGCTGGAAGCCTTGATAACGGCATAGGCTTCCTTGCCCACTGTCAGTGACAGTTCCTCAACAGCTTCATTGGTGATGGCACTTATAATAATCGTGCCGTTGACGTCGATCGTGATGTGAGACGTCGTTGCGCCTTTTACGATCTGTGTAATCTGACCTTTGAGCTGATTACGTGCGCTGAGTTTCATGGTGCGGTCCTTTTGCTACCCCTTGGAGATGGGGGTGACACATTAGGACACAAGGCCTGAGAAAGCAGACAAGGCTTTTTTCGGGGATAGCCTGTGCCATCCCCAATCAGAAGCAACTTAGATATAGTGCTCGGTCAGGGGCGGAAAACCATTGAACCCGACGGAGCAGTAGGTCGAAACATAAGCGCCAGTCGCCAGGATTTCGATGCGATCTCCGGACTTCAGGCTGTTCGGGAGCGGGATGCGGTTCTTCTCGTAGAGAATATCGACACCATCGCAGCTTGGTCCTGCCACAACACAGGGTGAACGTGAGCTGTCTGTGTCATCACGGGACGTGCGGAATGTGTAGCGAATGGCTTCACCTTCCGTCTCCGCGAGGCCACCGAAGCGCCCGATGTCCAGATAGACCCAGCGTGGGTCTGTTTCTGCACCGCCACGACGGCTTACAAGAATGACCTCGCTCGACACTACACCGGCCTGACCGACCATATATCGGCCCGGCTCCAGCAGAACCTCTGGCTGGCCATCAGGAAAGTGCTCGCGGAGAGCGGCCTGAATGGCGGCGCCAAATTCCTGCACAGACGGAATGTCTTCCCGATAGTGCGTTGGGAAGCCGCCGCCCAGATTGATCATCTGAAGGTCAAGGCCTTCGGCGCGCAGCTCATGATAAAGGCGTGCGGCCGTTGCAATGGCGTGCTGGTAAGCGGCGATACCCGTCTGCTGGCTTCCGACATGGAACGAGAGGCCATAGGGATGCAGGCCCAGATCGCGCGCACGGATCATCAGGTCGCGGGCATGGGCAATCGTGGTGCCGAATTTGCGCGACAGTGGCCAGTCAGCACCTTCGTTCTCAACAGCCAGGCGGCAGAAGACGCGCGCTCCCGGTGCGTTCTCTGCAATCTTTTCGAGTTCTTCCATGCTGTCGAGCACAAAGAGATCAATGCCCATGTCCCGGGCTTCACGGATGGCACCAACCTTCTTGAGCGTATTGCCATAGGAGATGCGATCAGGTGTGGCGCCAGCCTTCAGGCACATCCGGATTTCTTCGAGCGATGCTGCATCGAAAGATGATCCCAGAGCAACGAGGCGCTTCAGGATGGACGGTGCCGGATTGGCCTTGATGGCGTAATAGATCTTGCCAGATGGCAGGGCGTCGTGAAGGGCACGATAGTTGCTTTCCACAACATCGAGATCAACGACGAGGCAAGGGGTTGCCGGCTGCTGCTCGGCAAGAAAACGGGTGATTTTGGGAGTCATGACACTCTTTCCCAGAACCGGACTCGTCAGGGAACAGTGACACCCTGCGAGTGTGTTGCGAAACGGTCGAACGGACCAGCGAATAGCGGGGACCCAAAAGAAGCGGGACCCGGAAGGCCAGAACGCTTGACGTCGTTGCGTAACCTCGAGAGGGCCAGTGGCACGTGCGTTGCTGCGTGACGGGGCGTATGAAACCAAAGTCCCGCCGTTGCAAGAGCTAATTTTGCATTATTTGTGTTTTGGAAATATTGAGGGGAGTGAAATCAGGGCAAATTCGGAACGCAGAAGGTGATTTCTGCGTATGCTAGGTTCTGTCGATCTCGAGAACGGAACGACTTAATCTCGCCTGTTGCCCATAACAGGAACTGCCGAGGACCCCTGAGTGAGCTTATTTCCCGATTCTGCGTCAGCTTCCGGTCCAGCGCCAGACGCACCTTCGGACCCTGACCGGAAACAAATCCATCAGGATATCCAGCGTGTCCATGAACTGACGCCTGAACCTAGCGAAGAAGATATTCGCAAGGCACGTGAGCTTGGTCCCGACGCCCCGGGCACGGGAGCGAACTCTCCCCTAAGTATGCCCAAGGCGGGCTGGAAGATTGTCTTACGTCAGGTCTTTTCGGAAGTGGGATCGTCCCAGACGTCCCTCTCTGCCGCGGGCTGTGCGTTCTACGCCACGCTTTCTCTCTTTCCAGCCATATCGAGCCTGATCTCGCTTTATGGTCTGGCGTTTGATCTGCAGACCGTTGAGCCGCAGCTTGAAGTGCTGCGTCATCTGCTGCCCCCAACAGCTTATTCGCTGATTGGCAATCGGATCCACGAGCTGGTTTCCCAGCCGCATACGTCTCTGACCATAGGGCTGATTTTTTCTGTTTCCGTCGCGTTGTGGTCCGCTTCAGCCAGTACGAAGTCGATCCTGTCCGCGTTAAACATGGCATATAATGCCACCGAAACGCGCGGTTTCCTGAGGTTCCAGGCAACTGCTCTGGCTACCACGCTGATGGCTGTTGTTGGTGCTGCGCTGACCTTGGCACTGATGGTGGCAGCGCCTGCGCTGGTTGATTACCTTCCGCGGTATCTGGGTTTCAGAAAGCCGCCGCCGCCGTTTGATCTTCTGGTATCGTATGGTGCACCGCTTGTTGTGCACACGCTTGCACCGATTTTGATGCTGCTGTTCGTTTTCGTAGCAGTAACCATGCTCTACCGCTTTGCCCCGAGCCGGGAGCCAGCAAAGTGGCGGTGGATCTTCCCCGGATCAGCAGTGGCGACCGTTCTGTGGGTTTTAATGTCGCTCGGCTTTTCCTGGTATGTCGCGCATTTTGCGAGTTACGGCGCAACATACGGGCCCTTGGGGGCGGTTGCGGCGATCATGATGTGGTTCTTTGTGAGTGCGTACGTCGTGCTCTTTGGGGCGGAGCTGAACGCGGGGCTGGAAGAACGCATCAAAGGGGCGCAGCCCCGGATTGCCGGTCTGCCACAACCAGACCCTTTGATTGCAGAAGCCGTTACGGCTGAAAACACACCCCGGTAACCACCGGGGTACGCAAGCCCGTCTGCCGTATTATCGGTGGATGGGCTGCTTTGTGGTGTCAGATTGGTTGCCCGCAGCCTTGATGGCTTGTTCGCTCGTATCCTTGGACTCGGCTTCCGCAACTTCGCTCGCGGCATCGGACGCAGGCTTGTCAGTCATACGAGCAATGGTGACGTGTGCTGTTCCGCTGTTCAGCATCCCGATCTTCGCTGCTGCTGCATGAGAGAGATCGATGATGCGGCTATTGAACGGCCCGCGATCGTTCACTGTGACAACAACAGAACGGCCCGTATCTTCAGACGTCACCAGCAGTTTTGTGCCAATCGGCAGGGAAGGGTGGGCGGCGGTCAGATCATTTGTGTTGAAGATCGTCCCGCTACTGGTGCGGCGTCCGTGGAAATGACGCCCATACCAGCTTGCCATGCCATGCTGGGTCCAGGACGCGGCCTTGTGGGCCCGGTTTGCCAGCGCGGATCGAACAGAGGCTGCCCAGCTGGTCCGGACCGTCCCCGCTGCATCACCAGAAGAATCGTCTGCTGCATGAGCAGTCGTTCCACCTGCAATTCCGGCAAGCGCGAGTGCAAATGTCATGCTGCGCAGGGGAGACAGTCGACGGGATGAGCGAATGGCAGGCGGGGCAAATTTCACTAGACTGGTATCTTCTCCAGTGGACGAAAACGGGCTTCAGCCGTGCTTCCTAGCACAAAACCATGGGCCTGTCCCCCTTTTGAACCCTCCGAAGACGGCAGGATTAGGGCGATGACGCTTTCATGACGGCTCCGAAAGTGCTATCGCGCGGCCAGATGAAACGTCCTCTCATTGCCGTTCTGAACGGTCCGAATCTCAATATGCTGGGTCTGCGCCAGCCTGGAATCTACGGTCACGCTACGCTCGACGATGTCGAGCAGGTGTGTATTCAGGCTGCTGAACGCCTCGATGTCGCGATCGATTTCCGCCAGACCAACGGTGAGGGAGAACTTGTGTCCTGGGTGCAGGAGTGTCGCGGCCGCGCTGATGGAATCGTGATTAATCCTGCTGCTTATGGGCATACCTCGATTGCCCTGCTCGACGCGCTTCTTGCTGTTGAGTTGCCGATAGTTGAGGTTCATATTTCCAACATTCATCGCCGGGAGCCATTCCGCCATCATACCTACGTCTCGCAGGCCGCCATCGGTGTGATCTGCGGCCTCGGCGTCAGGGGATACGCGCATGCGCTTCAGGCAATAACCGACATGATCGAAGACGAAGGATGAGCCGCATGCTCGTGGACAAGGATGCCATTCGGGCATTGGCCGATATTCTGACGCAGACCGGCCTGACCGAAATCGAGATCTCCGAAGCTGATAGCCGCATTCGCGTGGCGCGCAACGTCAACGTGGTTCAGGCTGCTGCACCAGCCGTTGCTGCGGCTCCCGCCGCATCGCCAGCCGCTGCTCCTGTTGCGGCACCTCCGGCTGATCCTGCCAAGCATCCTGGTGCGGTTCCAAGCCCGATGGTCGGTGTCGCCTATCTGGCGCCGGATCCGGCTTCCCCGGCATTCGCTCAGGAAGGTCAGACCGTTTCTGCCGGTCAGACGATCATGCTGATCGAAGCCATGAAAACCTTTAACCAGATCAAGGCTCCTCGCTCTGGTACCCTGACAAAGTTCTTTGTCGAGTCCGGGCAGCCTGTTGAATTTGGCGAAGCTCTGGCGATCATCGAGTAATGATTTCTAAAGTCCTTATTGCCAATCGAGGCGAGATCGCGCTGCGTATCCAGCGCGCCTGCCGTGAGATGGGCATCAAAACCGTGGCCGTGCATTCGACGGCTGACGCCGATGCAATGCATGTGCGTCTTGCCGATGAAGCCGTCTGCATTGGTCCGCCGAGTGCACGCGATTCTTATCTGAACGTCGCTGCCATTCTGTCAGCCGCCATGATTACCGGCGCGGATGCCATTCATCCGGGTTATGGCTTTCTGTCAGAAAATGCCGAGTTCGCCGAGACTGTTGAAGAGCATGGTCTGGCGTTCATTGGCCCGACGGCGGAGCATATCCGCACGATGGGCGACAAGATCACTGCCAAAACGACCATGCGTGCGCTTGGCGTGCCGCTGGTGCCGGGCTCCGATGGAGCGCTGGTCGATATTCAGGCCGCCCGTGAAGTCGCCGAAAAGGTCGGTTATCCGGTCCTGATCAAGGCCGCTGCTGGCGGCGGTGGTCGCGGAATGAAGGTTGCGCAGACCGCAGACGATATCGAGGAAGCCTGGTCGGTAGCTCGTGCAGAAGCCCGTGCCGCCTTCGGCAATGACGAGGTCTATCTCGAGAAGTATCTCGATCGCCCGCGTCATATTGAGCTTCAGATCCTTGGTGATGCCCATGGCAACGTGGTGCATTTCGGCGAGCGTGACTGCTCCCTCCAGCGTCGTCACCAGAAGCTGCTTGAAGAAGCCGGTTCCCCGGCTCTGACGGATGCCGAACGTGAAGAAATCGGTCGTACTTCGACCGAGGCTCTGGCGCGCATGGGCTATCGCAATGCTGGCACACTTGAGTTCCTGTATCAGGACGGCCAGTTCTGCTTCATCGAGATGAATACCCGCCTTCAGGTGGAACATCCGGTGACGGAAATGGTGTGCAGTGTCGATCTGGTGCGTGAGCAGATCCGGATCGCCGCTGGTGAGAAGCTTGGCTACACGCAGAAGGACATCAAGATGTCCGGCCATGCGATCGAGTGCCGCATCAACGCCGAAAACCCCGAAACCTTTGCGCCGAGCCCGGGCACGGTCAATGTTTTCCATGCACCTGGCGGCCTTGGTGTGCGAATGGACAGCGCTATTTACGCTGGCTATCGCATCCCGCCTTACTACGACAGCATGATCGCCAAGCTTATCGTTCATGCGCCGACGCGCCAGGAAGCCATTGCCCGCATGCAGCGTGCTTTGGATGAATGTGTGGTGGATGGAGTGGAAACTGTCATTCCGCTTCATCGGAAAATTCTGGCGGATCCGACTTTCCAGAAAGGTGACTACACAATTCACTGGCTGGAAAACTTTGTCGCCGCCCAGACCAAGTCCTGAAGCGGAGATGATGTGATGAGTTATGTAGAGACCATCTTTCTGGACGTTCAGCCTGGGCATATCCCGCAGGTGGTCTCTGCTCTCTCAGGTCTTGAGGGGGTAGGGGCATGGGTGACCGAAATAGGTCGCCTGAACCGCATTACCCTTCTCAGGACAGCGCAGACCTACGAGGCGCTCTTGAATGGCCGTCCAGACGTCTTGTCTATCCTGCCTCATGAGAACCTGGTTCGGGTGGAAGTGACGTCCTGGCGCGCCATCACGCCTGTCGCTAACCCCGGCTCTTATGGAAGTGTCTATGAATGGCGCTGCTATGAGGCCAAGCCGGATGGCATGCCTGACGTTGAGGAGCGTTTCCTCGCTGCGGTGCCGGAGAGAGAAACCGTCTCCCCGCTGACGTGCACACTCGTCTCTCTTGAGGGCACGCCGCGCATTGCGCATCTGTGGCCTTATGCAGACCTGAATGCACGATCGGAAAAGAGGGCCGCTGCTGTGGCTACCGGAAGCTGGCCGCCAAAAGTCGCGCCGTTTCTGACGCGGATGGAAAGCGAGATTCTACTGCCATTGGCGATCTCTCTCTGGAACTGAAGTGTTCGGTCTTTAGTGCCCGTATTCAAAAAAAGGCGGCCTGCAGAATATGCAGGCCGCCTTTTTTTGTTTCTGGTTCCGCGCGTTAGATGGGCGAGAGAGCTTACTTCTTGGTCGAGTTTGCGGGGGCTAGTGTCGTAACGAAGTCTTCGGACACGAACACAATGGAGTCCAGAGCTTCGTCCAGAGCCTCTACAGCTTGCTGCGGGTGGCGACCTTCCGTGAAAACAGTTGCCCGATTAATTGCACCCTGGAATGGGGCAATCGGGGCCAGGGCGAGAATGAAGTCCGCGTTCTGGCCCACGACCTTCATTGTCTGGGCAGCTGAATCCGTATCACCGTTTTTCAGCTGAGCATTGGCGGATGCCACAGCTGCTTTCTGCTCTGGAGCAAGTGTCTCGCTGGCAATGAACTCACCACCCACGGGTAGCCAGTCAACCTGGCCGGAGACCGCATGATGCGTTGAGGGAAGTGGGTGCTGTGGGGCTGCATGCAGATCGTTCTCTGCGGCCTGGAACTTCTGACTGGCCGTTGTTGCGGCTGTCAGTCGCTTCTGGGCGTCATAGAGAGCCGGAATGGCAGCATCTGTCTGTCCGGCACTCAGGATCTGACGTGCCTTGAGAATGTCCGTAACGGCGCGTTGCCCGTCAGCAGACAGGTGATGAAATGCCCGATGGGCCTTGAAAGATTCCCAGTCCTTATGAAGAGATCCGGCATGCGCTGGCATGGCGGAGAGTGTCAAAGCTGCTGATGCAAGGATGGGAAGTAGAATTCGCATGATGAGATCCTAATGAATATAAAATCAATATCGAGAAACATAAAAACATAATTCAGAATCTATCAAATGAAAGTTGATTTATATTTTATAAATAATCTGGATTAATTTTGTTCTATTTCTTGGTTAAGATCATTCATTCGAAAAATTTGCCTGATATATAACCTGGTGCATACGAAAATACATAATATTGAAATATCTCAGCACTATTGGCTTGTACTTTATTTTCATTTTTTCGAAAAAAAACGGTTTAAATGAAAAGATAAAAAGCCATTCTGAGAAATAAAAATAATAAATTTTCTCGGAAAGGCATTGTGAGGTGTTGCTGTTCCAGGTTCGGTTCCGTATGAAAGTAGCCCCTTCACGAGGCTGTGTCTTTCAGCGGAAAGAGCGTTTTTTCCGTCTGGCAGCGCGTGTGTCAGTCGAGCAGCGAGTGTTCCAATGTCTTTGAATTCCGTCGTCGAGAGCGTGACCGCCCGGATCATCGAGCGTTCGAAAGTCTCCCGTCGCCGTTATCTTGCTCTGATGGAGCGAAACCGGGCCAAAGGCGTCTCCCGCCCACGCCTGGCTTGCGGAAACCTCGCTCACGCCATTGCCGCGGCTGCGTCTGACAAGCCGGAGCTTATGCGTCCGGCCAGCACGAACCTCGGGATTGTGACGACCTACAACGACATGCTGTCGGCGCATCAGCCGTATGGACGTTACCCGGACCAGATGAAGCTGTTCGCCCGCGAAGTTGGTGCAACTGCTCAGATCGCCGGTGGTGCGCCAGCAATGTGTGATGGCGTGACGCAGGGACAGGAGGGAATGGAGCTTTCCCTGTTCTCCCGTGACGTTATTGCCATGTCTACGGCTGTCGGCCTGAGCCACGGCATGTTCGAAGGTGTCGCGCTTCTGGGGATCTGTGACAAGATTGTCCCGGGCCTGCTGATGGGCGCACTGCGCTTCGGACATCTGCCGACAATGCTGATCCCGGCCGGCCCTATGCCGTCAGGCCTTCCTAACAAGGAAAAGCAGCGGATCCGTCAGCTCTATGTGCAGGGCAAGGTCGGGCAGGACCGTCTGATGGAAGCGGAAAACGCCTCCTACCATAGCGCCGGCACATGCACCTTCTACGGCACGGCCAATACGAACCAGATGATGGTTGAGATCATGGGTCTCATGATGCCGGATTCTGCGTTCATCAATCCGAACACGCCGCTTCGGCAGGCCATGACGCGCGCAAGCGTCCACCGTCTGGCGGAAATCAGCCTGAATGGTGAAGATGTCCGCCCACTGGCGCAGTGTGTCGATGAAAAGGCCATTGTGAATGCGGCAGTCGGCTTGCTGGCAACCGGCGGTTCGACCAATCACACCATTCACCTGCCTGCCATTGCTCGAGCTGCTGGTATCATCATTGACTGGGAAGATCTGAGCCGCCTCTCAGCCGCAATTCCGCTGATGACGCGCGTTTACCCCAGTGGCTCTGAGGACGTGAACGCCTTCAATCATGTGGGTGGTATGCCGACACTGATTGCTGAGCTTTCCCGTGCCGGCCTTCTGCACACGGACATCATGACGGTCTCGCGCGGCGGATTTGCCGATTATGCCTGCCGTGCCAGCCTGCAGGATGACGAAGTCGTTTACACGCATGCCAAGCCATCGCTGGACCGTGACATTCTCCGGGACGTCAAAGAGCCATTCAAGGCTGATGGTGGTATCAAGCTCATGCAGGGCAATGTCGGTCGTGGCATCTATAAAAGCAGTGCCATTGCTGAAGAGTTTCTGACCATTGAAGCCCCGGCGCGTGTTTTCCATGACCAGCATGATGTCGCCACGGCGTTTCAGAATGGTGAACTTGAGCGGGATGTCGTTGTTGTTGTGCGGTTCCAGGGGCCGGAAGCCAACGGGATGCCGGAACTGCACAAACTGACGCCAACGCTCGGCGTGTTGCAGGATCGGGGCTACAAGGTGGCTCTCCTGACAGACGGACGGATGTCAGGTGCGAGTGGTAAGGTGCCTGCTGCCATTCACGTCGGCCCGGAAGCTCAGGTCGGGGGCCCGATTGCCCGCGTTCGGGATGGTGACCTGATCCGGGTTTGTGCCGTAACGGGGCAGATTGAGGTTCTCGTCGATCCGGCAGAATGGGAGGCACGCGAACCTGTTGCGCCGCCGCCGCCTGCTCTCGGAACTGGGCGTGAGTTGTTTGCCCTCATGCGTTCAGTGCATGATCCGGCCGAAACCGGCGCATCCGCCATGCTGGCCCAAATGGATCAGGTAATCGAAGCCGTTGGCGACGCCATTCACTAAGGACCAAATTTCATGACTGATACTGCCAAACTTGATGCTGTCATGACCCGCTGCCCGGTTATTCCGGTGCTGGTGGTCAATGATGTTGCACAGGCTCGTCCCTTGGCTGAAGCGCTGGTCGCTGGTGGCCTGACCACTCTGGAAGTGACGCTGCGGACGCCTTGTGCGCTTGAAGTGATCGAGGAAATGTCCAAGGTGGACGGTGCGTTTGTTGGTGCCGGCACTGTGTTGAACCCGACGGATCTGGAGCGTGCAGTCAAGGCTGGCTCCCGCTTTATCGTGAGCCCTGGCTTAACCGCACCGCTGGCTGACGCTGCCCGCGACCATGACATGCCTTTCCTTCCGGGCGTCGCAAATGCTGGTGACATCATGCGCGGTCTGGATCTGGGCCTGACACGCTTCAAGTTCTTCCCGGCTGTGACCAATGGTGGCATTCCGGCGCTGAAGAGCTTGGCCAGTGTATTCGGCAATGTCCGCTTCTGCCCGACAGGCGGCATCACTGAAGGGAGCGCTCCCGACTGGCTGGCACTTCCTTCCGTATCCTGTGTTGGCGGATCGTGGATTACGGCAGGTGAGTTCGACGCAAAGACGGTGACGCAGCGTGCTACGGCTGCTGCTCTTTTGCGCCAGAGCTAAGATCCCTTGTAAATTTTTCGCTCCATTGAAAACAGGAAGGCGGTCTGGAAGTGATCCGGATCGCCTTTCTTTTTTTTCATTGAGGGCCTGTTTCTCTGCTTGAGAACGGATAAAGAACATTCCCAGAAGAAGAGGGGATGGAATTTATGAATATCTTTGCAGGAAAAGGGGTTACGGCCCTTTCCGCTAACGTCCGAATCGGATCATAAGAACCCGTGACTGGACGTTCTCATCTCCTGATTGGCGGATTTGCTGTTTTGTGTGCGATGCGCTGGCATGTCCTGTCACCCGAGCCTTTTTCGATCTGCACAGGGTTGCTGGGTAGCCTGCTTCCAGACATTGATACGGAGCGCTCCATGCTTGGGGCCCGGGTCAAATTTCTGTCCCGTTTTCTGGCGCGGACGTTTGGTCATCGTGGGATGACGCATTCCGGCGTTGTGTTGCTTTTGATCGCTGCTCTGGTTGGGGCTTTTATGGGGGAAGGTGCGCTGCGAGGCCCGATTGGCGCTCTTCTACTGGGCGTTGCCACCCACATTGCGGCTGACCTGCCAACCGGTGGTTGCCAGCTTCTGGCACCTCTTAGCCGGTCCAGACTGTCTTTCTGGCCCTATGTCCGCACGGGCGGTCTGGGCGAGATCATGCTTCTTCTGCCTACTCTTTTTCTATTAGGGTGGGCAGGGTTCGCGGGACGTGATCCATTTGGTGGTCACGCTCCTTACGTCGTGCATCACCAGCGGTTGCACGGACATGTTTTGAAGGATATTGCATTTCCATCATGACTGAGACCCGACTCCCCGTCCGTCGCGCCCTTCTCTCCGTTTCTGACAAGACGGGACTGATTGAACTGGGGCGCGCACTTGCCGCCCACGGTGCAGAACTGCTTTCGACGGGGGGCTCGGCAAGGGCGCTGCGTGAGGCGGGTCTGACTGTCAAAGATGTTTCAGAACATACGGGCTTCCCCGAAATTCTTGACGGTCGTGTCAAGACGCTGGTTCCGCAGGTTCATGGCGGCATTCTTGCACGTCGTGACCTTCCGGCTCATCTGAGCCAGATGGAAGAGCACGGCATCGTGCCAATCGATCTGGTCTGCGTTAACCTGTATCCATTCGCCGCTACGGTTGCATCCGGCGCGGGCGATGAAGACTGTATCGAGAATATCGATATTGGCGGCCCGGCTATGATCCGTGCTGCGGCCAAGAACTTCGATCATGTCACGATCCTGACGTCTCCTCAGCAATACGGTGATTTCGTTCAGTCTCTGGACGCGGGTGGAACGTATTTGAGCGAGCGTCGTGATTATGCCGGTGCTGCGTATGCCCATACGGCGTCTTATGACGGGATGATCTCCCGTTGGTTCGCGGAGCGTGCGGGCGAATTGTTGCCTCCTGTTCTTACGCTCAGTGGCTCCCGCGACGAGCTTCTGCGTTATGGTGAAAACCCACATCAGAAAGCTGCTTTCTATCGTGATGGCAGCACACGGGCAGGTATTGCGACGGCTCGCCAGGTGCAGGGCAAAGCGCTGAGCTACAACAATCTGAATGACACAGACGCAGCGTTCGAGGCTGTTGCTGAGTTTGATGCGCCGACTGTTGTGATCGTCAAACACGCTAATCCATGCGGTGTGGCGTCTGCTGAAACGCTGGAACAGGCATGGATCGCGGCACTGCGTTGTGATCCGGTTTCGGCATTTGGTGGCATCGTGGCTGTGAACAGAACGCTGGATGCAGAAACTGCTCAACGTATCAGTGCGATTTTCACGGAAGTGATTGTTGCCCCGGATGCGGACGGACAGGCTATTGAAATTCTTTCTCGCAAGAAGAACCTGCGTCTGTTGCTCACTGGCGGAATGCCGGACCCGGAAGCTGAAGGTCTGGCTTTTCGCTCTGTCGCCGGTGGTTTTCTGGCGCAAAGCCGGGATGCAGGCCGCGTCCTTGAGAGCGATCTAAAGGTCGTCACCAAACGCGCGCCCACGGAAAAAGAGATGAAAGATCTCCTGTTCGCGTTCCGAGTGGCCAAGCACGTGAAATCCAACGCGGTCATTTATGTTCGCAACAATGCGACTGTCGGGATTGGGGCGGGGCAGATGTCTCGTGTGGATAGCGCGCGCATTGCTGCTCGCAAGAGCGAAGATGCTGCAAATGTTGCGGGTGAGACTGCCCCGTTGACCAAGGGATCTGTGGCGGCATCGGATGCGTTTTTCCCGTTCGCAGATGGTCTTGAGAGTGTTGTTGCTGCTGGTGCTGTGGCTGTGATTCAGCCCGGTGGCTCAATTCGCGATCAGGAGGTGATCGACGCTGCCGATGCAGCTGGAATCGCCATGGTCTTCACTGGCATGAGGCATTTCCGGCATTGAAACCTTTCGCTCTCGCAAGCCTGCTTCTGGCTTTCTCCGCCCCGATGGTCGCCGCGGCCGCGCCATGTCTGTATGACATGTCACCGCTGCCCGTCACGAAGGGGATTGTTTCCCGTATTACGCCAACAGGCGTGATGCTGCGTGATGGAACGACTGTCATTCTTCCAGAAGAGCTTCTGGCAGGTGTACGTCTGGCACAGCCTCTTGCTGTGAGAGGACTTGTGGCAGCTTCGTCCCATACGGTGCAGGCCTTTGCGCTTGATGGAACGCCGCCGGTTTGTCCGGCGCCAGCAGCGGTTACGCGAGGGCCATTTCCTGGTTCTCCCGGATACGATCACATTCAGAACTGAGTTTGATACGCGGCTTCTTGGAAAAGGGCCGCGTATAAACCTTTTCTTTACGCCTGCCGTGGCACTCTTCTCTCCGGTTGTTTCACCGGGTGTAGGAGGGCTTGTCATTGTCGCAGATTTTGCCCGTAGCAAAGCCCGCGATAGCGCTTGGTGGCAGCGTCTTTCCTGTTGGTGCACAGCTTGCTTCCAAAGAACGATTTCAGGATTTTCTGAAAAGCTACGTTCACGAGAAGACACAGCCGCCTGACGCCAAGGCTGTTTCCAGCAAAAATACTCCTCCGTCGTCCGGTGAAAAAAATACCCAGACGGCTAGAGTATCTGAAGGCGGCCCAGGCCCCCGTGTTTCAACGGAAAACTGCGGAGAGCCTCGAAGCTTAAAATCTTCGAGCTCGGCTACAAAGGTCTCCGCACAGCCTGTTCAGTCGAGCTCGCTTCCAGAGAAATTTGAGAAAACATTGAGTGCGGCCAAGGGTGTTCAACGTCCCTCGGGAGTATCGGCTCAGAAGATTTCTATGGGTCCCTCTACAGAGGAAGTTACAGAAACGTCTTTGCCCGCGCTGCAAAATGATAACGTATCCGCACCAGGGAAGACGGATGAACCTGGTTCGGGCGAACGCGCTGAGCTGCCTACACAGTGCGTTTCGGATCTAGAAGACGATAGCACTCAAAGTTCGGTATCTGAGCCTTCTCTCAGTGTCGCTTCGTTCAATTTCGAAACGAAACCCGCGACAGATCAGCTTGAAGTAAGCGAAGACCTGCAAGTTTCTGAAACAGAGAGTGCAGGGGTGGTCTCTCTTGCGTTGGTAGAAAATGTTGATGTTGCGCCAGCACCGATTGCTGAGGTCCCGGGGTTATTCCTGGAACTTTCGACCTCGAAATTGCAGAACTCTGATTCCGGACATAATAGCCTTCTAACACCGACGCAGGACGAGGCGCATCAGTCAGCTTTGAACGGCCCTGTCATCACGCACCAGGCAACAGGTCAGCACCTCAATACCCAGATTGAAATGTCCTTAGAGCGTGAAGGCAAAATCCGCATGTCTGTTGAGGAAGACAAGGACGGGGGACGTCACATCCACATTGTGGCTGAAAACTCGGATGCGCTGCGAAGTCTTTCAACAAATAAAGAGAGCTTATTGTCCTCACTGAATCAGAGCACTTTTCCTGTCTCAGCAGACCGGACTGCAATATCCACAGAAGTTACGTTTGATTTTCTGGGATCTTTCTCTCAAGACCATCCCAGAAGTTCTGATCGGGAAGGCAGTCAGCAACGATCGCCCGCTGTTGGTGGTTCTTCCGAGGTCTCATCTGAAGATCTTAATGAGAGAGCCTCCGTATTTCCTCGAAAAATTTTACGCGGTGTTGTTGATCTGACCGCATAAAGGACGCTTGTTTTATGGTCTCTTCTGTTAATTCATCATCGCTTCTCAGCCACGCTGTTTCGGCAGCCAAGTCTAGTGCATCATCACAAACGTCTGGTGCAGCCACATCTACGGCGAGTAGTGCCGGTAGTGCTGCGCTGTCCTCCATGGCGGGAAATTTTAATCAGTTCCTGACGCTTCTGACTACTCAACTTCAGCATCAAGACCCGAGTAATCCAAGCAGTACCGACAGTTTCACAAGTGAGTTGGCGCAGTTCGCAGGTGTGCAGCAACAGGTTGAGACGAACACCAATCTTACCAGCCTGATTTCTGCTACTCAGGACGCGCAGATTACGTCTGGTGTCGCTCTTGTGGGTAAAACAACCACGGCCACAACTGCTTCGTTGCCCTTACAGAATGGCAACGCGAGCATGACATTTACGGCGCAGCAAGCCGGACCTGTAGCCATTGCAGTTACCGATGCCAGCGGTCAGGTCGTCAAGACCGACACGATGACGGCGACTGCGGGGACGAACTCCTGGTCATGGGATGGTATTGATAGCAGTGGAACAAAAATGTCTGACGGTCAGTACTTTGTTGCTGTCGAAGGGACTGGAACAAGTGGGGAAACGGCGTCTTTTCCAACAACGGTTTCCGGTACGGTAACAGGTCTGACGCGGACATCGAGTGGTATCAATGTACAAATGGGAAGTGCAACAGTGCCGCTGAGTGACTTGGATGGATTTTCGGGAGTCTGAACGACGAGCGGGGGAAATTCTGTCGTTTTAAGCGGACGTTAACCTTTCCTGTCCACAATACCTGTCAGTAATTGCAGCAGGACAGGGTGAACGCACATGTGGGCAGGGCTTGAGGCACCTCCTGGAAAAGCTTGTACGCAGATGACCGCATGGTGGGCGCATAAGTGAAGGCTCTTCTCACAAATCTGAAGCAGCTTGGCCTCCCGCGTCTGGCTGCCCTGGGTGCAGTGGGTGTGGCTCTGCTTGTGCTTCTCGGAGTTTTGGTCATGCATGGTGCAAACTCTGCTACCGGGCTGCTTTACAGAGATCTCGATCCCAGAGAAGCCGGTGAAATCGTAGATCAGCTTGCTAAGGCCCATATCGTTTATCGCCTGCAGGATCAGGGGGCGACGATTATGGTCCCTGATGATGAGGTTGCTAAGGCGCGCCTTCTTCTCGCAAAAAGTGGACTGCCGTCGGGCGGCTCGGTCGGGTACGAGATTTTCGATAAGGGAAACAGTTTTACAGCGACGCAGTTTGAGCAAACAATCAATGAAACGCGTGCGCTGGAGGGAGAATTGGAACGGTCAATCCGTCTGATTCACGGTGTTCGTAATGCGCGTGTTCATCTTGTACTGCGCCACAGAGAACTCTTTTCGACGAACGAACAGGGAGCTCAGGCGAGTGTGCTTCTTTCCATGGAAGGTGCGCGCCGTTTGGATGAGGAGAGTATTGCGGCGGTCGTTAACCTGGTTTCCGCAGCCGTACCGGGTTTGGAGGCACAGAATATCTCGCTTGTCGACAATCGCGGGCATGTCCTGCTGCGGCAAGGCGCGGGAAGTGTCGATGGTAATCAAACGGCGGAAATGCAACGGCAGGCGCTGGAGCAACGCATCGCTCGTGAAGTTGAGGATATGTTGGGAGCTTCTGTTGGCATAGGGCATGTGCGGGTGGAAGCGACCGTAGCGATGAATAATGATCGTGTGCGGGAAACTCAGGAAAGTTACGATCCTGACCAGCAGGTTCTTCGTTCTCAGCAAACCAAAAACGACAAAAGTATAAATACACAAGGAACAGCGAATACGACGGTTGGAAACAACCTGCCGAACGCTAACGCTGGTCAGCCGCAGAACGGCAGTCAAAGCAGCAGGCAGGAGCAGACGGATAATTACGAGATTGGCAAGAAGGTTCGGACCCTGGTGCAGGATCAGCCTCGAATTGCTCGCATCAGCGTTGCTGTCATGGTCGATGGAGCCGCCCAGACGGATGTGAAAGGTCAGCATGCCTGGCAACCACGGAATACTCAGGAACTGGATAGGCTAACGGCTCTGACCAAGACGGCCATTGGTTTCGATCAGGCTCGTGGCGATGTTGTGACCGTAATGTCGATGCAGTTTTCTGATCTCGAAGCGGCAATGCCTGCACCACAGCAGCCTTTTCTAAAGGGTTTCCTGAGCCGCTCGAATGAGATGGAAGCCGTTCGTTTCGGTATTTTTGCTCTGTGTCTTTTGATGGTGCTCTTCTTTGTTGTGCGGCCCCTGCTACGCCCCGCTGGGGGCGGGGTTACGGCAGGAAATGTTCTTTCTGGTGAAAGTCGCGGCGCTGTTTCCATGCCTGAGTTAGGAGGTGCACTAGCATCTGAGACTGGAAACCCTACTGTTCTTTTGCCTGCTCCATATGATGCCACAGCCCCTCTAACGGAGAGTGATGAAGAAACAATCGCTGTGAGTGGCGTTTCCGGCCGTATTCGAGCTTCTTCTGTTCAGAGGGTTGTTGATCTCGTCGAAACGCATCCTGCGGAAAGCATTGCACTGATGCGCAATTGGCTGATGCCGAGACAGGAAGGGCACTGAAAATGATTGGATTGGAAAAATCTGTCACGGGTGCGCAGAAATCCGCAATTTTAATGATGGCATTAGGAGAAGAAAACTGCGCTCGCTTGTTTGAGCAGATGCATGAAGAAGAAATTCGAGAGATTTCTGCCGCCATGTCTCAGCTTGGAATGGTCTCTGCAGAAACTGTTGAAAGTGTCTGTCACGAATTTAGTCGGAGCCTTGGGTCTTCAGAAGTCTTGATCGGGGATATCGAGACAACAGAACGATTGCTCAAAAATACGCTCCCCGCTGGGCGAGCCGCAGCCATCATGGAAGAAATTCGTGGTCCTGCCGGGCGAACTATGTGGGACAAACTCGGAAACGTTTCAGAGGTAGTACTCGCGAACTATTTAAAAAATGAATATCCACAAACTGTCGCTGTTATTCTCAGTAGAATCAAAGCTGCACATTCTGCGAAAGTATTAGCTCTGCTTCCAGAAGAATTTTCGCTCGATGTTATGACGCGAATGCTCAAAATGGAGAATGTGCAGAAAGGTGTTCTGCATAGTGTAGAGCAGACGTTGAGATCTGAATTTGTCTCTAATCTCCCTCGTGGCTCACATAGAGACAGCCATGAAGTCCTCGCAGATATCTTCAATAACTTTGATCGAAGACTTGAAGCGCGCTTTATGACGGCCCTGGATGAGCGCAGTCATGATGATGCGGAACGAATTAAGAGCCTTATGTTTACTTTTGAGGAGTTGGCTCAGGTCCCTGTAGAGGGTCTCATGGTGTTGCTCAATCAGATCGCCCGAGAAAGTTTGCCAATAGCTCTCAAAGGCGCAAGCGACAAACTGCGAAGTGCATTCCTCGCTGCAATGTCTGAGCGTGCAGGGCGCATTCTGATAGATGAAGTTGAGGCATTGGGGCCTGTGCGCGTTAAGGACGTTGACGCGGCCCAGAGTGATATTCTTCTTGTTGCGAAAGTTCTGCTTGATCGTGGGGAAATTGAACTCCTGGACCAAGAGCAGGCTGCGAATGAGATGCTTGTATGATCATGACTGACTATGACCGTCGTGTTCACGTTTCTAAGGCTCTTTATGCTGAAGATTTTGACGTTCCTGCTTTGCCGACTGTCGAACCAGAGTCAGCTTCAGAAATGTGTCCCGTAGAAGTAAATACACCTGAGATCTATACTGAAGAAGATTTGGATCGTGCCCGGAGGCAGGAAAAGGAGCGTGTATCTGCATTAGAACGCAGTTATTATGAAAAAGAAAAATCTGAATGGAAGAATTGCGTTGAGAGAAATTCTTTGAATGTTCTAAAAAAAATTTCGGATCAGGTAAACCAGTGCGCACTTCAAGCGGCCGAAGATGTTGCACACGCTATTTTCTCTTATTTGGCTAAAATTTTTCCAACCCTCCTGGAGAGTTACGGTCCAAGAGAACGGGATGCCTTGGTTGATAAAATCATGCCGACGCTCCGGGCAGCCGCGCGCGTCAGAATAGAAGCTAAATCTCAGGAACTTCAGTATTTATTAACGCTGTGTGAGCGAGAAGGAGTGGAAGTGATTGATTGTCGTGCAGATGACACTTTGTCTTCGGGAGACTTTCGAATTTCCTGGTCGACGGGAAAGGCCAGCCGAGAGGCAGGAAGCCTGGTGCAGGAAATTTTGAAGGTATTTTCTTTGGATAAAATTTCACCTGCCGTTAGCGCGGAATAATTGAAATGCCTGATACACAGAATAACTTCGATCTTGATGACGTCGAGGCAGTATCGGCGCAGTCTGTAGAACCGCCACGCTTCGCTCATGATCTGGAAGCGATCTACGATATCCCGGTAACGGTAAGTGCAGTTCTGGGACGTGCGAATATGCAGGTAAGCCAGTTATTACGTTTGGGTCGTGGGGCCGTTGTGGAGCTTGATCGTAAGGTCGGTGATTCGATCGACATTCTTGTGAATAATCGTCTGATAGCCCGTGGTGAAGTGGTGATGGTTGATGAAAACCGACTTGGGGTAACCATGACGGAAATCATCAAATCTGGAAAAGTTAAAAACTGAAAAATTTCCGAATATTTAACTTATAGGAATGTATTTTTCCTGAGTTAAAAATTTAATCAGGTAAGGTTATTATTATGAATACATCAGAAGGGGCTCTTTCTTCCATTGTGAAAAAGACCACTCTCTCTGGTTATTTTCAGAAATTTCCTTTGCCTGTCTGGTTGCGAGGAGGGCAGCGTTGGTTGCCAGGCACCGATGTCGGACTGGCATTGGCTGTTGCGGTATTGCTTTCAATCCTCGTCTTGCCGCTTCCGACATTCATTCTGGATGTGGGGCTTGCGCTCTCAGTGACGGCGTCTGTGCTCGTTTTGATGGTTGCCTTGTTTTTGACGCGACCACTCGACTTCACCTCCTTCCCCACATTGCTCCTCCTTACAACACTGCTCCGTTTGTCGTTGGAGGTTGCGACGACCAGACTCATCCTTAGTCATGGCTATGAGGGGATGTATGCAGCAGGTCATGTCGTAGCTGCTTTCGGGGGCTTCCTCATGGGAGGTGACGTCGTAATCGGCGCGATCCTGTTTGCAATCCTTCTGGTTGTGAATTTCATGGTAATCACTAAAGGATCAGGTCGTATTGCCGAAGTGGCAGCACGATTTTCCCTGGATGCCATGCCTGGAAAGCAGATGGCGATTGATGCTGAACTATCCTCTGGCGCCATCAGTGACAAAATTGCTCGTCAACGTCGCAAAGAACTTCAAGAAGAAAGCGGGTTTTATGGAGCGATGGATGGTGCGGCCAAGTTCGTTCGTGGAGATGCAATCGCAAGTCTGATTATTACGGCAATCAATATCGTCGGGGGGTTGGCAATCGGCATTGGGCGTCATGGAATGTCTGTGGCGGATGCAGCTTCTGCTTTTACGACTTTGACGATTGGCGATGGTCTGGTGTCGCAAATTCCTGCTCTGCTGGTCTCTACGGCCTCGGGTATTGTGGTGACTAAGGGAGGGACAGAAGGAGCAGCAGACGTGGCTTTGGTACGGCAACTTGGGGGTAATCCCAAACCGCTGGCTCTGGCTGCTGGCTCTGCGGCTGTTCTTTCATTAATGCCCGGTCTGCCAACGCTTCCTTTTCTTGGGTTGGCGGCTCTTGCAGGAGGAGGAGCATGGTTGCGGTACCGCTCTCCGGTTACGGATCAAGATGCTGAAGAGGATGCCGTTAGCCTTCCTGAAAATACGCAACCCGGTGAGCCTCCTCTTACTGAGAGCTTACGCATCGATTTGTTGCGTTTGGAATTGGGATTCAATTTACTTTCAATCGCGAGCGGCGATGGCGCGCGTTTGACAGAGCAAATCAAGGTTCTCAGGAGAACAATTGCAGGAGAAATGGGGTTTATTTTACCTCCAGTTCGTATTCAGGACAATTTACAGCTATCGTCCAATGCCTATTCTGTAAAAATTAAAGAAATCGAAATTGGGCATGGGGAAGTACAGATCAGCAGGCTTCTGGCAATGAATCCTAAGGGCGGATTACCGGATTTGCGTGGCGAAGAAACACGAGAGCCCGCATTTAATCTCCCGGCCTTGTGGATTGATCAAAGCGAACGAGAGAACGCGATAATCAAAGGTTATACTGTTGTTGATCCCGCGAGTGTTATTATTACCCATCTCACTGAGCTGGTCCGGGAAAACATGGCAGACCTTCTCTCTTACTCCGAAACACAGAAACTTCTGGATGAAATGCCGCGTGATCAGCAAAAACTGATTGTCGATCTCATTCCGTCTCAAGTGTCAGTAAGTGTTGTTCAGAGAGTGCTACAAAGTCTTCTGGCTGAGCAGATTTCAATTCGAGATCTGTCGGGTATTTTAGAGGCGCTTCAGGAAGGCTGTGGGCAAGGTCTGAAATCTGTTGTGGCGTTGACCTCACATGTCCGTAGTCGTCTGGCGCGTCAGATCAGTTTCGCTGTGACCGGGCCGAAAGGTTATATTCCTGTTCTGACACTCAGCCCCGATTGGGAAGTTGTATTTTCAGAAAATATGATCGGCCCTGCGGATGATCGTCAGTTAGCGCTCCCTCCCTCTCGCCTTAACGAATTTGTAGGAAAGCTGAGGCACGCTCTGGATATGGCTTTGGGGCAAGGTGAAAACCCGGTTATTCTTGTCGCCGGGGGGATGCGTCGTCCCATGCGAATGATTGTGGAGCGTATCCGTCCTTCGACAATGGTGCTCTCGCAGACAGAAATTTCTACTCGCGCAAAGATACGGACCGTTGGGGTAATCCAGTAAAAACGCGAGAGATCATGTCCTCATGTATTGAAAGCGGCGACTGCAGTTCGAGAAATCCGGGCTTACCTCGGACTCTTCGATCGCTTATGGTCTCGGGTCATTGCTTAAGGAAATGTACTGACCATGCGTGTTGCACTGATCCAGATGGCTCCTTCGGCTGACCGGGAGGCAAATATTTCCCAGGCTCAGCGTCTCGTCGCGGATGCTGTAAAAGCTCGAAACCCTGCGCTGGTCGTTTTGCCAGAGGTGTGGAGTTGTCTAGGCGGGACAGCCGAGACAAAGCATGCAAATGCTGAGAGACTGCCTACTCCAGGAGAGCAGGGCGGCCCTCTGTACGAGGCTTTGCGTGCGATGGCGAAGGAGCATGGGATCTGGGTTCATGGTGGCTCGATTGGGGAGATCGTGTCGGGTGAGGGTAAAAACAAGTTGGCGAATACGTCGCTGATTTTTGACCCTCAAGGTAATGAGTGCGGTCGCTACAGGAAAATTCACCTTTTTGATGTGGTGACGCCGAATGGTGAGGGCTATCGGGAGAGCGATAGTTATGTGCCGGGTGACAGTGTGGAGGTCGTGGACATCTCGGGCGTCCCGACTGGTCTTGCCATCTGTTACGACCTGCGATTTGCTGAACTGTTTCTCGCATTGCGGGCAGCCGATGTGGCGATGATCATCTTGCCTGCTGCGTTTACACAGCAGACAGGGGAAGCTCATTGGGAAATCCTGATCCGGGCACGTGCGATAGAGGCGCAGGCATGGGTTATTGCTTGCGGTACAGCCGGTTGGCACACGGATGCTGCTGGAAACGAGCGTCAAACGTATGGGCACTCCATGATTGTGAATCCCTGGGGCGAGGTTGTTCTGAAACTGGGGGGTGAAGCCGCGTGGGGAACTGCCGATCTCGATTTTGATCAGGTGCGTCAAGTGCGTGAGCGTATGCCCATTCAGGCAAACAGGCAGTTGATCTAACCCTCATGAAAATTGCTTTTGTAGCGGCGTCAACAGATGTCGCCCAGGATGCGCTTGCTGTTCTGGTTGCCCGGTATGGCAATGTGCCGCTCGAGAACGCGGATGTAGCTGTCAGTCTTGGGGGCGACGGCTTCATGCTTGAAACGCTTCATCGTGTTCTTGGACTTGAACTGGCTGTGTACGGCATGAATTACGGGACCATCGGGTTCCTCATGAACACGCCAAATGAAGATAATCTTCCGGAACGCCTGTTAAATGCGCAGCCTTCGTTACTGCATCCGTTGCATATGACAGCGAGAACAGTCAGTGGGGAGGTTTTCGAAGCACGCGCGTTCAATGACGTGTTCCTGTTTCGGCAGACACGTCAGACATCCCGTATTCGCATTGAAGTCGATGGGCGGGTCAGATTGGAAGAGTTGATCTGTGATGGCGTGATCGTCGCGACCCCTGCGGGATCGACGGCATATAATCTTTCGGCACATGGGCCTATTGTGCCGTTAAGCGCTAACATATTGCCCCTGACGCCGATTTCTGCTTTCCGGCCCAGGCGCTGGCGGGGTGCCCTTTTGCCATCGTCAGCCGTGGTCAGGCTGACTTTGATGGATACAGACAAACGACCAACAGCTGCAGTGGCAGATTTTAAAGAAATTCGTGATGTCGCGGAGGTCATCGTAAAAGAGGACCGTAAGCTGCATGCCACGGTCCTCTTCGATCCAGATCATGGACTGTCCGAGCGTATTATTGCCGAGCAGTTTCTGGAGTAGCTCTTTTTACAGGATTGGTGTCAGCAAGGGTTTCCCGTCAAAGTGGGCGACGAGATTATCCACCATCAGGTTGCCCATGATGGTCCGTGTTTCTACGGTTGCTGAGGCCTGGTGAGCTTGTAGGACCGTATTGTCCAGCGTGAAAAATGCTGGATTGATATTTGGTTCATTCTGGAACACGTCCAGTCCGGCGCCTACAATTCGCTTTTCTTGCAAAGCTGAAAGCAAAGCCGCCTCATCAACAACTGATCCGCGGGCAATGTTGATGAGGACGCCATCTGGCCCGAGAGCTTCAAGAATTTCCGCGTCAACCATATTGGCTGAGCGAGGGCCTCCCGAGACTGCCAGAACGAGAATATCGCTCCATTCAGCCAGTTTCTTCAGATCACTTTCGAAGCGTACGGCGCTTTCAGGACGTGGCTTCGAATTGAAATAGGCAAGTTCCATGCCGAATGCTGCTGCACGGTGGGCGATGGCTTGCCCGATCTGACCAAAACCCGCGATGCCCATCCGTTTTCCGGTCACACTTCGGGAAAGTGGGAGAGAGTTTTTGGACCACTCACCAGAGCGAACAAAGCGGTCATTCAAGACCGTATCGCGCATCACGGACAGGGTCAGAACAATGGCCATGTCTGCAACGTCATCGGTGAGCGTGCCAAGCGTTGTGGCAACACCAATTTTGCGACGGCGTGCTTCTTCAAGATCGATCTGATCTGTGCCAACGCCATTGACAGCGATGACTTCCAGCGCGGGGAGTGCGTCCATGATGGGGCGTGGAAGTCCTGAACCTCCCCCTGTAGCAACTCCCCGGATTTTATCTGCTATTGGCTTGAGCTGATCGAGATCACTATATTCGTGCAGGTTAAAATGCTCTGCAAGTCGCGCGACGATCCCGGCTGGGAATGGGTCGATCATGAGCAGGTCAGGTTTGGAAGACAAGGCAGTTCTCCTGTTGATCAGTGACGGGAGGGGAGGGCGTCGAGCTCTTTGTCCGCAAGGGCGCGGCATGCTTGTTCAACGTCGTTCCAGGTGACTGTAAAGCCACTCTCTGGGCCATAATAAGGGTCATCGACGTCTTCACCCTCTCGGCCAGGAATGTGGTCAAGCATAAGGGAAAGGCGTGCCCTGCTATCCGCAGGCTGTATATTCTGCAGGTGAGTCAGGTGTGAGTGATCGAGAGCAATGATGTGGTCAAAGCGGTAGAAGTCATCTTCGCAGACCAGGCGTGATCTGAGTGCCGAAGCATCCAGGCCATGTCGACTTGCCACCTTGCAGGCTCTCGGATCAGGGGGATACCCGAGGTGCCAATGGCCGATTGCTGCAGAATCAATATCGAGTTCAAGCTGTCGCCTTGCAGCCTCTCGGCGCATGGCGAGTTCAGCGAGTGGGGAACGGCAGATATTGCCAGTGCAGACAAACAGAAAGCTACTTAAGCGCCGGTTAACCATATAAAGAATGCCATTGTTGCAATGGAGGTGAGTGTTCCGAAAAACAGGACGGAAGCGATTTCGCGTTCCAGAACGTGATACCGCATTGCCAGAATAACGTTGATGGAGGCACTTGGGATCGCCATCGTCAACACACTTTCCTGAAGGGCCTGCGGCGGAAGGTGCCATGCGCGTGCCAGAGCATAGATTATGCCTGGAATGACAATGTTGCGGATCCCCACAATTGTGCCCACCAGAGGACTGAAACGGACCTGTCGCGTAAATAACACCACGCCGGATGCGAACAGGGCCGCTCCTCCGGTCGTATGGCCAAGCAGAAGAAAAGATCCCTTCAGAAAGACGGGCAGGAAAGCGCCAGCGCTGACCAAAACAAGAGCTAACAAGGGCACCCAGACCACGGGTTCGCGGCATGAATGAAGCAGGTGTCCAACCAGCTCTCTGAATTCGTTACGTGTTTCCGTGGCAGTGTCGCGAGCCGATTGATTGCCGTGGTCGTGACCCATCAGAATAAGGGTGATGGGCAACTGGATCAGATTCATGGCCAAGGCGGCGATAGAAATCGGTACACCGCTGGCGGCCCCGAAAATCTGCCCCAAGACGGGAATACCAATAAACGGGACCGAAGGCCCGGTGATTGTCATGGCAATAATTGCGGCTTCGCTCAGCCGGCGCTTCAGTGCAAAACGGAATACGCTGAAAACGGCGGCATATCCGCCCACCATCGCCAAAAGTATGAGCGCCGCTACCGGGCCAGCAGATAGCACCTGAGCTTTGGGCGTGCTCAGAATGGAGACGAAGAGTTCGAGCGGAAGAGCATAGAGCATGACAAGTCGCGTCAGAACGCCTGCCTGCTGGGCATCGAAATCTTTACGGTATGCGGCGAAATAGCCGAAGCCCAGTGTGACCAGAATGGGCAAAATAGCCTGGATGATCGTGAGCAGCAGGTTGGGCGAAGAGGTCATGAGATGCTCATAAAAAGTCTGATGTTCCAGGTGGCGCTACCTTCTTTCGTAATGACATCGTTATCATCCGTCCATCCCCGGCTCTGGAAGCGATTGACCGAAGGGAGAGGGTGATGTCTTTGTAGGATGCTTCTGATTCAATTCATGCCCTGGGCGACCCATGCAATCCATTTTTGACACCTTGCTCAGTTTCATCCTGATGCTGCTGGGCTTCATCGTTGCGGCTGTAGCCTTTGTGGAGGTTTCCACACGTGCTGTGCTGAGTAGTATCGGAGTACATGGGCAGTTTCAGACAGTCCTTTTATTCTGCCTGTTGTGTGCTCTGATTGTTTTGGCATTTCGCATTTTTGGACGGTTACTGGCGGTGCTTCTGACAGCGGCCATCGTCGTATATTTATTGCATGCGCTTCTTGGCATTCCTCACAACATTCCCGCCAGGGGCACGGCGCAGGATAAGGCAATTACGCTGTGAAGTTGTGGTGTCCGCGAGAGGAATAGACTTCTCCAACAAAATCATAGCCTTGCGTTTTAATACAGATCTTATGTCAGCACGCAAAATCAATGACTTAGAGGGAAATTGTAAAACAATGACCCCCTCAGTCTAAGCCATTCCGCCTAACCAGCTGAAATTCCTAGCAAACAAAATTTCATTTCAGAATTCATTTGACGTAGCTCGTTATGTTCTCTTTCTGTTCTCGCCTAGTAGGAGGAGAACATGGCGTATCAAGGCGACCGCACGACAGGTTTCGCATCACCGGCAGCCGACAATATCGAGGGCACCATCGACTTGATGGCGGCCGTCCTGGATCTGCGTCAGCCAAGCCGTTATCCCGTTCGCGTCGAAGGTGATGCCTTGGTCGGACGAGGAATCAAGCATGGCGATATCCTGGTGGTCGATTCTGCCTTAGCTCCACGAGCAGGTGTCGTCGTGATAGCCAGCGTCGGAGATGAGCTGCGCGTCTGCGAGCTGACACAGCGTCCCGATGGCTGGTGGCTTCGTCCGTCAGGAGCCACCAAACCTGTGCAAGTCGATGATGACACCGACGTCTCAATCTGGGCTGTGGCAACCGGCCTTGTCCGCACAGACGTCTGATGCCTGTCTTTGGGCTCATCGATGGCAACTCATTTTACTGTTCGTGCCAGCGGGCTTTTGAGCCGCGCCTGAAGCGCAAGCCGGTCGTGGTTCTCAGCAATAATGACGGGTGTGCTATAGCCAGAACACGTGAAGCCAAAAGCCTTGGGATCAAGATGGGCGATCCCTGGCACTTCGCTCGTAAACGCCCTGAAGCTCGGCCGGTCGTGTGGTACTCGTCCAATTATGCCCTGTATGCCGATATGTCCCGCCGGATGTACGAGGTTCTTCAGGCCCGCGTTCCTACTGTCGAGCCCTACTCGATCGATGAGATGTTCCTCGATCTGACAAGCCTACCAGGTGACTTGTATCAGCGCTGCAAGGATATCAGGGGAGCTGTCTGGCAAGAGGCGAAAATTCCGACCTGCGTTGGGTGGGGACCAACAAAGACGATCGCCAAGCTGGCGAATGGTCTGGCAAAGGATCACGCGCGCCTCGAAGGGCTATGTGACCTGACAGACCCGCGCATCCGGGCCGAATGGTACGCTGTCACCAGCATCGAAGAGGTCTGGGGGATTGGAAGGCAGACTGTAAAGAAACTGCAGTCGACGGGTGTTGAGACAGTGGCAGATTTTGTGTCACTGGACCCAAAATCAATCCGGAATTTTCTGACTGTCGTGGGCGCGCGCGTCCAGGCGGAACTGCGTGGACAGTCGTGCCTTGCGCTTTCGGATGTTTCGTCCAGTCGGAAAAGCATTGCCTCGACACGGACCTTTGGCCGCTTGCTGACAGAATGGTCCGAGATCCGCGAAGCCGTTGCTCATTATGCGGCCAGGGCAGCAGAGAAGCTGCGCGCCGAGCATCTGGAATCCGCTCACCTCTCTGTTCTTATCCAGACCAATCCTCATAATGGAGATCCCTGGTACGCGAAGCATGTGGGTGCCGCCATTGAGCCCACGTCTGACACTAGAGATCTGATCCGATATGCCACGCAGTTTGCAGAAGCTGTTTGGCTTCCATCCTATCGCTATTTCAAAGCAGGAGTGATCCTGACAGACCTTAGACCGGCAGGAGAGCAGTCTCAGCTTTTTTCAATGCGGGAGCCGAAAGTTTCATCGGCTGCTATGGCCGCCATGGATGCGATCAACGCACGATTTGGGTCGGGCATCATCCGCCCGTCTTCCACGGGACTGAGTCGAACTTGGCGTCCCAGGGCATCATTGCTTTCTGGTCGCTATACAACCCGTCTCAGTGAAATTGTGAATGTGCGAAGTTGGTAGGTTTATAATGTCCGGTTCCGCCTACATTCCAGCCATTCGGACGGCATTATATATCCCATCACGGGCAGCCTCGTCCTCTCTTGAAACTAAAGATATTAAGTATAAATGAACTATTTTTTGGATAAATTTGTAGACTGCGATCAGGAAAGGTTACCTGATCGCATATAACTTCGAGATTATATTCCATTCACAGAGAATATCTCATTAATGAAATTAATGAGATATTCTCTTCGTTTTTCGGGGGATAAAAAATAGTCGCAAACTCTGTCTTCTTCATCTGTATCGCCGTCGGCATCAACCGTCCTCAATACCCACTCATACCAAGTTAATGAAGCGCCTTCAGGTCGTAGAATAATACATGATGAACCATGAGAATTACTCAATGGAGGTTTCAACCAATAAGTTGCAATGCGTTTTTCAGAGTCGACATGCGGGTGACTTAATTCAAGAATGCTATTTTTAGAATTTTCTATACGAAGAACTACGTCGGAAATTTCCGGAAAATCATGAACATGTAATCCGTTTTTTCGTGATACGAATTTAATCCATCCCACCAAGGATTCGGTATATTTAGGAATTACCGCAGTCAAAAAATCATCATTTCCAACACTGTTATTGGGTATTTCCCATCCGCTTGGGCGGGGCTTATCAACGAGAACTCGTTTGAGTTCATTTAACCATTGCGTAACCACATCAGGTAAATCCTGCTCTCCATTTGCCCATCGCCGGACAGTTGTCGGATGAGTGTTTAAAATCTCTGCCAGACCACGCTGTGACCAATGAAGAGCCGTGAGCGCTTCAGCGAATTCCTGTTTTGTCATCATCAAAAGTTACTCCTCTCGATTGCCTGAGCTTTTTTGCTCTCGACGTGTGCATTGTGCGCACAAATAGGATTAGCTGTCCAGCAATAAATTATCCAGGAATTTTGTCTAATATTTCGTTGACGCATTGGACGTTCGCTGTTGAAGCAGAAATTCCGTTCACCCCCCGTTATCGACCATGACATGCTCGGACCTGATCACGCAGGCCCATGTAATCTCCTATCCAGCGGACTACCTGTATTTGTGTGTCTCCTTGAATCTCCCTGGCCAATTCTTTTTGGTCCGCGTTTGAATAAGAAACAATGGTGGGACAGGGCACATAGCGGACAGAGGTACAACTTGTCAGGGCGAGCCCGAGAACAATCCACTTCATGCGTTGCCTCTGTTTAATCTCGCCAAGATATCGGTCTCAGTTGCTGGTTTATCCGCTTCAGCCTGAGCCATGACTAAAGCCCGATCGAGAGCGCCTTGCGCATCTTTCACGTCCTGATCAGCCGTATCGGCTTTCTCCGATTTGCCCCCGGCTTTATAGAGCCCGAGGGCCGACGCCACGCCCACAAGGAGCATGACGCCAAGAATCGCCAGATTGGCGGTACTCACTGAGCAGGCACCTCTGTCGCTGCCTGAACGGCCGGACCGGCAGCGATGACACGCTCCAGTTCCGTGGCACCTTCCAGCGTTTTAGTCAGAGCAGCATCGAAGGCCGTGATATCGACATGCTCGGCCAGCTTCGACATGGAGGCCGCCAGAACACCCTGGAGCACGAGACCGCCGACGCTGATGCCCTGCTGGACCAAGGGTGTATCAGCCTTGCCGAGAGACTGGTTCACAAGACCTTCAAGGGCGGTAACAGAACTAAAAGCCATTGGTGTTTCTTCCATAAAAAAAGCCGCCTCGATGGGCGGCATTGCATCCGACGGTCTGACAGCAGATTTGCTGCCTCCTTCGGAGATCTGGGGTATGAGGATGATGGAGCCAAGACCGACGGACGGGCTCAGTCAGGTGGGCGCTTTGGGTTTGCCCTTGCTGTCGAAGATCTGCACGCCACTGTCTGCGCCGGCCTTTTTCAAAAGTGGCGCTTCAGCTCGCGTCGTCATGACGGCCGTGAGCCCGATCCTGTACATGGCGGCAGCATATTTCTGCTCGAAGGCCAGAACGCTCAGAAGCTGATACGGCCTGACCCAAAGAGATCCGGAAGCCGGAGGCGCAATCCGAGACCGAAGAAAGCCGCAGACATTCAGTAGCACCGATGCCAGGACAAGAAAGAGGCCAACCCAAAACAGGATTTGCGGCGGGAGCAGCCCGAGAAAATCAGACATCTGCATAGCTCTTCCCCATGACTGTCCGCTTGCCCAGGAACACATCCCGTTCATACGCACGACGGTTGGTCAGGCCGGTCAGTTCGACCAGATGGCCTTTCACGGTTGCTTTGTTCCAGCGTAGCAGTTCATTGGCTGCGCCAGCATAATCCCCGGCATTCAGCTTGCGCAGAAGCGTGGAGCTTTCCACGGCCGGCGTGCCGACATTGTATTGCCAGGACAGCAGTGCAGCCCGCTGGACGTCAGAAAGCGGAACCCTGACCAGGCGCGACAAGGTGGTGTCATAGGTCATGACCGACTGGAGCAGCAGACTAGCGGCGTCCGCTTCACTGATGGGCGGCGTTCTGGCCGTGACAGGCTTTCCGTCCTTCAGCCAGCGGCTACCATAGCCAATCGTCCAGCAGCCCGCAGGGCAGACATACGGCTTCGACCGGAATCCTTCGAAACCGGGCAGCTTCAGGAGCGCCGTGGCCAGCACGACGGCAGTTTTATTCATGGGATTTTTCCATAAAAAAAGCCGCCCAGTTGGGCGGCTTTGCTAGCGTGGAGCTAATAACATTCAGGTATCGAACGTTATTCTATCATTGTTAGAGTCTACCCAGATTTTTGGATCAGTTACCGTGAGAGTGATCGTTCCGCTCTTGGCACCCTGTAAAATACAGGTTTGATTGCCACCGGCCAACAAGTCACGCATTTTGAACGAACGCGCCCGCACTACGCGTCCATTAAAAATGTAGTTCGTAAAAACTACTTTCTCTGTTGTTCTAAATGGACGTCCTCTCCGATGATTCCAAACCTTCATCAGATACGTTTTTCCGGGAAGTAATTTATTTCCATTAATTACAGGCATGACTTGATATTTCTCTTATAATTTAACCCTCAATGTCACTATCAATCTGATATTTTTATGTCAAACAGTGTCACTACTTTCCAATCGACACCACGAGATGGACCAGGCCAGTCCCGGCAATCGATGTCATGAGCGTAATCAGGGCCGTCACCACGGACCGCGCACCGAACAGCCGATCCAGCTTGCCGTTGATCTGCGAATTGCTGGTTTCCATAGCCTTGGCCAAGGCTTTGATTTCATTCCGCAGCGAGGTGATTTCCATACGGACTTCCGATCGGAGGTCAGACTGCTTGTCGTCCAGACCGGCTAGCATGGTTTCAAGCTGGAGAACGCGATCCTCAAGAGCGCGGATCGAGGTCAGCGGGACAGTTTCAACGTCAGGCATCGTTTTTCCATAAAAAAGCCGCCCAAAAGGCGGCTGTCAGAACAAGGTCGAGTAGGAGGGCTGGCGATCAGGACATGGTCGGATCAGGCCGCGCAGGCAATGCCGTGCTGGTCGTGTCAGTGCCGCTGGCAATCGCCGCGACAGCCTTCACGTAGGACTTCATGGCGTCGGTGAAGGTCTCGCCCATGGCTGCGGCCAGACTGGCCTGTTGCTGGATCCACGTCTGCTCCGTCTCGGCCTGGAGTGTCAGCGGAATGGGTGCGGGCGGTGGCGTGTAATCCACGATCCTGCCGTCCTGAAGTCCCTTGTTACCCTTGTAGCCATGATCCCCGCCCAGAGCCTGCCATTCGGCCGCAGACAGAAAGTGCATATCGGCCAGAGCCGGGAGATTGGCATGAGAGCCAAGCGACCACAGATCAAACCAGCTCAGGATCGAGGTCGGCTGCGCGGCGGTGTGGTCGTAACAGGCGACATACCGGCCGGGATAGGTCAGCGCGCCATTGCTGACAGGAATATTGGTAGCCCCGACCGTGTCAGATAACTGGTCGGCCGTCAGCACAATCAGGCTGGAGGCGGCCGGAAGATCCAGCACATTGATGCGGGCCTGCTGATCCTCCGTGGTGCCGGACCAGGCGTCATAAACGCCCGTGACGGTCGTGCCATTCGTGGTCGCATAATAGCGATCCGGATAGGCGGCCTTGATGGCCTCAAGTGCAGTGGTCATTTATTTGGGTCCGATTGCAAAAACCGTGATGTCTGTTGTGCCGCCGCCGTTGATCCACAACGTGAAGCCGCCCGCATCGGCATTGACCGCCTTGCAGTTCATGTCGCTCGGACTGGCATTCTGCGCCATCACCTGCGGCGTGTCCGAGAAGCCGGATGAGAACGGCACACGGCTTTGGGACGCGACCCCACGGACGATCATGCGGACAATCTTGTCCGTCTTGGGGAGCGGCAGATCGTCGGTGAAAACGAAACCCCGGCCATTCCAGTTGATGGCGCTGGAAGACACGGAGAAAAAGGCATTCCCTGACCCGTCATAGGCCACGGCGTTTCCGTCTGGCTGGAAGCTGAATTTCCCGCCGCCATACTGAACCGTCAGATAACCGTTGATGGTCTGATTGCTGCTGGTGTCACCCGCACGCAGAACCCTGGTGTCTGCGTTGGCGCTGGCAGAGCTGGCCGCGCTCGTCGCATTGGCCGCACTGCTGGCAACGTCATTGACGCGGGCATTCGTGGCATAATCACCAGAAGGCTGGAACGTGTGCCACTGGCTGCCATCATAGATCCCGAGCTGACCAGTATGAGAGTAGAAGGTGAGAAAATCCGGAGCCACGGCCCCGCCCGCGTCCCCGTATTTCCGCAGATACCGACCGTCCGCCTGAACCGCAGGCACGGACTGCTGACTGCCCCAGTCCCTGACATTCGGCACCAGGGCACTGCCTGACACGACAAGAACCTTGATCGCCGCCTGATCGGTGGCCAAATCCGACACTGTCAGCAGGCCGTTGCCATCCAGAAGCGGCAGATGCGAACTCGGAACCCAGGAATACACCCGGACGGTCCCGGTGAAATTCAGGGCCGATGTGGAATTCTGTGTCGTGCCCCGGATGGTCTGGCGACTGAGGGTGTTCGGTGTGCCCACTGTCAGGACACCCACACCCCATTCCGCCTGCATGCCGTCATCTGCGAAATAGAACACCTGCCCACCGCCAGGTGCGGCCGTTGCAAACGAGCGCCGATCCTGAACAGCCCCATTCAGAACGAATGACGCGGTTCCCGGTGTGGTCGAGGTCTCCAGGACAAGGTCCAGGAGCAAGGGCGCGGCCATGTCAGAGCCTTTCCGTCAGAGTGAGGGTCTGGGCATGGCGATCAGCCGGCCCGAACGGATTGGAGAGATCCCCGCCAGACAACCGCCCGAACAGCGCGGTTTCGGCCAGCGCAGGCGGGTCACTGTCAGGATCCGGAATGAAGAGGATATTCTGGCCCGTGGCAGCGGTCCGCTGGATCTGTCGCAGGACAACCGCATCCGCATCGCCATAGGACTGATGCGCGATCGACAGGCCGCGCTGGACGTAGCGTGCATCCACGAATTCCCCACCTGACAGCGTGGTCGTGCTCTGCTGTCCGACTGTCAGGTTTTCCGTGCTGTCCGTTGAGTAGTTCCGCGCCGGCTGCCAGAGAGGACCGGCAAATGCCAGCGGGATCGAGAGAAATCCGTCCGGATTGCTCGGGTCATCCACGCCCACATTGATGACATCCGCCGAGATGCCGGCTGGCAGCACATGAACGCATTGCCCGCCCGCGACAGCAGCAGAGCCTGACCAGGCATACACCACCTGTCCCCCGGCACTCAGTTCCATGTGCCAGGTCGCTGCAGCGGACAGATTGGTCCGGTGCAGACTGATTGCCCGGATGGGCGCTGCTCCGGAAAGGGCAAGCGCCAGACCCGCCCCTGTTGAGGGCACACGCCAGCCGAGACTGGCCGCACCGTGCTGATTGCGCAGGTTGGTTCCCGGCAGACCGGGCACCTCGCCACTGACCGAGATCGCCGCGTCCAGGACGCTGTTCTCCCAGCCAAAACCACAGTTTTGCATTGTGTCAGACCAGTATCGTGAGGGTTGTTGTCGTGCTGGAGCTGCTGACGTGTTCGCTGATCACCACACCCGGAACAGCCGTCTTCGCACCAGGCACAGGCGCCTGGAGCAGAACGGGATCGCCGAGATCCACAGCCAGAGCCACGGACTGCGGAACATCCACCGCCCAGAGATGCCGGCGACGGCCCCAGACGGATCCGTGCCAGTTGGCGATGATCTGCGCGTCTGCCTGATTGGCCAGCGCTGTTGTAATCAGCGCCGGATCCCCAGGCACGCGCCATGCGGCCTTGATCGCGGTATCAAACCACACAGCGCCCCTGTCGCTTTCGGCAATCAGGGACTGGCGGTCGGATGCGGCCTGCGGGTGCAGGCCAGAACCGGATGTCTGGACTGTGAAGACGTGCTGCCAGCCAATGCGCCAGCGCCATGTTGGCGGATCAAGAGAACTATCGAGAGCCACAGGACTGATGGCACTGATCAGATCCGTGGTCAGGGTCAATCGCGGCGCACCCGCCTCGGCCGGATCCCGCAGACGGATCGGACGCAGCGTTCCAGTCCGCGTTGGCACCAGGGAAATTCCGAGGCCAGACAGAAGCGTGGTCACCGCCTGGCGTCCCGTCACACTGTCTGATCCATCCCAGTACCAGCCGCCCCGATAGGGAGCGAGATCCGAGGATGCCGACCAGGCGGCATCGATATAGGGGGCCGGCAGGACCAGGTCCTCAATCAGAAGCTGGCGCAACACGTCCAGGACGTTCTCAGGACTGGCCCCGGACCGGAACCGGCCCACGGCATCCACCGTGATGCCATAGACAGGCTTTGTGCCAAGGCGGATCCACGTTCCCGCACTGCTGGACAGAACGGTATAGGTGCCGGGATCAGGAGAAACGGCATAGAGATCCGTGACCATTCCCCCGAACGCAATGCCCCCGCCAAAACCGCCTTCATACAGGGCGGTAATGGAAACCGGACCGTCCGAGAGCTGATAGACATAATTGGCACTGTCGATCAGGACTGGTGAGATATTACAGACCCGCCCCCGCAGACGCGGGATATTCCGGCCGGAGACATTGCTGTCCCCATCCAGCCGGCCGGTGCCGCCATAGATTGAAACCGGCATGGTGCCGTCCAGCCAATACGTGGCATCGAGCAGCGTAATCGACACGCTGTTCAGACCCGGCTGCCAGTTTTTCCCCAAACCGGAAAAAACCGGGTTCAGGTCTGATGAGGGCGGGTCTGTCCAGATCTGGCGTTGCCCATCCCACAGGCGCGTGCCCTCATGGATGCGCACCGGCAGATGATCATTCACGCGGGTCTGGAGCAGACCATCCAGAACGCCATCCGGATTGGCCAGCGTCAGGATTCCGATCGAGAAAGATCCGCCCAGGGCATCAGCCGACAAGGTCAGGGACCGTGTCAGGTCAAGCGCCTGGGTCACATAAGGTGGATACGGGACGTGGTTTTCGTCCACATAGCCCGCATCGGAATAACGCAGGGTTTCGAGGGATTCAGGATCATCCGGAAGCTGGGTCAGCGCACCCCACGGCGCATCACCCCAGCCCGGCACCGCCGCCGGCTGAATGACAGTCGGCAGAACGATATCCATTTCAATCGTGCGAAACCGCATCAGGCTGCCCTCGGCCGGGTGGCGTCAGTAGCAGCCTTGAGCTTCTGGTCTTTCTTCATGGCTTCAACCACCTGGACGAGTTGCTGGAGCTGATCGGCCACGCTCTGGGTTGCGTCCGTGTTTTCCTTGGCCAGCTTAGTGACCAGGGTCGCCGTAACCTTTTCGACGTCGACGCTTCCCAGTTTTTTCAGAAGATCCGTGGCCCATGAAAAATCGGCCGCATATCCCGTGCCTGACCCCTGATAGGTTTTTGATTCCGACAGGAAGGTCGTGACATCGGTCTGGATCCGCGACAGCGCGTCATAGTCTCCACCCTGTGCCGCCTTGTAGTCTGCCATGAGATTATCATTGGCGGACTGGTACTGCGCCTGCGCTGACAGTGGTGACGCATCCGAGGTATTCAATCCACGGGCATAGTCCGTCAGGCTTGAAAAGACGGAACCGACAGACTGCTGCGCCTGTTCCTGGTACTGCTTCATCTGTGCCAGGCTGGTGCCGTTGTACTGCTCCTGGATCTGGAGCCTTTCGGCGGCCAGCGCCTCTTCGAGATCCGCGGACTCGTCCAGGTATTCCTCATTGTTTTTATAGGCATTGCCCAGGAACGACTGCCAGGCGGTATCCAGAGCCTTGCGTTGCTGATCGGCGCTGGTATCGAAATTCAGAAGGGCTGCCCCCTGATCATCGCCCGTTGCCGTCAGATAACGCGCCCTCACGGACGTGTCTGAATCGCGCAACGTCCCCAGCTGTTCAGCATAACCCGCCTCATACAGCTCACTGAATTTGGCGTTTAACTGCGTGCCATCCAGACCATAGGCGACGGCCTGGGACCCCGCCGCCTCATAGGTCTGTCGCAAGGTCGCCATCTGGTCCACCCAGGACTGCTGCCCGGAGACAGTCGCCTTGAGCAGATCCGGCATGGTCGTATTGACGAACGTGGTGACAGCGGAGATCTGCGTCTGAAGATCGGACGTGGACAGGGTTTTCCCATCCAGCGCCGTGTCCAGAGCGGTTTTCAGATCCCCGGTCGCCTGGGTAAAATTGCTGACCGTAACGGTGCCGTCTGAATTGAATTTCGAGACGGCAACGCCGAGCTGATCGACGGTATCAGCCATGGTTTTCAGGTTCTGAATGGCGGTCGCGTAATCCGACACGGAGGTCGCACCACTCGGCAGACCCTGCTGAAGTGCCTGACTGAACGTCGCATCAGACGTGCTGTACGTCGCCTGTTTGAGAAGATCCGTCAGCGACACGGACTGCAAGGACGCATCCTTGTTGTTCTTGTCGTCACGAACCGTTCCAAGCAGGCCGCCATCACCGCCGCCAATCGTCACGCCGGCAGAGGACAGAACAGAGTTGAAGGACGCAATATCGCTCTTCAGCTGTTCCGTGATCTGGTCAGTCTGTGCCTGATTCCAGGTCTTGCCCAGAGACAGCTGACCGTCCGTCGTCATGACCTGGTCGATCGTGTACGGATTTTTCTTGTGACCAAAAAGACCACCGAACAATCCGCCCAGACCGCCACCGATAACGCCACCCAGCATGGTACCGATTGGACCAATAAACGAGCCGGCAATGGATCCGGCAACCGAACCAAGACCGCTTCCGAGCGTGCCGTTGGTGCCGCCACCAATACCCGAGAGGGCTGACCCGAGACCAAAACCGCCGCCAATACCACCGAGCAGGTTTCCGACAGTCGCAGTTCCAAACAGATTGGTTTTAAGCCCGGAGGAGAGCCAGGACGTAGAGCCCCCCAACCCACCAAGAGAGCTGGCAGAAGACGCAGAAGAGCCGGTGGAACTGACAGGGTTCCAACCCCATCCGCCAGAGTAAGCGCTGATTGCATTCGCGCTGGTAACGCTAGAAGAAGACGCGCCGGAGAGAATGGAAGAGACATCCCCCAGTGTTGTCCGGCTTTTACCATCGATCGCACTCAGGAGCGGATTGATCAGCGCCAGCTTGGCAATCATCGAGATCAGCTGGCTTTCCACACCCTGCATGGCAGACTTGAACGTCACCCCACCGTTAGAGGCGTTGACCAGAGCCTGTGTGAAGCTGCTCGACAGCGTGTCCGCTGCGGACGAGATATCACTGGTCAGTTCGTTCAGCGTGTCCTGCTGATGCTGGTAGGCATTCGTGGCCGACTGGATCGCCGCAACGTTAGCGAGATCAGTCTGCGAAGCCTTGGACGTCAGGTCCGCACCGCTTTCCAGCAGAGCGTTCCGCTCCTTCAGAACGGCCATCTGGACAGAGACCGCATCAGAATTTTGACCGAGAGATGCCGTCTCTGCCTGAATATACTGGAGATCCAGAGACTGTCCGTAAGCCTTGCGCGCCGTGGTGATATCAGCCTGCGCTTCTGCCTGGCGCTTGAGGGCATCCGTGAGAACTGCCGTCTGGCGCGCCTGTTCCTGCGTGTTGGCCGTGGAGGTTGCCTGGACTGTGTCGGAGGCTTCCACAGAGCGCAGATAATCGTCCAGGCTGCCCTTGCTGGCATCATAGGAGGATAGCAGCGAATTCTGGGCAGCCGTCTTGCGATCCATCGCGTCGATAGAGCTGTTAAACTCTCCCGTCAGAATCTGCTGTTCCCGCGCTTCCGCGACGAGAATATCCGCCGTGGATGCATGGGCCTGGCCCATCTTGCGGGCAGCTTCCTCGACCTGCTGATCAACCTGAATCATGGCTTTCTGCGCAGCCGTACCGGCCCAGGCCGCGTCCGTGGTCTGCTCCTGCTGATGTGCCAGTTCCTGAAGCGGGTCTCTCAGTTCGTTCAGCGCGCCCTTATGGGTCATCAGGCGGTTGGTCAGATCCTGCGTCGATGCCGCATAATCTGCATCTGTAACTTTCCCGGCTTTGTGCAGGTCATCCAGTGCCTGCTGGGCAGACGTCAGCATTTTGATGGCGTTCGTCTGATCTGTGACCTGGGAAGCCGTGGAGCCGTCTGATGTCTTCAGAGCATCGTCAACGCTGGTCTGGAGGCCAGCTGTCTTCGTAGCCCCGTAAACCTCGCCGCCCGTGACGGTCTGCGCGTAGTCCATGACAGACTGAGGGGCTGATTTGGTGCCCTTCAGATACTGATCGACGTTTCCTTCACCCCAGTTATACGCCATGGCGACCAGCTGCTGATTGCCACTGTACTTGTCATACAGATGCACCAGGAGCCGTTCGGCTGCTGTGACATTCCCGGTCGGGTCCGTCAGATCATTCCCGGCCGCATTGGACGGCATGACCTGCATGGCCCCGATCGCACCAGCAGAAGACGTGACAACCTGACCATTCTTGTACTGGCCCGTGGCACTTTCGACTGGCTGGATCCGGTGTGCCAGAGAGATGACATCAGAGCTGGCCCCGATCTGGGAGCCAACACTGTCAATCAGTCCCGAAACCCCAGAAGCCGAACCACTCTGAAGGGTGGCCTGCTGTGTTTCATAAGCCAGGTGGGTGGGGTTTAAGGAATCCATCCACTGCTTCAGTTCCTTGACCTTGTGGGTCAGGTTCGTCAGCCCCTCGATGCCCTTGGTGGCAGCGCTAACAATGCCATCCCCGATTTTGAGTGCAAAACTCTCTGCACCTTGAATCGGGCCATCCCATTCGTTCCGCAGGTCATGCAAAGCCTGCTGGAAGGGTGTCAGGCCCTGACGTGCTGCGCCAGCCGTGGCTGTCCCAACCTGCTGCATCAGCAGTTGCCAGGCCTGAAGACGGTTGCCGGAATTCTGAAGATCTTCGACCTGACTGACGAGGCCCTGATGGACGCCGAGCAGCCCTTTCTCTGCGAAGTCTTCGGCCGCCTTGGCCGGATCAGCATAAGCCGCCGCCATTTCCTTGGCAGCCTCCGGAACTGTCTCGCCCATGACTTCCGCCAGATCGCGAGCCTCGGTCGACAGTGCCCGGAGGCTGGAACTATCAATGGTCGGCACGGCCGCGAATGTCGTTGTGACCGACCGGCTGTCATCCAGAGACAGATCACTCCCGGCCGAAAGCTGGCGCGCCGCCGCCTCGGCCGATGACGCCATGGCCGTGTAGTCATCCCGCGTTGCCCGCAGATGCTGCGACAGGGTGGCCAGTGTTTCCTGTTCTGCCTCGGCTGCCGATCCAAGTTTATACATCGCTGCGGCGGTGATGAGGGCGCCACCCGTCAAACCAACAGTCATGGCTCCGCCGACAAGCTCCACGGCCCTGCCAAGCCCACCGACCACCTGGACCATGTTCGGCACCTGGTAGAAGGCAGCCTTGAATGCAGAGCCGCCGCTGGCGACCTGGTCAAAAAACTTGTGTGCTTCGTCCGCAAGAATGCCCAGCTGGTAGCTGGAAACCTTGGCCGTTTCCGACGTCTCTTTCAGGCCATCATTGGACTTCTTCGTTGCTGCCACGGCCTGCTCATGGGCCGTGACGAGCTTGCCGACGATTTCCCGCTGCTTATCAAGCGCGCGGCCAGCCTCTTCCTGCGTGACCTCGCCACGGCGCACACTTTCCGCCAGTTTGTCTTCAGCATCCTGTAGCGTCGTCTGTGCTTTGGTCAGAGCTGTTGCGGATTTGGTCACCGCGTCCAGACTTCTGACGTATGCGGTGCCGCTTTTCCCGGATCTGGTCATTTTCGCATCTGTGACCTCGACGGAATCACCGACGCGATCAAGACCATCCGCGACTTTGTTCAGGGCATCGGCATCAGCCTGCGCGGCAGCAGCAATCTGGCCATTATAAGAAACCTCGATTTGCTCGACCGTCGGCATAGCCCGCCCCCTAGATGCGTCTTTTCAGAATTAATGCTGGGTAAGTGATTGGTTTTCCGGCGGCCCTGTCCTTCGAACGTCCCTGACTGCGCCGCAGGATATAGGGGGCATTGTTGAAAAGGCCGGCCGGGATGGACACAAAGGCCCGCTGTGCCGTGACCGTTGGAAACTGCCGTTGAACGTACTGTCTGGCTGCTTCCACGATGCCAGGCGGAACACTCATGCCCTTCATCGCGCCTGTATCGATTTTCCGGGCATAGGGCTGCGGATTTACAATCATGATTTCCACGTTGTCAGGGATCTCGGACAGATCCCCGCGCCAGGGCTTGCCATCGACCGCGGCAATCCAGGTATCGCGGTAAATTCCCGACCGCACCGGAGAACGGTCTTTGCAGATCTGAAGCGCGGCTTTAACCGCCAGCCCCAGCGTGTTGAATTTGTAGAGAATGAAGCCATCCGGCCGGACAGACGTTTCCGGAGCCCCCAGACGGCCATCCACAGTGGTGGTCCAGCTTGGCGGCGCTTCCCCGCTCTTGACCAACGCGTCACGCTCTTTGATAGCGATCTGCGCCAGTTTAGCGGATAAGGCGGCCGGAGAGAGGGTCCGGTCCGCAAACAGGCGGATACTTCGGGCCACGGAACGCGGTTTTGCCATCGTTACCCCCGCATGAAGCTGGCGACTTCTGCTGTAATTTTTGCATTTCTATGCCGGACAAAAACGGCATCCATTGCGCGCACCTGAAACAGGAGCCAGACGCGATCCTCGGACGGAAGATCATTGGCCTCACACCAGGCCTCAATCGTGACCCACTGGATCGGCATGGGCCGGGCAACACCCCGGATTTTACCCATACCCACGCCGACCAGGTCTTCAACCCATTGCCGGTCGTATTGCAGCTCATGCCAGCAGCGCCACGGCCGACTTAGCCAGGGATGGGGGAGAACCCGCTGTTCGAGCAGGAACTCCCGGATCTCGGCACTTTCCCCGTCACCGACAAACCCACCCCAGTCCAGTTCCCATTCCAGGGCGCTGATCAGTTTCCCATAGCGGCTTCGTTCTGCTGCCTCCGTTCGTCACCGACACGACCCGCCGCAGAAATCGCCAGGAAGACCAGCACCGGGTAATTGCCGCTTTCCAGCATCGCCTTGAACTCATCCACCGTGATGTCCAGGCCGTTATCGTCCTTCTGAAGACCATCCACCCCGAGGACGCATTCACGGGAGATGGCAATGCCCTGGGCCTTGTCTTCCTCGGACGGTGGCAGCGTGTCCGGCGTGTATGGCGGCGCACCTGGCACGATCGTGCGGTTCAGGCGACGTGCGGCTTCAGCCTTGAGCGCGTAGAACGTGTCCTTGTACGCAGGCGTAAAGCCACGGGTCGTGATGCCGAATTCTTCACCGGCAGGTCCGACAACAATGCGCTCACCTTCGGAAACGCGGGACTGATTGCGGGTAAAGGAAGACAGTCGTGCCATGGTATTTTTCACTCTGATTTGAGGGCTGATGTCAGCCCGTGAGACATAAAAAAACCGCCTGAGGGCGGTCATCAGGACAGCAGAAGGAACGCGGGTAAAATCAGCCGCCTGGTGCGGCTGGCTTGACCTTCGTAATCAGGAAGGTGCCGCCACCAACCACCGGGTTACCCTCGATGTCGAAGGTGGCCATGATGGAGGTGTTCTTGCTGCCAGCATTGATCTGCGGGTTGAGCAGAACGGCATTGAGAAACGTCATCACGTAGCCATTGCCGGTCCCGTCGGTGACGGTGACCGCGATCGGACCGCCCTTGCCGGACGCGTAGCGCTCATAGACAGCATAGGTCTTGAAAAACATCTGGAGCTGGCCAGAGGCTTCAAGTTCGCCAGGACGCACACCGCAGGCATCGGCATGTCCTGTGCCATAATCTGCGCCGCTTCCGCTGCGGTCCAGCTTGATGGACAGGGTCCGGATGCACCCGTCAGGCGTCGTGCCATCGATCGTGACACCGCCGAAATTGCCCACCGTATCCAGGACCGTGCCGGTAGGCGCGTCGAGATAGCTGGACGCCGGATCCGTGTCAGCCTGATCCTGCCGTGCGGCTGTGAAATCAAACGACACCTGGGCAAACGAGCCCTGGGAGAAGGTCAGCTGCGCGCTGGTGCAAATGGCGCCAGGGCGGACGAACCATTTTTCGCCAATCGCCTCAACGATCGACCAGGTCTTGTAAACCGTGCCATTGCGCAGCGTGCCGTCACTGCCCCAGTCGTTGCACAGCACTGCCCCCAGAAGGTCATCATACGTGCCGACAGACAGGGCACCGGAGAGCGTGCCGGAGACAGAAATCTGCGTGGTGACAGCCTGGGAGGCTTCAGCCAGATCGTTGATTTCATCCGGGCGCTGCCGGGTGTTCGTTGGCTTGAAACTCTCCCCCGTAAAGCGGGTCTTCTGAAACGCACCGGCCGGAATGGTCGCATACGTGTCTTCTTTTGCGTATGCGAGAATGGCCGCGTTTGCCTGCGCCGCGGCAAGAAACCCGGACGTCGAGCCTGTAAAGGTGGCCATGCCTTCCTCCAATAAAAAAGCCGCCCGAAAGGCGGCCTGTCATGAGTTGATGGGATCAGGAAACGGATCAGAAATCACTCAGTGCTGATCGCCGCCATGTGTTGGGGGCCGTGCAGACGTAGAGATAATTTCCGTCTGCACGGATCTGACCTGCCGTACACGCGCTGCTGGAACTCGCCGGTGCTGTGGCTGGAAGCCGCAGACCGTTTGAGCCATCAAGGCCAGCGCTGGCAGAGAGCTGACCATCAAACAGGTAATTGTTGCCCGCGTGATTGTTGGTGAACCGCATTGTGTTCGAGGCCAGGTCGTATGTGACCTCAATCGCTGAGTTATTGCTGTCAGGCGACCCGGTCGGGATGCGAATCTTATTTACGACTGCAACGGCAGCACTGAGCTGGTCCGCAGAAACTGTTCCATTGAATTTGTATGTGTTGCCGTAGTGGTTATTGGTGAAGTAAAAAGTATCTGTTGCCAGATCATACCCAATTTCAATGGCTGTATTATTGCTGTCGGGAGACCCGGTTGCGATAGTGGCAACTTTATTCCCTGTTTTGAGTGCTGAGGTCGTTGTGTTCTGCGTAAGGTCTAATTGTCCACTCACGCGCATCCGCCCGACCACAGCAAGCCAGTCAGGCCCCACTTGCAGGGTGCAGGTTGTATCGTCCTGATTGCCGGAGCACAGGTTGATCCCACGCTTGTTACTCGCTGCATTCAGCTCAATCTGGGCATACTGCGGGTCGGTCCAGGTCGGGTTTCCGTACTTGTCCCGTGTCTTGGCCCCATACCAATCAACCTGCTCGCCCAGGTGAAGGGTCTCGGTATCAGCCGAACCATTCGGGTCCCCGCATCCATCACACCCTACGGCTGCATTGCGTGACGTCCAGGCACCGAACATCACATTGTTCCGGGGCCATCCGCCGTCCGCTTCATAGCCAATCCGCTCTGACTGCGAGACCTGAAAGAGGGACTTGATAGAACCCTTGGCGTACTGAGGCCCTTCGTAGCTACTAACCACAAAGTTGCTCCCCAAGAAGGGCATCGTGAAGAAGTCACCGCTCTGGAGATAGCTGATCGAGTTTGCCCCCGCAGCGTTGAAGTCATAGCTGTCTGCTGAAGGACGCGTTCCGCCCGCTCGCTGGGAGTAGGCTGCCGTGATTCCGTGGATCCGTGCGTGTTCTGGTGTGCTGTCCGAGTTCCACAGGTCCATCTCCCAGCCTTCACAGGTGCGGAGCTGGTTATTGCGTCCACCTGAGGGGTTGTTGATGTCCCCCATCGTGCTGTTGGCGGCCGGATTTCCTACGCCACACAGGGAATACATGTTGAAGGCTTTGGTCCAGATCCCGACCATAATGGCGGGATGGCCGAAGTTGCTCCACACCGTATCGAGCGCGGGCTTGGACCCATCGGTTGTTGTCTGTCCAGGGATCTGGTTGCCATCATCGTCCCCTGAACTGAAAATACGCCAGCCGTTGACCGTGATTCCCGTTGCCTGCCCCGCCGCGTTCGTTTGAACCCTGGTCATGGTGGCGGCATAGGTCTGAATGTCGCAGGTGGCACATCCGATCTCATTGGTCATCAGGTGCAGGTTCTGCTGATGAGTCAGGAGCCAGTTGGTTTCCGTGACCGGTAGCGGGTTAGCAAAGGTTGCGCCGGATGCCGTGAAGGTAGGCGTGTGGTCCAGGCCATCGCTCATGGGCGGAAAGACATTGGTCGCGTTTGCGGAGGTGATGACCATGTACGGGGTTGAACCACCCGTCTGCATCACCACGTTGGCCGCGTCAAAATTGTCGTAAAAGGCAATATGATCGCTTGCGCTTGGACCAATACCGGCCGCCATTGCCTGAATGTTTGATCCGCCCATCATGAACTGTGCGCAGGTTCCGGCATTGGAACTGCCGTAGGGGTTACAATGCACATTCAGGAAGCCTGAAGAGTTTTCGCTCTGTCCTCCCAGGTGAAGGGTCTCAGGCGGGGTGATCCACCAGTCACCGACAGTCGTTTGATGATCGCCTTCCTGGTAGGAACCCAGGCCGATCTGGTTTCCCCACCAGAGCGTATATCCGGGAAGCTGAACGCCGTTGTTCGTTGTGTTTTTGAACGACCGGCCAAGCACGGGCGCAACACGGAAATTCGTTACAAAAACGCCACTTGGTCCCGAGATGGAGCCATTCAGGTCGTAATGGAGGGCTTTGTCCGTCCCCAGGGCCGCGACCCCGCCCGCCGTATCGACGTCCGCCTGCTGCACCGAGCTGTCGGCATAGCGCCAGAGATCATCCAGAAAGGGCGTCCCGTCTGACCCCATGACCTTGTTCTGGCTGGACAGGCCCCCTTTCGCCAGGGTTGGAACGTAGAGGGGTTTCTCAGCCACAGCGGCCCGAAGGACTGTCGTGACAGGTGCCGGGTGGAGGGGATGCCGGATATGGTTGGGAACAACGTCAGCAGCCTGGGCCATCAGCGGCATCGCCAGTGCGGCCAACAGGAATTTCAGGTGTTTCATGTAGGTTGTCCTGCCGAAATACAGACATATCCGCCGTTGTTCCAATACTGACCTTTGACACCCGGATCGTCCGTGGGGAGGTCGCCGGTTACGACGATATTGCCCACGTTGAGGGTCATGAGCTGTGAGGTTGGATCAAAGGAGATCGCCGGATGGCCGTTGATGATGACAGAGCCGTCCGCGTTCGAGACAATCAGGCCACCGGCAATCCTGTACGGCTGCGGGATGCCATCCACGAGGCGCACAAACAGAATTGCGTCACCTTCCTGGAGCGGCTCTTCCGGCAGCGTGGAGATTTCCACCAGCATAACTGTTCCCTACGGCCTGATGGCCTGTCCGTTGAGTGAGAGGGGCAGGCCGGCCACGCCGAGGCCTGCGAGGGGATCGCTGTGCCGTGCCAGGGTGAACGTGCCACCCTCTGGCAGAGGGTTTCCCTCAATTTCAAAGGTTGCGAGGATCGACGTGTTCCGGCCGCCTGCATTGATTTTCGGGTTCTGCAGGGTCGCGTTCAGAAACGTGAAAACGTAGGTGCTTCCGTTGCCATCCGTGACCGATACAGAAACCGTTCCTGACAGTCCGCGCTGGTAACGCCGATACAGCGCTGCCGTCTTGAAGAAGATCTGGACGCTGCCTGTTGCCTCGATTTCGCCCGGAACCTGACCGCAGAGACCGGCTTTACCCAGGCCATAATCAGACGACGCGCCATCGCGCTCCAGCGTCAGGCTGAAACTGCGGACCGTTCCGTCCACCGTCAGGCCATCGACCAGAAGGCCGCCGAAGTTTCCGGCAGTATCGAGGACGGCCCCGACCGGAGCATCCAGCCGCAGCGTGGCGGGATCTGCTGTCGCCAGCACCTGTTCCGCACAGGTGAAGTCAAACGCGACCTGTGCAAACGACCCCTGCGAGAGGGTCAGCTGTGCTTTGGTGCAGTAGCAGCCGTATCGGATCAGCCAGTAATCGCCAAAACGGGCGCACAGCGTCCAGGACCGGATCTGGGTCCCATTCTGCACAAGGCCGTTTTTGGCCGTATTGCCCAGAATGGCACTCAGAAGATGGTCATATCCCCCGATGGAAAACGCGCCCGTCAGTGTCCCTGAGATGGTAATCTGTGAGGTGAAAGCCTGGCAGACTTCCCCTCGGCCGGTAATCTCTGAAGGCCGGACTCTCTGGGCCTGCTCTCGCAAAGTCTCGCCTGTAAACCGGAGCCTGTGCAGAGCCCGACCGGAGTATTTCCCGTAGTCCAGTTCCAGAGCCAGCGACAGCTCAACGTCGTTGGACTGGACGCCGGCATGGATGCCCGCAGTCGGTCCCGTGTATGCCATGTCTGACCTCTGGATCTGGAAGCGTTACAGGACGCGGTCCTGGTATCGGTAATCGACCGTCAGCGAGAACCGGAACCAGTTGCCGGTGTCGTCAGCGTTGGGAGGATCAAACCCCTGGCCGTCGTAATAAAGCCCGATCGGCAGCGGGGAGACCGGAACGCGGAAGGCAATCGAAAGCGCTTTGCGCAGGGTGATGGCCGGCAGCGCCCCTGATCCGCTTTCCACCATCAGGTGCAGCCAGATCTGCCCGGTTTCTTCATCGACGATTTCACCCACCCCAAGTCGGTCCGCTGCGGCGCTGGCCACTTCAAACAGGACGTAAGGTCCATCAGGCGTTGTGCGCTGTTGCACCAGGGCATCCAGAACCGTCAGCCCAAGGGCTGCGCCCGCAGCCGTGGCGCGGTTGAAGGCGTCTTGCCAGACGATGGGAGAGGTCATTTTCCACCTGCTGTAATGAGGGTCCAGCCACAGAGGGTTGCCCCGTCATAAACAGGCGACGCATCCGTCAGCGTGTATTCGCGCACGCCGTCGAACAGGCGGTCTCCCTTGAGGGGAGGCCCGTAGTCGACTGCTGACAGTTCATCGTTCAGGATCTGGGCAATGAAGGCCTGGACCGGCAATGTCGCATCGATCGTGGCGGCTGTCGGCGGCGGGGCATAGCCCACCAGCTCAACGGATTTGATCTTGTTCGCAGTGACCAGGCGCATCGGGCGGCCCTTGCTGCGGATCTGGCGGCGGCGGCGGTCTGCTCTGTAGCCCATCAGATGCCCTTTACCGCTCGAAAGCTCTGAACGAGGCCTGCGGCTTCCGGTGTCAGGCCGCCCAGGGCCGGGTCGGGTGTGACCCAGCTTGTAGATCCGACACCCTGTTCATTTTCTGATTTCAGGGCTTGGTCTCGGCCTTGTGCATGATAGGCCGCTGCGGCAACGCGCCGAACAGCCAGCGCAATCGGACCTGGGAATGTTCCCGGATCCGCCGTGCCGTCCTCATTCTTGCCTGGCAGCCTGTAGCCTGCCTCATACGTGACCAGATACCGCCCCGGAGGCCAGTAGGGATGGGACACGTCCGGCCAAAACACCTCGCCGCAGTCGTCATCGATGACCAGATCGTCAAGCGCGTCTTGCGCAAGCGCTGTTCTGTTGCGCGTGACGGCTGTCACCTTCTGAACGGGATAGACGCCCAAGAGCAGAGACAGCGTGCGCGGGAAGGGACGCACAAAGATCTGGTCCTGCCAGGTCTGATACAGAAGAGGCCGCCCGATAAAGGCCAGGATGGCCTCAGTCGCGTCCAGAAGGAAGCGCTGGAGGTCTGTGTCAGACTGGGCATCCGTGATGCCCAGATCTGCCTTGAGGTCATCCAGTGAGGCCAGAGGCACCAGGGCAGGAGCTGACCCGAGGGCAATGCTTCTCATCGATCAGTCTCCTGCTTGAGATCAGCCGCCGCCGCCAGCTGCACCTGTCTGGAGCGCCTTGATAGCCGTTCCGGCACCAGGCAGGCCGCCACCGTAGCGGCCATATCCGAAGAAGGCGGTCTGGAGAGCATCAGCGTAGCGCTCATTCAGACGCACGATCGACACGCCCTTCACGTTGCGGAACTTGTAGTTCTTGAAGTTGCCGAACAGCATGGCCTTATTCCCGGCCCCAATGTCAGGCATGCTTTGGTTGATGTTCAGAGGCGAGCCCGCGAACATGTCCGGTGCGCCATCAGCGATGGACGGAGACCAGAGCGGACGGCCTTCATTGTCCTTCAGCTTGCGCAAAGCCTTGAACGTTGTGTCGTTCAACATGAACGAAGCGCCCTGACGATAGGCTGGATCCACGCTGTGCTGCAGGTCGAGAATGTCGTCATAGCCAATGGCAACGGTGCCGGTGGTAGCGCCCACCCCTGCGGCCGTGCAGACACCCTGCGGCATATTTGTGCCGGTACCTACCGTCAGATCATCTGCCAGTGTGCGCCCGAAGCGCGTAGCCAAAGCCGTGCGCAGGAAAGCATCCAGATCGAGGAAGGAGTCCTGCATCAGTGTCCAGGGCACCAGGACAGCATCCGTGGCATACAGATAGGCCAGGAGGCTGGAGATGCCGAACTTCAGGTCGCTGGTGCCGATCGTGGTGTTTTCACCGATGATCTTGGCGCGGGCGGATGTGTCGTCACTGGTGGGCCATGGCAGCGGTGCACCCGTCGCTGTCGGGATCTCATCAAACAGATTCAAAGCGGTGAAGTAGCCCTTCAGAGCGACCAGCAGCTGATCGGCAAAGAGGGGAGGTACGAGGTATCCGCCAGCCTGGCCGGACTGGGTGCTTTGTGCTGCACGGAACTCAGTGCCCAGCTGCGCCTGTCGAGCCGCGAACAACCGATCTTCGCCGGAAAGGTTATCCATGCCGCCACGCAGCCAGGCCCCGAAGACGCGGACTTCCTGTGTTTCACGATCACGCTGTTCGTCTGAGCCCCGGCCTTCCTGTTCGCCACGGGCAGCGATCTGGCCAGCTAGTTCAGCCTCGGCAAGTTCCGCTGCCTCGATGCGGTCAATTCGGGCCTTCAGTTCATCTGCCTCGGTCATCATGGCATCGAACTGGGTATTCTGTTCTGCGGTGACGGTTTCGCCGTTGATCAGGGCGCGGGCGTCAGAAATCAGCTTCGCACGCTTGGCGCGTAGGTCCTTGGAACGCATGGAATGTCCTGTTTTAGATAGGAAACGGGCGTGCTGCGCCTGAGCGGCGCGCTGCCGTAAAGTCATGTCTGATCCTGCCTCCCCTGGAGGTCAGTCAGAGCATGGTCAGAGGGTGTTTTCGGCCTCGGCCAGACGGGCCATGCGCCGACGCGAGCAGAGCGCCATATCGGCCGCCAGTGCGAGGACATCCTTATCAGGTGTCAGATCGATCTTGGCGGATGGCGAGGTCGTGCGGTCATCATTCACGATGACGTCTGCCAGACCTGCATCCTTGGCCTCTTCGGCCGTAAACCAGGTCTCGGCATCCATCAGTGCGGAAATCTCTTCGACACTCTGTCCGGTCTTTCCGGAGTAAAGAGCAGCCATCTGGCCATCAATTTTGGCCATCACGCCTGCCGTGGCCGTCATGTCGGCTTTGTTGCCAACGACAAGGCCCCAGGCATTGTGGATCATCATGAAGGCATTGGGCGCGATCGAGACCGTATCGCCGGCAAGAGCGATGTAAGAGGCCGCCGAGGCTGCAAGACCGTCGATGATGACATTGACTGTGCCGTCATGCTGCTTGAGCGAGGCATAGATGGCTAGGCCATCGAACACGTCACCGCCTGGGCTGTTGATGCGCAGGTTGATGGGACCGGGACCGACCTGCGCCAGCTGGTTGGCGAAGTCCTTGGCCGTCACACCCCAAAAGCCAATTTCGTCATACAGCAGGATCTCGGCCGGTTGCCCGTCTGCACGTGGCCGGCTGGTCAGGGTCTGGGGAAGCCCTGCCTGCGTAAAGGCCAGGAGAGCGCGGTTTGAGAACCGGCCAGCCTGGGCATTATAGCGTTTCATTCCTGTTGCCCTGGTGAAGGTTGAGGAACAGGCGGGGCATTATCCGGCCCCTTCGCTGCCTGTGTTGTCAACGGCACGTTGGTGCTGTTGATCAGTGGCGTGTCGCCGCCCTGGACGGGTGGTCGGTTCTTTTTCCGGCGCGCCTCATTGATGGTGCTGACACCGCTGGAGATCTCGCTTTGCATGACCGACGCTGTCTTGGCCGGATCCATGGACAGCAAGCCATCCCGGTCAAATTCTGCGAACACACGCGTGCCCAAGAACAGCTTGTAATTCAGCTCGCTTTCGATCCGTCGCAGATCTGCATCGAGCGAGAAGATGAGGTACGCCAGTGTGTTCTCGGACAGGCCTGTGCCCCAGGACGTGGTCTTGTCCGTTTCATTCAGCAGATGAAGCGGAACGCCGAAGAACCGGGAAATATCCGCCACCTGGTAGCGTCTGGCTTCGATGGTCTGGAGATCCTGCGGCGAGAGCTGGAAAGGCGTGTATTTCGACCCTTCATCCGCGATGACCGTTTTGCCCCAGTTGGCAACGCCCGTGTGAGCCTCTTCCAGCTGGCGGCGGAGCCGTTTGAAAGCCGGATCAGACATTTTCCCAGGCACCTGCATGACACCACTCGGCATCGAGGCGTTCTGATGGACACGCCCGGTGCGCTCTTCCATCGAGCGTGCCAGGCCGACCGATCCGCGTGCAAAAGACTGGATCCGGGACAGGCCCTTGATTCCGTCAAAGCCCGGTCCGGGAATGTGCAGTATGTCCTCCTGGTGCAGCACTTCGCTGTTGCCGTCATCATCCGTGCAAACGTAGAAATTGATGCCACGCTTGCCAGGCAATCTGACCACTTGAACCTGCCAGGGCATATAGGCGTCAAAGCCGATAACGCGGCCCGCGTTGTCGTAGCGGATGGCGCTGTAATGATTGCCCCAAAGCAGCATGTTCACGCCCCAGAGTTCCCGCCAGGAGAAAGCTGTGAGAGCCCGCCCTGGAAACGGTGCGGTCTGCAGCAATGGCATCAGCCGATGGTTCGGCAGTTCTTCGCGCTGCCCGTCCGTAGACAGGCGATAGATTTTGAGCGGTAGACCAGCGATGACGCCGGCTTCCAGAGTCACGCATCGATAGACCGCCGAGCAGGCCATGGCCGTGCGCTCACTGACAGGCGGCATCCAGTCATCATTGGTGCCGGGTAGCCCTAGAAACTCGCCCCAGTTGCCGATGTCAGAAAGCGGCGTGCTGGGATTTTCGAGGCTCTGGGCCATCACGGGCGGCAAGACACGCTCGATCCGTTCCGAAGGGGGACGTTGAGAGCCGCCGAAAATAGTGTTCAGGAATCCCATAGGTCCTCACGGTCAAAAATGCTTTTGGGTCCGGGTGGCTCCGGGTTTTTGGACATACAGGCCACGGCATCGAACGTGGCCATCAGGGGATCGATCTTCTTTCCGCCCGCCAGCTGCTTGGTGATCTCGATATTGTTGCCCCGTGCCTGGGCTTTGGCGTTGCCCACCGCCCAACCCATGATGGGACGCCCCCCATGATGGAAAGACCCGTCTGCCAGCTTGCGCTCTAGGGTCTTGATTGGCCCGGTGAGCTTCCAGCCCTGACTGACACCAACGATCTGGCTTTCCTCGATTTCTCGACGGCGAAGCTCAAAGACGATTTCCGCGACCCCAGCTGGATCGAGCCCGATCAGGGCAAGTTTGCCCGATCGGTTGAGATCCTCTGCGATGTCGCCCAATTCAATGATGTCGTCCTGCATAAGTGTGACCAGGACGAGATCCCCTTCTTTCTCGAAATCAAGATAGCGGGGAGCCTCTTCTTTGCGGGTCTTGAGGACATCGCAGAAGACCCAGCTGCGTTGCCAATGCAGCCACTCTTCAGTTTTCTCATCACAGCCCAGAACGACCATGGACAGAAAGTCATCCAGGCCACCGCCGTCAATGCCGGCGACGAGGACACGAGAGCGTCTTACAAGCTCTTTTAGGGTCAGGTTCGGATCACCGCACTTTTCCCAGTATTTCGCACCGGCCCAAGCCTTTTCTCGCAGGGAGAGACCGACTTGGACATTCAGATGCTTGGCCATCCAGACCCGTAACGGGCCTTCACCGGCTTCCTTCTGCTGGTCAAACTGACTGAGAAGGAAGTCCTCACTGACTGACAGTCCATAGTTCGGATTGGTGATATACCAATTGTCTGGATCTTTGTGTTTCTCAGCCTCGATGAGAGAGAAGGGAAACTCATAGATGACCGGAAAGAACTTCTTGTTCTCCAGCTTTCCATCGCGGACGGACCGGGCATACTCCAGCTTGGATTTAAAGACGCCGGCGGGCTCTTCTTCCGACTGAGTGGACAGGTAAATCACGAAGCCTTCCGGCCGCGAGGACATGCCGCCCATGGCCTCCATGATCATGTTCTCGCCTGTCGGTTTCTTCCCGAATTCCCACAGTTCGTCGATCAGGATCCCCGTGGCCTTCTTGCCAACGACTGCCTGGCCATCAGCCGCAACGACTTTAAGGGTAGCGCCTGTCTGTCGGTGGGTAATGACGCGGTTGTACTGCTGGACGTGGAAGATTGCGTCCAGGTCCGGGTCGTTCAGGACCATGTCCCGGGCGGGTTTAAAGGCGTTGTCAGCTGCTTCCTTGGTCGGTGCCAGAATGAGAAATTCGGCAGACCGCCGCCAGTTCAGGACGAGCTGGGTCAGCATGACGCCGGCAGCGATGGTGGACTTGGTGTTCTTCTTGCTGACCAGCAGGAAGAATTCGTTGATGTGTCGGACGCCTGTGTCCGGATCGTAGGATCCAAAGAAGGATGCCGCGAAATCCTTCAGCCAGGGACGGCAGGACTCTCCGATCGTTGGCTCGCCCATCACGTCGACGAGCTTCAGGGCGTTGAAAACGTCCATGCCCTGCTGGGCAGCGGCAGGGAAAAGAGGTGCGCAGGGAATCAGGCTTTCGCGGGCAACAATCCGCTGTTCCCAATCAGGGCAAGCCGTTGACCAGGTGAGGCTCGCAACGGCCGCAGTAATAGCTGCGACCTGTTTGACCGCTTTTTTTATGCCCGATCGTTTTGGTGTCGTTTTTCGTGCCCGAGAGGTTGTTTTGACCGTCCCCTCACTTGCCATTGTTCACCACGAGCTTGGGCTGGTTCATTGGCGCGAACCGACCTGAAGATGCGTTTTCCGCCGCGTCTTTCTGCTGCTCTTTCTTGCCTTTTTTGGCACCAGCTTTGCCGCCCAAAAGTGTGACCGTCTGCGCAATCGTTTTGAGCGAATTCGTACGCATCGGGTGGCTGATGGCTTTCATCATGGCATCCCGCCGCCGAGAATTTTCGTCGTTAGCTGTCTCGATTTCAATCGCTTCCGAGATTTCGCCATGGTGCGCCGTGATGTCTTCCAGTTCATCGGTCATTCGCTCGGCCAGGCTCAAAAGGCGGCCTTCCAGGTCTTCGGGAATGGCTTCCGCGACGACAGGTGAGGGGCGTTTTTGCGCAACTGGACGTTGGTGCGCAGTGGTGCGCACTTTGGGAGTGGTTGTGCGCACCTTTTGCGCGCCCGTTTTCTCCCATCCTTCAGATGCGATGCGCTTGCGCAGGGTGCTTTCAGCAATCCCGAATTGCTTGGCAATCTGGCGGTTTGACAGGCTTCCCGCGCAATAAGCGTCGGCAATTTCCGCCCAGTCTGTTGGCGGTTTCTTCGACATTCTGGACCGTCCTGCGCAGGATGGTGCGCACCTCATTTCGTAATTTCAGGAAAAATTTTCACGCGTGGGACTGGCGCGGTTACGCCCCCTGGGCCGGCCTGAAGATCCGACCCACCCCCTTCAATCCGTACCGTTTCGGTATGGTTTGACGTGTCGAGATGAAAAAACAGCAGTTTTCCGCCATTTTCACCAGTTTTTGGCGGTTCGCCTTGCTCTGGCCTGCGCCGTCTTGGCCGTGTGGCACGAACCGCAGAGCAGCTGGACGTTCTTCGGGTCCAGCTTCGCACCGCCATCCTTCAGCTCAACGATATGATCACCGAAGATTCGGCAGCCCGTTCGGCCGCAGCGCTCGCAGGCACGTCCACGCTGTTTGAGGATGGTGGCCATGAGGCCGCGCCATTCCTTCGATACGTAGAACGCATCCGCAGTCTTGGGAGGAACGCGGGCAATGCTGGTGTCCAGCACTGCTAACCCGCTGTTGATGCAACGTAGCAGTGCCATGATGCTTCTCGCTATTATGTGTAACTACATTATATCCTTGCTTCACGGATTATCTGTAGCTACGGTAAATGTATGAAAGTCGAGTTCGATAACGCCAAGCGCGATAAAACCTTGTCGGAACGCGGTCTCGACTTCGCCGACGCCGCTGTCGTTTTCGAAGGCATGACAGCAACCGCGCCGGATTTACGAAAAGACTATGGCGAAGAGCGTTTCATCACGGCCGGGATGTTGAATGAACGCCTTGTCGTAATGGTCTGGACACCACGTGGCGATGCTCGCCGCATTATCTCCATGAGGCATGCACATGAACGCGAAGAACAACAGTGGAAAGCCAGAATGGGTTGATCCGGACGATGCTCCGGAACTCACCGACGCTTTCTTTGAAGCAGCGACCATTCGGAACGGTGAGACGGTCGTGCGCCGTGGGCGTCCGAGTAACCCGCACCGAAAGCAGCAGGTGACCTTGCGGTTAGATGCTGATGTTTTGGACGCTTTCAAGCGACAAGGCGCGGGCTGGCAGACAAGGATCAACGAGGCGTTGAAGGCCGCGCTATCTCATTGAGACAGTAGTTTAGGATCTAGTGAATCACCGAGCGTAGCCTTTGTGGTTAAGTGCACACGCCCGGCTAGGTAATTTAGCCAGAAATCTTCCGATAGATGAGAAGAGGCGTCATTCCAAATGCATCGAACGGTCGTCCTAGCATAGGGCGAACGAAAGGAAGGATATTCAACATCATTTCACCAAATGGGTTATTTGTTGCTGTGGCTTGAGCATGAGATAAAGCATGGATGCCCTCCGGGCTCATCCCTCCAGAAGCATTTGTGTCAGGGAAAGCATCTAGAATACCCATCATGCTCCATTCACCTGCAACAGCGAGACCATGTTTCAAGAAAATGTCAGATGGTGAAATAACCATTCCTTCTGGGCGTAAAGAACTCCAAACCGTTTGATTTGTTGTCGGCAGAAGAACGCGTGCCTGAGTGGCATGAGGCAGCATACTGACGATCGAGAATGCAGTGTCAGTCGCATTTGAAGCAGTAGCATCTTCCGAATTAGCTGCACCTTTCTGCTTACCTGCGCGTCGTTGCTGACGATTAGGAACGGGTGCAGAAGTCTCTTGCTGCTGAGAGCCCTTAATGAGGGCCTTAAAACCAGGCGCTGCCCAGAGATCCTTGAACAAAGTAAGATCCATGACGGACATGGACCCTGTGGCCAAAACAAATTGTCCGATCCGAGCTGCATCAAGGCTTCGTACTAATAGTTCATTGGTCTCAAGGTAATCGAGCAATGCAAATGCATTCGCCCATAGCGGATCGTAATCTCGTGTCTCACCCTGCTGACCGCTTTGGGTAGGAGCTCCTCTTTCAACATTGAAAGTTGCATTTCCCACTGCGGGAAGGCCGCCTCCGACACTGAACTTAAAAGACCGTCCGAGAGCTTTCTGCATACTCTCGGAAACACTTATGCGAGTGGGAACACCAAGCTCGTCAAATTGGGATAGAAACGCACCAATACGCGTCGCGTCGCAGTAAAGAATATCAAGGACGGAAGCGTTTTGCGGCTCTTCTAACGCCTCTTCCGATACTTTCTTGTCGGCTTCTGACATACGCCTCGACTTCCTTCTCGTCGCGTTCAATTTGTTTGTTTATACGCGCGATTTCTTCGGAGTCCATCGGGGATAGACGTTCTGTAGATTCGCCTAGCATTCTTTTAATCATGCGCGGAACTCTACTTGATCCTGTTGTCATGAGCCTGTCGCCCTATCTGACCCTGCGGAGAGGGGAAAACCCTATTCTTTGTCGGCGTCCAAGGCAATCTGAATGAGACGACGGATTGCTTCCGCGCGAGGAATATCGTGCTTCGCAGCCCATTGCTCAAGTCGTTGCAGTAAGGCCCGCTGTATGCGTGCACTGACTTCCTCGCTGTCCACGCGGGGTCGTCCCATCTTCTTTTTGCTAGCATTAAGTGTTGACATTCCAACTTTATGCCCGCAAAAAGTTCGGGAGGCAAGCAGTCTGGCAACCGCAAGCCTCCCTAACCCAAAACAAGGGAATGCACCCCATGTCAAAGGCTACCCAAGCCTCTAACACATCCCGGCGCGCAATGCTTGCCGGACTTGTCACATTGCCTATGGCAGGTTCAGTTCAGGCGATGGCACGTCCAGACGCACATCTCATCAGTCTGTGTGATGAGTTCATTGCTGTTCGCTCTCAACTCGATAATCGATCACAGCATCCCATCGGCTCAACGGCCTATCTAGCCGAACTGGCGAGAGAAGAAGACCTCTGTTCTCTTGATTTGGAACTGCTTGATCGTATTAGCCAGATATCCGCGCAAACGATGTTAGGCATCAACGCTAAGGCTAAAGTGATCCAAGTTTACCTGCCCGATCATATTGCTGATTGTGAAATGGAGACCGAGCAGCCGGAGGTGCAGCTCGTATTTAGTCTACTTCAGGACATTGCCATGTTCGCAACGGAGGCAAGGGCGTGACCGATATCGTGCCTTTCAGCTTCGAGGGTTCGGAAATCCGTGTGGTCATACTGGATGGGGAACCGTACTTCGTGGGCAAGGACGTTGCGGAGCGTCTAGGCTATATGAATGTTACAGATGCGATCAACAAGCACTGCAAGGGGGTCGCGAAACGCTACCCCCTTTTAACCTCTGGTGGCCTTCAGGATGTCCGTGTTCTTTCTGAACCTGACGTTCTGCGTCTTATTATCCGAAGCAAACTTCCCGAAGCAGAACAGTTCGAAAAATGGGTCTTCGAAGACGTTCTTCCGACTATCCGCAAGACGGGTCGTTTCTCGCCCTCCGTTAGTCGGGAAGAATGGTTCAACCGCTTTGCCCGTGTTCTGGCCTTGTGGGATGCAATGGGGGAAGCGTCTGCATTGCAGGAATGGAAGAAATCCGGGCTGGATTTCCCAATGCCACGCAAACAGGGTGTACGCGCGTTGCTGGAAGCAACCCTGAACGACAGAATCGCTGCGCTTCCGTTGTCCGGTCATCACCGGGTGGCCAGTCGACATAATGGCTCATTAGGCGGCCGACCACGAAAGGGAGAAACGCCCGAACAGGCTCGGGAGCGCCGCTTCCATATGGTCGAGAAGGAAGTCATCCCCTCCGAAGATGGCAGTTCGTCAACGGTTATCACCTATTCGACGGATGACCCACAGTCACGCCTTGGCAATATCTAGCGGTACCTGAATGAACGCGCCATCAGGTGAGGCGCGTTCGTGAAAACGGATGTAACTGCGAGAGGCATTGACCTTCACCGCGTCAGTGATGGCCTGCATGGCGCGCTTCCATTCCTCATCGTCGATCGAAAGCCGGCGCAAGCCCAGGATCTTCGAGACGTTCAGCTTGCCTTCCTTGCCTACGTCAAAGGCATCGGTGACGACAGCGCGGATGTTGGCGTTTCCGCCTTCCGTCCAGCGTGTCAGGCAGCTGTCCACCAGTTCCTTGGCGATCTGAAGTTCAGGGCCGAACGTGATGGTGTCACTGATGGCGATGGTCACGCGCTCGCAGCCGTCATAGGTCGACAGCGTCAGATTGCCCTTCGCACCGCCTTTCTTGGCGCCATACTGTTCAGCCAGAAGGTCAAGAAAAGCCCGGATATCGCTGTCCGCATCCTCACGAAACTGGCGCATCAGCTCACGAATGGCGCGGGCACGCTCGAAGAGCTTCTTGACCAGTTCGTCCTGGAGAAGGTCTTCCGGCTTCACGTTTGCACGCGGGACAAGGCGTCCAGCGGAATCCTTCATGTAATCGTCGGGATTATGGCTCATGCCTGTTCTCGCTTGCGCTTGGCCTCAACTGCGCGGGCGCGGCGTGCCTCGGCAGCGGCCCAGATCTTCATTCCTGGCATCCGGGCATGGTGCGCCGTGCGTTCGTAGCGCTCGGCTGCGCGGGTCCAGAAGTCCACATGCTCGGCCCGGATCTCGGCGGGTGTCTCAGGGCGTCGTCGGTATCGGGTGCTCATAGCGCTCTCCAATAATGGCCGACGCCGCCGCTTCGTGAGGCGTCAGTCTTTCAGGTAATTGCCGCCGCCATCGCCCTCTCGGACGTGGGCGTATCGTGTGGTGGTCTTCAGGTCGGAATGTCCCAAAGTCTGCTGGACAACATGGGCGGGTGCGCCGTTGTCCAATGCGTGTGAGGCATGGGCGTGCCGGAACCAGTGCGCAGAGGCATCAGGCAATCCGGCCCGCTTCGCCGCCCGCTTCACGAGGCGATGTGCCGCTCTCAAGTGAAGCGGGCTCCCATCGTGACCGGGGACGACAGGCGTATCGGGACGCCAGTCGTCTGCTCTCACAGCCACGATCTCTTTCCACAGCTTTGCGCGAACAGACACATGCCGTGTCTTGTTCCCTTTGCCGAACACAGAGGCCACGCCTCCCTGTTGACGCCGTGTCATGTCTCGCCATTTGAGGGCGCACATCTCTGAGATGCGCAGCCCCATGTAATAAAGGACATTCAGAGCAACCTGCTTTCGTGGGCAGGGCTCCATGTCGATGATGCGCCGCACTTCCTCTTCCGTGAGGATCCGCTCACTGAGACAATCGCGCCCACGCTCCAGGCGAAGCGCTGCGCCAACGTCCACATCCAGAAAACCAACGCGGACCCCAAAGGCCAGAGCCGATTTGACGGATGCCAGCTTTCGGCGGCGCGTGGCGTCTGATCCTGTGAGGCTGTCAAACCAGCCTTGCAGGTCATCCAGGACAACATCCGCAAGCGGCTTGCCTGTCCACTGGCGGAACGCATCCACATCCGCACGATAGGCGCGGGAGGTGTTCGCAGACCGGTTGTGAAGCCACATATTCACGAGGCGATCGTCATCAGAGATACGGGGCTTTTTCGCGTCCGTCGCTGGCGCCATTGGCCCAACTCTCCGACAAGGTATTGAATTATAAAGGTTTCCGATCCTGCGGAGACCCTGAAAAACCGTCAGATAACCGTGATTATCTGACGGGTTCTGAACCCCTCCAGCGGGTTATCTGACACTCAACCCGCACAGGCTTGTCAGATAACTCCGGGTTATCGTGTCGGCTTTTGCCCTGGTCAGTCAGAAGGCGATCCGCCTTTCTTTCGACCACGATCACCGTGCTTGGGACCGCGTGCCAGGACAGATTGATACAATCCTGAGCCGCCAGCTTCTATCGCCTGGGCTTCGAGATCCCGACCAAAGCTGGCGAGGATTTTTCGTATGGTTGCGGGACTGGCCTGCATGACGTGGCTGTCCCAGGTGTTGCTGTGCCAGCGGTGATCTGTGCACCGCACGACCGTGGATCCAGCAAGTCGCAGGAATTTTTCGCGCTTTCCGCCCCAGACTGAGACATCGGCGCGATGGATAAAGGTGCGATTAAAGATGACGGGCACGCAAAGTGCCCGCGCACCCTCGACCGCCAGCACAAAATAGTGCTGCGCGCCGCGACGGCACACGTCGCCTGCGCTCGCAGGTGCGAGTGTCCGCATTTCTGATTCACTTTTGGGGGAGGCGAAACGCCAATAAAAAAGGCGTGGACCGTTTCCAGTCACACGCCTTCGCAGAGATTAGATGTTTACTGTCCGTTCCTGTTTCAGGTCAACAGATATCTTTATCAATACGGTCGGGACGGCACCCTAAGGCTCTTTCGGAAGGCTAAGGCGATTGTCTCCAGTTCCTCCAGGAGTTCTGAATAAATACCCGATGCCCTATTCTGGCCCGTTGCGTGTTCGATACCCTTGGCCAAAGCAATATATCTTGCCGGCATGCCGGGAATTTGAGAGAGTACTATTCTTGGATCTAAAACTCTAATTTGAGTTATTTGCTCTTTTATTTTTCCTAAGTTTGTATCTGCATCAAATACGCAATCTATACATTGTATTAATGAAATTACTTTTGTGTATTTTTCGTATTTTTGAAAATCGTATTCCTGATTTTGATAAATCCATGAGTCCAGGTCATCAAGTGCTTCCCTTCTGACTTGGTAAAGGCTAATTTTATACTGATTAGAGGCAATATCCCTTTGTGCTTGAGTTGCATCTTTAGATTGTTTGGCAACCTTATATCCGACCCAAGCTAGCCATGCAGTAATACCTGCTTGTACTGCATTGAAGATATATCCGGCGATATCTCTGGCTTGATGCGGTGGGAGTGTCCAGAAAGAGCTTGAGTCGCACATAAAAGCCAGTCGCTGAATTTAATTCACCTCATAGTAGTCCGCGACTTGCTCTAAGAGAAGCTCGATAGTCCCAGTCATGGTCTGGCGATTTTTGCCGTACATCTCGGCAATTTTAGCGATTGAGAGTCCATCCAAAACTAGAAGAACCAGAAGATCCGCAGCATAACGCCCTAACGCCCGCCGGACGCCCTCACAGCGCGCCACGGCTGCGGAGCGTGCCAGCATCATGTCTTCGAGGGTGCCTTGGCCAGTAGAGCGCCGCTCTGGATCGGCTGCGCCCATAATTCCGGTCTCAAAATCACGAGCCCAACGCTGCGCAGCATCGACATGCCACTGCTTGATAGTGCCGCTGCGCAAGAGACTGTAAAGGCCAACGCCGCGGCGCATAACCTCAGTCCTGACTTTACTGATCTCCAGTTCTGCAAAGGTAATTCGTTGGTTCCAAGCCCCGATCATCGGGACGATTTCTTCTGTAAGGTCTTCAGTTGCCTTGGCGGCAGTAGTCATTTGCATTCCACGTTCATGTGGGGTTGCGCTTCATAAATCGGCCGTCGGCATCCCGGTTCGAAGTGAGCCGAGCCAGACGGGCCTGGAGTGTGACAATCTCCAGGGCTTGATCCGCCACGGTCCGCTCCAGTGCCAGGGCAGCACGCTGCGCCTGGTCACGTTCAGAGCGGATCGTGAGGAATTCAGAGTGGGTGAATGAGGCGAGGGCGCGCCGCAGTGCCTTCATGCGGCCTGAGCCTGCGGGCGGTACCAGTCCAGATACGCGGCGCGCTCAACGGGGCAGGCGGGAAGGTCATGCTTCTTGGCCAACTCCGGCCATTCGCGCTTCACGGCTGAGTAGTCCCGCTGGAGATGAAAGGCTTCACTCCAGATCTTCTGCGCCTTGGCATAAGCCTCCAGCGCACGGTCTTCCCAGTCTTCACGAGGGATAGGCTCTGGCACTGGGGCAGTCGAAACACCGGCCTGATGATCCGCCCAGAACCGTTCGATAGGCTTGCGAAATGCGCCCATTTTGTAGGCTGTGTCGCCGTTCAGAGCCATTTTCTTGGTGTGCTGCTTCACAGCCTCGACCAGAACATCAGCCGGGATGCCCTCCCGCAGGAAGCGACCGCAAATGCTCTTGGCGAAACCGGCCTGACCGTCCGGAAGGCGTCCAACCTTGAGAACGCGAGCGACAGTCTGGGAGATCAGGGCTTCTGAAATCTCAAGAGCCGGTTTGTCGTTTTCGGTTTCAGCCGGTTTCGTAGAATTAGAATCAGAAGGGGATATATCTTTCTCTACTTCTAGATCTACGGGAAACCCGGAAACCGGTTTTGAAACCGAAACTCCGGAAACCAAAACCGTTTTTGAAAACTGGTTTTGGTTTTGAGTTTCGGAAACTGCTCCACCACTGATTGATGACAGCAGCCGCATTTCACGCTGCTCGACGGCTTCCCGCTCACGGCGTTCCCGTGCTTGCTCGGATGTCTCGCCTTTGCGTGGCCGTCCACCTTTGGCGGCATTGGCACGAGAGGTCATCACTTTCATCGAGGCTTCCGGTGCGAACTCTCCGGCGTCCTGACGCTCCTGAAACTCCTCCAGGCGGCGTTGCTTTTCAGCGCGGGCCTGAGCACGTTCTTCGCGCCGGATCTGACGCTCTACGAGGTGAGGGCTATAGAGCGCGCCGTCTTCATCACGCAGGATAAAGCGGGTGAACTCGAGTTCCGGCAGTACACGTTGCAGTACATCGACATGCTCGCACGCCATCTGCGCCACTTGAGCGTCATCCAGTGCGCGGCCGCCAACACGGAACACCACGTCACGAGCGGCTTTCAATACGTCCATGAGGGAGTGGAATACGCCCCGCTGTTCTGCGGGGAGCACCTTAAGGAACGCCATGGCCGGGATGTTGTCCCGATCAAACGTGGCGGGGATCTGGAGCGTCATTTGGAAGCTCCTGCCTTTTCCAATCCGCGAACGATCTTCAAAGCATGATCCACGACACGGCGCAGCTTGGTCAGTTCGTGGCCCAGTTTGTGGGCTTCTTCGACCGTGACAATGCCGTCTGCCAGGACGCGGATCGTCATCTTCATGGTGTCGTTGGCCTTGTCGGCCACGTCTTCCATGATCTCGGCCACATCGCCGTGGCCAAGCTGAACCGGTGTCAGGTGGTAGCCCAACTCATGCGCCATCGCCTGCAGGATGAATGGCTCCTGGGCAAACTCATCCAGCACAATCGCCACGTCTATTGGGGCTGTCGTGGCAGAATTGCGGTTTTGGTATTCCGAGATCCGCGCACGGCCAACGCGTGTGACCGCTGCTGTGGCATCGATGCCGCCAATCGCACGAACGGCAAGTTGTGTGGCTGTTTTGAGGGCAGGGGCGATAATCATAGCACTGTACCGCAAACCCAACGGGGGTATATTTCGTTTAGGGCAGCGCTCTCTCTGTTTTTGACATAATTTGACTGGAAACGATCAGTGTACCTTGAACTGGATGCGCGTCGGCCGATTGAGTCGCTATATCGGCAGTTAACACTGGTGCAGGTCGCTTTGAACGCCGTGCTGTGCAGCGCAGACGAAACAACGGTGCAACAGTTCCGCACTGCGATGGCAAGCGTACCGGCAGCAGACCCAAAACTTGTCAAAGCTGCCAGTGACTGGGCGCTGGGGGTTGATCGCACCCGGGCATCCAAGGTGCTGTAAAGGCAAGCGCTGAGATTGAAGAATGACCTTACAAAATCAACTGTCAGCCTTGTCGTTAAGGCGTTAAAAATGGGATGTCCTGTCAGCTTTGAATGTACAGAAGGATTGATCCATGGCTGACGAATGGAAACTGAAAAAAGACGGAAACCTCGATATCTCGAGCGTAACGGGCTTCCGTGCGGTTGTGATTCAGGACGGTGCCGTGGTGCTTCAGGTAAAAGCTGCCACATCTCCTGAACACTATCCGGCTGGGGATAAGCTGGAGCAGTTCTCGCTTTCGCCGCAGACGGCGGCTGAACTAGGACGCGATCTGCTCGACGCTGCACAGGTTCTTCTCCAGAAGCCCGAAGGCGAGATGCACTAAAGCTCGCCGCCCATACTTTTTCGGCACAAGTCATCGCCTCAGAAGGCAAGAGCTTGCATTTATCGTGAGGGAAGAACGTCACGCGCATACTCCCCACAGTGTGGTCGAGGACTCGCGTCCCCGACCACGATCGTCCATCCTGTTTTCGACACAACCAACAGGAGGCGATTCCGTGTCAAGTAAAGTAGGCATTCTTTCAGTCGTACGAACAACGCCATTCGAGTATGAATTCGAAATTGCTTTGAGCGATACAACGGATGAGACCCGTATCCACGACCTTACCCTCGGGGCCACAGTGCAGAACCCTTCGGGATCTGAGGTCGACTTTGCATTTGAAGAACAACGCATTCTGTCAGAGGCAAGGGACTGCATCGAGGCTAGGTTGCGCGCACTTAAACAGACCGATGATGGAAAGAAAGACGCCATTATCAAGGCTTACGAACATAAGAAGCAATTTGGGTCTTAACTGGCTGTTCGGTCTCGTAAGCACCGCACTTGATAGTAGTTTCTTCAAGATCGGACATCCAGATTTGAAACCCACTAGCCGTCGAATGGATCGGTAGTTGGGCTATCGGAATGTACCAATTTCGAAGCTCATGTGCTCTGGCATACAACACGTTGATCAAGGCAATTTTCTCTGCCGCGGAGAGCTTCTCGAAAGCTCTCCGTTCACAGATCACAAATTCTGCGGCCCAGATGTTCCTTGCCGATGCGAGTCCATATACCTCATCTGCTAGGTACTTAAGTTTCTTCGCAATTTCCCGCTCTAAATTAGTCTTGAAGATGGCCAAGACAGCATCTTGCTGACGGCGGCATGAGCGAAGCTTACGCTTGAGGGTATGAAGAATGCTCATGCTGCGACCGTTCCGAAATCATGACATGGTTGAGGGAATATGTCTGGGCGGATTACGTGTGGATCGAGATTGGCGAGCCGTGCGACCGCGATGACGTGGATTGGGGGCACTTGCCGCCACTTACAGACTGCAGAGTGAGAGCGCTTAATGGCTTCACTTACCTTCTTGGGGCCACCTGCGGCCCGTATCACTTCACCAATATCCATAAAGCAATGTGAGCATGTCTCACATATTTCTGTCAAGTTTTTGCGTGAGTATGGCGCACACATCATCTCGTCAAGACGTGCAAAATTTTCACATGGAAAACACGTCCAGAATCAGTGACAGGATCAAAAGTCTTCGCAAAAGACTTAATATGAAGCAGGCGGATTTTGTCGCCGGACTGAATATTTCAAGATCATATTTATCAAAACTTGAGACAGGAGAGGAGCAACCAGGAAGGGATTTGCTCATCAGAATGTCACATGAATTCAACGTTTCGCTTGACTGGCTTACATCCGGTTCCGGAGATGCCGTTCCAGCACGGGCCATAAATGAGCAAGAAGCACTCTTGCTGATGGCCTTCCGCTCACTGCCTCCCGACGAAGCCGAAACTCATCTAAAGCTTATGCTTCAGCGTGCAAACAAGGACAGATTGGATCAGTAAGAAATTATTTCATGTGAGCAAAGCTCACTTTATTATTGACTGATATGTTCGTATAACTCACATTATCTCCATCGCACCGATGCGATGGAGATCGATATGTCATTGCCCGCAGGTGAGGCGCGCCAGTCTCACACTCTTATCAGTTTCGACGTTGCGAGAGCGCTCATCATCCTGCGCCGCAACCTGCCGGACAGCTTTCATGACCTTTCAGGTTTAAAGCTCGCTGCATCCCGCGCTTATGTCCCGGTCTTCGTCATGCTTGGCGAAGCCGACCACTGGGACATGATTGCGAACTACGCCATCCATCATCATGACCCGATGATACCGAACGGGATCCGGTGGGCGTTCGTGACGGTTTTTCGCGACATCGCGAACACATGGCGCTGCCGTGCGCCTTCGCGCCAGCTTACTTATGACCTGGGAGCTGCAGCATGATGCGTCCGCTTCATCCTCTCCTGCATGGTCATACCGATCAGACGTTTGCAGAATATCTGTCTGACCGCCCGTTGGCAGTTCAACAGAAAGCACGGGAGCGGCGTGTGTGTCTGGTGCATGCACGCGCGAGAGCTGCTGATGCGTCTATTCCGGGCATCGCCAAAGCGTATGCCGCAACGGCTGAAGCTGTTGAGGCGGAACTGGTCGCCCTGCTGCATGCCACGAAGCCAGCAGAGGCCATCCCGTTTCCGGAGCCTCCGGTGCGCGGTCCTCAGACCATGCAAGATCTGCTGATGCGCACTGAGGCCGCAAAGGCGTCCGGTCGCCTTGCTGGCTTCCTGCGCTTTTGCACCGACCTTCTGCCAGGAGGGCGCGATGTCCACTGACCTGCTGGATCTGCTTCTGCCGTGTGGGCTGGTGGCTTTCGTGTACGGGGCGGGGATCGTCACCGGTCTGGTGATCAAGTCTGCCGATAATTTGGCACAGTCTTTCGATGGGAGGACCGCACCATGAAAGGAGAGGCAAGAACTCCGGACATGTTCACGGTCTGCATGCTTGGCGTTCGCCCTCGGCCATACGCAGGCCAGCGTTATGCCGAATACCGGGATGCTGAACGTCAGGCCAAGGAAGACGTTCGCGAGACGCTGTGTGACCACGATATCTATTTGGGCAATCGCCTGGTTGCCACGGTCTGCTCGCCGTCCTTCGCAGGGAAAATCAAGGTCGATCTGACTGAACTGGGGAGCTGCTTTGTGGGAGGTGGAAATGTCTGAAAAGCGTCTCTACTCAACTGAGGCAGCCGCGAATTACCTGAGCCTATCGGTTTCATCATTCCGGACGGCAGTTGCCCCGCATTGTCGTAAGCTGAACCCGGTACCAGGTAGGGTTGCATGGCCAAGGGAAGACTTGGATGCCTGGGTAGATGGGCTGCTGGGGGTAAAAAGGGACGGAATGCCTCTTCCTCAATTGCAAATGAACCCTATGGATCGCTTTTTAAAGTGATAATTCTTCGACTGAAATACATTCAGAAAGTTAAAGATCGGTACGGGAAGTATCGGCTTTACTTCAGGCGAGCAGGGCACCAGGCCATACGTTTGCCGGATCAGAATGACACAAAATTCTTTCAAGCTTACCAGGAAGCGCTTCAAGCCACAGAAACGATCAAAAGGCCACCCGCACCTAAGACTTTGGCCTATTTGATTGATCTATGGATTTGTTCAGCTCGTTTTAAAGCGTTGGGTGAAAATACTCAGGTGAACTATCGTCGCCTTCTTCTGGCGATGCAGAAGGCTTCCTACGCTGATGATTACGTAGAGCATTTTCAGGTAACGCACTTGAGGCGGTTTGTTGCGGAATTCTCGGATCGGCCGGCAGCTGCGAACCACCGCATCAAGCTATTTCGTATGTTGTTCGATCATGCTGTGGATGAGGGGTGGCGCCCTGATAATCCTGCAGTGACTCTCAAGCGATACAAAGAAAAGGCGGATGGGGCTGAGAGTTGGTCTGACGAACAGATCCGGCAATATGAGGCTTATTGGAAGAGCGGGAGTGTCCAGCGTCGGGCTTTGGCATTGCTTCTGTACACGGGGCAGAGACGCAGTGATGTGGTGCGTATGGGGCATGCGCAGGTGCGTGGAGACATCATTGAGGTAACGCAGCAAAAGACAGGTACATCCTTGATGATACCGATCCATCCAAATTTAATGACTGAGTTGGTGAAGGGGCCATCTGAAGGGACATTTCTTCAACGTCAGAATGGCGAAGCCTTCACAGCAAACGGCTTTTATATGCGCTTTAAGGCTTGGAGAGACGAGGCGGGCTTGCCTGATGGCTTGAGCCCGCACGGCCTGCGTAAAGCTGCTGCGCGGCGGCTAGCGGAGGCAGGATGCACAACTCATCAGATAGCCTCCATTACCGGCCATGCTTCCCTGTCTGAAGTGCAGCGATATACACGGGCAGTGGATCAAGAGAAGTTGGCTCGGGAGGCTATTCAAAGAATTACGGGGTCTCGGAGTAATAAATTAAATTAAGTGCCCAAACTCTAAAATTACAGGAACTAGATCTTTATCAACGGCAGATATTAACGCCATAACATTATCGTCATTCTTTATTGAATAAAGGAAAACCCTGTTAGAGTCTCCTATAAATCCGGTTTTATTAGCTAGTTTATGGATTTCACGAATTCTATTTATTATATCTTTATTTGAATATTTCTGAAGTTTTTTATTTTCAAATTTTAATAGGAGCCTATCCCATGTAAGCGGTCGATTTTTATCCCCTTCGTCACTGTTGTCGTCATTTTTATCTTCTGCAATTTGTACTTGTTTGATGGTGGATTTATTGGCCTTGAGTAATTTCAATAGCTTAGATAGGGGAATAATATGAAGATTCATGCCTGTGACGTGGCGATATTCTTCTAAAAGCTCAATGCGCGGTTGAAAAGCGCCGGAGGATTGTTGGTACCAGTCAGATTTTTCATCAGCAGTTACGAAAACAAAATTCTTATTCTGAGTTTTTCCTACTGAAAGAATTGTTTTCCAAATTATTAGATCTCCAGACCCATAATCATCTTTTTTTTCATCTTTGAATCCAGGGGGGCGTCTATTCTTGTATCGTAGTTGAATTTCTTTCTTAAAGGATTCTTCATGCAAGCACTCTTCAGGGTCCTTGTAGACCGAATCGGCGAATATTGCTCTGTATGCTAGAGAAACGGGGTCTTTTCCAATGTCGGCTGAAATATCTTCTGCTATATTATTTAATTTGTCCTGTAATTTTTTGAATTCTTTGGACAGGTGGTCTGCTTCTGACTTTATCTTGGCGTACCCTGGATAATCATTTAAGGCGCCGACTTTTTTGCCGAGTATCGAGACTTCGAGTGAGGATTGTGTCCGTAAATATTGAACTAATTCGGATACTTTTTTTGCTCGATGCTTGGCAAATTCGCGAGCTGATTGGGCGGGTATAACCAAGCGTTTATTTTCGCAAAGAGGTCTATAAATATCGATCACGTCGGAGAGTGTGAATTCACCAAGTTTGTAAGGCAGGAGGAGAACATTGGCATCAAGTGCTACAAGGCAATCGTCTTTAATTGCATCGAGTGTCAAGTACTCAGTGGAGAAAATCTCACAGGCGTCAGGAAAAATTTCACTGAGCCATAAGGGGTTACAGTTGTTTTTCTCTTCGGCCATAAACGTTGCTTAACTCGTAAAGTGACAAATTATTGCGAGATTAGGGTGCGTATCATAATGCGGTAAAGCAAAATTTTCTCGTTCCGTAGTTTTGGATTGGAAATTTCTGAGAAAGATAGATGCTTACACTCCGTCGATAATGCCAGCATAAGTTTTAAGGTATCGTCTCGACATCCAAGAGTTGTTGTAAAACAGGCGACTTGAAAATGGAAAACACTATGAAGAGGTCGCGCTAAATCTATATTTTCTTGATTGTGTGGTGTCCGCGAGAGGATTCGAACCTCCGGCCCCAGGATTCATACCACTTCGACTTTCGCCGCCACACTCATAGCTGAGCATGTTCGTGGTCTGGACTGTCTCTTCACCACGACCCCGCGAGAGGAGCCAAGGTGTCACCCGTACAGTCTCTACACCTTCTTTCCGCTAAGGGCGGAAAGCTTGGCTCGGGATTGGCACGGCTTAAGTGAGCCAGAGCGTTCCCCGAATTTGAGTGAATCCACCATGAAGTTTCCTGTCATGGCGCCCAATTCAGACTTTAGGAATCCTGTGCTCTATCCTGCTGAGCTACGCGGACACACGTGCAGTTTGTTATCCCAAGATGCCTGCGGCTGCAAGCTGGGCTCTTGGATGTATATAAATTGAAAACTTGTGTTAATATATTAAAAACGTTATATGATATCAGTGGGATGCACTCATTGCGCGTGTTGCAATATAATTACTAAATTAACATAAAAACGTAATTTATATTTCTGTTTGTGGGGGTTCTGGCATATTTATGTATTCAAATTGGACTTCGAAAATGGAAGAAGATTCTTGCACTTTCGTTTTGTCTGTGGTTCCAGTCATCCCTGTCTAGGAAGTTTCTTGATATCAAACTTTCAGAAGTGTCTGTGTCAAAAACTGTCTTTGGTGGTGCGCCATACTCGTGGCTTACCCTCAGGGTAGGCGGAGACTAGTGCGTAAATAGGTGGAATATTTTTCACGTCGGAAGATGTGTGGAAAAGTTCGACCTTTGAAGTAGATCTTTCCACAGGGATTTTAAAAATCTTTTGCTGGAAAGGTGGTTGCTGGACATCATCAGCACCTGGGTAGGGAGGATGGCAATGCCACAACCTGTTCCTACAGCGAGCGTTTTGAAGCGCCTGTTTCAGGTCTGTCAGGGTTGAGAGTTGCTTGCCATGGTTTCGTATCGAATATCTGATCAAGATAATCTTCGTCTTTTTCATGCATTTCGGTCTGACTGCGGGTATTGATGGGTATGACTAAGATGCTTTCAAGTTCAGTGCGACAGGCCCGTGAAGCAGACCCGACACTTTTACGCCTCAAGCTGATTGGGCAAATGGAAGCACGGACCCTGACAGGGGAGAGTGTTCTTCCTGTTGGGGGTAAAACACGCGCGCTTTTGGCCATTCTGGCTCTGTCTGACAGGAAGCCCGTCCTTCGTTCTCGGCTGGCTGAATTGCTCTGGAGTCGCCGGCCAGAAGATATGGCTCGTGCGTCGTTGCGGCAGGAAATTCATCGTCTTCTGGATGCTCTGAGCCCGCTTGGCGTCGAAATCATAGACGTGCAGCGGCATTCTCTTATGCTTAAGCCTGCCCTGACTTCTGTCGATGCAGAACGTATTCTGACGGCAAGCGTAAGAACCATTGATAGCATCCCGGCTCCTGAGGAAGTGCTGCTCGGGGAGTTGAGTGGCATTGATGTGGCCCTGGATGAGTGGCTGAACCAGCAACGCGCTCGGCTGTCGCATCATCTTCTGGGGCTTTATGAAAGCTGCCTGCGTGAGTTGACTGACCCGGAGCAGGTTGATGACGTTACTGACCGCCTTCTGAAAGTTGATTCTCTGAATGAGGCTGCATGGCGCGCTAAAATTCAGAGCGCCCTGCGTCGCGGTGAGCAGGCAAGGGCCGTACTTTTGGCGGAGCAGGCTGTACGGGCTTTCGGGCAGGAAGAAGGGCATGTGGCAGGCCCTGTTACTCAGGCATTGATTTCGAGCGTTCTGAAAGCGGCGGGGCTCGAGCCAAGTCTTACGACCGCTGGAATTGCAGAACTGGAGAGTACGTCTGTACTGTTTCCGGGGAGCGATGAAAATCTTCTCGGCGCTGCTGGCGCACAACGCACCGATCCAATGCTGGCATTGCCTCTGCATCTTTCGCAAATGGCGGCTGGGCAGTCTCGAAAGATCTCGTTACTGGTCCTTTCGCCCTTTGCTGCTGATGGGTTGAAAGATGCTGAGTTAAAATGTGCGACCAGCCTTAGTGACCAGTTTGAGTTGCTGTTCGTCCATGTCGATACATTTGACATCGTTGCAAAGCCTGAAGGGTTCGTGCCTGATCCTGCTAATCCGATGGCATCGTATCGGGGGCTTGGTGCTGATTATGTTGTCACGGGGGCTGTTCGGTCAGGGGCTTCGGATAACACCTTCCGACTTATCCTGAAGGTTCTGGACGTTCGGGCGGGCGGATTTATTGTCTGGGGTACGTATTACGATCTGCCTGATCTGGACCCGATGTCAGTCAGTAACGGATTGATTGGCCCGGCGACAGCAATGCAATGGGGTCTTCTTCTTGCCGAGGGGCGCCGTACGGCGAACCGTGCTGACACAGAGCTTTCGGCTCTGGGTAAAGCCACTCGGGTCTTCATGTTGCTATTGAAGCGGGACAATGCCCTGTTTCCCAGGATTAGGCAGCTTCTGGATGCTGCCGGACTGGAAGATCCCCGGGAAGGCACTGTAGCGGTCATGCAGGTGCTTTACTGCCTGATCCGCTACGAAAATGATTGGAGTGCTGAAGGTACAGCTCTGCTCGCAAATGGTATCAAGTTTGCGCGGTTGCTGGTTAATCTCAAGCCAGATGCGCCTGGTATGGCTATCCTTTTGTCAGCGTTTCTCATGCATGATCCGGCATCCGTGCCTTTGGCACGGTCAATCGTGCGGATGTGTGAAAAGTCCATGGCGGGGCCTTCCGGGACACATAATCTGCACGATGTGCTGCTCTGTCGCGTCCTGCTGCATGTTCTGGACGGAGATCTGGAGGGTGCAGCTGCGATCGCTGGAAAACTGCGTCATAATCCGTATCATTCTCCGCTTTCCACATTGATCAGACCATTTTTCATGATGATCATGATGCTGGGTGGAGAGAGGCAGGACGTCATTGAAATGGGGCGCCTGATGGCAGGGCTACACCCCAATTATTCAAGTGCGTTGGTCTATTATCTGGCGGCTTTGGTGCTGGAGGGCGAAAGTGCTGAGGAGATCCAGCAGGTTCGCGAGCACTTGCACCGGTTGGTCCCCGACCTGACAATTGAGAAGATTTTGAGCCGTTTCCCATATCTGAATGCCACTAAAAAGGCAGAGCTTCAGCAGGCTTTCAGCTCGACAGGTCTTTTATAAACCGCTCATGTGCGGGTAGGGCGCTTGGCCTTACCCGGTGAGCGCGATATGAACACGGAATTGATGTTGCCCGGATTCAGGTTTCGCCAGTCTGTCTCCATGCCCGTGACGGCCCTGGCCCGGCCCGCAGGACCACCATGATGTCTCGTATGCAGATGATTGTTTCCAGCTCTTCCCGTCGTTCCGCGTTCCGGACGGCCCTAGGCATTCTTGCCGTCGGTACAGTTGCAGCCTGTGGCGGCGCTCGTGATCCCAGTAGCCTTACTGCCCCCCGTAATCATCTGCTTGGCGTTGATCGCGGTGCAGAGGGTGGTGCGGACCAGCTCAAGGGCGGCGTTAATGCCTATCTGTGGCGTGGTGCGATTGATACGCTCTCGTTCATGCCATTGGCTTCGGCAGATGCTGTTGGTGGGGTCATTCTGACGGATTGGTATCAGCCGCCATCCAGCAAGGATGAGCGTTTCAAGATTGCTGCGTATGTACTCGACCGCCGGATGCGCTCTGACGCGCTTCGTGTCTCGGTATTCCGGCAGGTGTTCCAGGATGGTGAATGGCAGGATACTCCGGTTTCAGCCACGACTACATCTGACATTACGACCCGCATCCTGACCCGCGCCCGCCAGTTGCGCGCAGAAAACGGCGAACAGGGTAACTGAGTTAGACATGAGCGATACGACAACCACGGCTTTCGATTTTCAGTCCCGGGAGCCGTTCTGGCAGGCAGAGTGGAAGCAGCGAAATGTATTTGCTGTTCCAGATGTGCCTCCTGCTGACCGGCCAAAATATTACGTTCTGGAGATGTTTCCGTACCCCTCCGGCCAGCTGCATGTTGGCCATGTGCGGAATTATACGCTTGGAGACGTCGTAGCGCGTTACAAGCGCGCACGAGGGTTTTCGGTGCTTCATCCCATGGGATGGGATGCTTTTGGACTGCCCGCTGAGAATGCAGCGCGGGAACGCAATGTGCATCCTGGCAAGTGGACGATGGAAAACATCGCCACAATGCGCGGTACGCTGCAACGTCTCGGCTTTTCCTTGGACTGGGACCGCGAAATCGCGACCTGTCTTCCGGAATATTACGGCAAGCAGCAGAAACTGTTTCTGGACATGCTCGCCGGTGGTCTGGTTGAGCGCCGGGATTCGTCTGTAAACTGGGACCCGGTCGATGAGACGGTTCTGGCCAATGAGCAGGTTGTCGAGGGACGCGGATGGCGGTCCGGAGCGCTGATTGAGAAGAAAGTTCTTTCTCAGTGGTTCCTGAAAATCACCAAATTTGCTCAGCCGCTGCTTGATACGCTGGGGCAGTTGGATCGCTGGCCGGAACGCGTGCGGACGATGCAGGAGCGCTGGATTGGGCGTTCAGAAGGTGCGCGTGTCCGTTTCGCTCTTCATAGCCCGCCGTCGGGCTTCGACATTGAGCTGGATGGTATCGAAGTCTTCACGACCCGGCCGGATACGCTGTTCGGATTGAGCTTCGTTGGTATTGCTGCGGATCATCCGCTGGCAGCCAAGGTCGCGCGGACCAATCCTGCTGCGGCTGAATTTATTGAAGAATGCCGTCGTCTTGGAACATCCGAAGAGGTGATTGAGGCCGCTGAAAAGCGTGGCTTCGATACGGGTCTTCGCGTCAGTAATCCCTTGAATCCGGATCAGACGGCGCCTGTCTGGATCGCCAATTTCGTGTTGATGGATTATGGCACGGGGGCAGTGTTTGGGTGCCCGTGTGGCGATCAGCGTGATCTTGATTTTGCTCACAAGTATGATCTCGCTGTGCCGCAGGTTCTGCTGCCCGCTGGTGAAGATGCTGAGACATTCCGCGTTGGCCGGAAGGCAGTCTCGGGCGAAGCTACGCTCTACAATTCGGGATTTCTGGACGGTCTGGCTGTTGCAGTCGCCAAAAAAACAGTCATCGAGCGTCTCGAAGGCATGGGCGTTGGGCATGGCGTCGTAAACTGGCGTCTGCGGGACTGGGGAATTTCCCGTCAGCGCTACTGGGGCTGCCCGATCCCCATTATCCACTGTGAAAAATGTGGTGCAGTTCCGGTTCCGGATGATCAACTGCCAGTTGTCCTGCCAGAAGATGTGACATTTGATCGGCCGGGCAACCCGCTGGATCATCATCCGACCTGGAAGCACGTTTCCTGCCCAAGCTGCGGGTCTGCCGCCACGCGTGAGACAGACACGTTTGACACGTTTGTGGACAGTTCCTGGTACTTTGCCCGCTTTACCAGCCCGCACGCGTCGACGCCGACCGTGCCGGCTGCGGCTGATGGCTGGCTGCCCGTCGATCAGTATATCGGCGGCATTGAACATGCGATCCTCCATCTGCTCTATGCGCGCTTCTTTACCCGCGCCATGCATGAGACGGGTCATTTGGGTCTGGATGAGCCGTTTGACGGCCTCTTCACTCAGGGCATGGTCACGCACGAAAGCTACAAGGACGGGGCAAACTGGCTCTATCCGGAAGAAGTCGAGCGTCGGGGTGATCAGGTTGTTCGTCGGGATACCGGAATACCGGTACAGGTTGGACGCTCTGAAAAGATGTCCAAATCCAAGCGCAATACGGTCTCTCCGGTAGAGATTATTGAGCGTTTTGGTGCTGATACAGCGCGGTGGTTTGTTCTGTCTGACAGTCCGCCAGAGCGTGACATGGAGTGGACAGCGTCTGGCGTGGCTGCTGCGGCCCGGTTCGGGCAGCGTCTGCATCGTCTGGTTTCGGCTGTGGCTGCGGCTGATCCGATTGACAGTGTGCATGACTCGGCTGGAGATGATCTGCGCCGTGCTACGCATCGGGCGATTGCAGCGGTCACAGAAGCTCTGGAAGCGTTCACGCCTAACGTTGCAGTGGCGCGACTGCATGAGTTGACCTCCGCCCTGGCAGAAGCCCAGGGTAAGGAGGGAGCGGGGTTTGCGGCCGCTCGTCGTGAAGCTGCTTCCGCGCTTTGCCTGCTGTCTGCGCCGATGATGCCGCATCTTGCAGAAGACATGATGGCAGTTCTTGAACCCGGTGGTGAACTTGTTGTGGATCGGGCATGGCCTGAGGCGCAGGATGAGTGGCTCGCAGTTCAAAGCGTCACGATCGGTGTGCAAGTGCTTGGCAAGTTGCGTGGAACGATCCAGGTGCCGCCTGATGCACCAAAGGATGACGTTCTCGCTGCGGCTAAGGCTGAGCCTAATGTTGCCCGCGCCCTTGAGGGTAAGCGTCTGGTGAAGGAAATCCACGTTCCCAACCGGATCGTCAATTTTGTGGTAGCAGGCTGATCGTGAAACATCGCAGTTCCCTGACTCTCTCTGCGTTCCTTCTGTTGGGGGGGTGTGGTTTCACACCCCTCTATGGCAAGATGGACACGAAAACCGATATTTCGGCTGAACTCGCACAGGTTTACGTCGCGAATATTCCGGGAAGATATGGTCAGGAACTGCGGCTGGCCCTGCAAAAAAATCTTGCAGGTGCCGGACCGGAAAATCCTCAGCGTTATACGCTGCGGGTCAACTCGGGCGCGAACAGTGAAGCCATTGATATTCACCAGGACAACACGGCTGGCCGTATCCGCGTTTCCGGCTCCGCACACTGGCAGTTGTTCACGGTGGAGCAGTCTCCCCAGTTAATCACGCAGGGAGATGCAACGACACTGGACGGTTACAACGCCAGTTTCGAACAGTATTTTGCTCAGACGCTGAATGACGAAACGACCAAGGGGCGCGTTGCGGACACCTTGGCTCAGAGCCTCACGCAGCAGCTTGCTGTCTGGTTCCGCTCTCATAATATGCCGTCTAATGCAGCACCTGTTGATATGCCGCGGTATATTAATACGGATAGCATGCCGTCTGATAATGGATCGGCGACGGATCGTGTCGGCGTGGATGGTTTCCCGGCCTCTGCGACAGGACGTCTCTCTCAGGGCACCACAAGCAATTAATGAAAATTGAGGCCCGTAATATTGGCCGCGCCCTATCCGATGCCGGAACGTGGCGCGCCATTCTCTTTCATGGCGAAGACACGGGGCTAATACGGGAAAGAGCGGCTCAGGCTGTCCGGCTTGTTGCGGAGACGCTGGACGACCCATTCCGTGTTTCCCAACTGGACCGTGAGACGCATGATCGTCTTGAAGAAGAGGGGACCGCTCTTTCATTGATCGGTGGTCGGCGTGTTGTGTGGGTTCGCAGTGGCACAGACGCCCTGACCCCCATGCTGACGCGTGCTCTGGAAGTCTCGACGGACACGTTGATAGTGATTGAGGCACCCGGCCTTACGTCACGATCCACGCTGCGTGCTTTCGCCGAGCGGCACAAGGAAATGGCATCGATTGCCTGTTATCCTGAAGAGGGGCGGGCGTTATCCCAGACGGTGACGGATGCTTTGTCTCAGGCCGCAGTTTCCATTGACCGGGATGCTTTGACCTGGCTTATGGGGCGACTGGGGGCAGATCGAAGCGGCGTTCGTGGTGAGATCGAGAAGCTTGTTCTCTATGCAGGGCCAAACGGTCGGCTTGATCTTGATGCTGTTCAGGACTGCGTGGGGGATGCGGGAGGGAGTTCTCTCGAAGATGCGGTCTTCGCTGCATTGTCCGGCCATCGGGCAGAGGCAGATCAGGCCCTGGAGCGCGCTTTGGCCGATGGGGCTAATCCCGTAGCGGTTGCGCGTGCAGTATTAAGTGTGCTGACGCGGCTTCAGAAAGTGGCACTTGCAGTGAAGGCTGGCCAAGGCCGCGCAGAAGCCATGAAAGCGCTCAAGCCGCCAATCTTCTTTAAACGGACTGCTGCGTTTAATCAGGCTCTGGACCGTTGGTCTGTCGCGGCACTGAGCCGGGCTGCACGCGAAACGCAGGCTTTTGAACTGGCTTGCAAGCAGAGTGGTGCACCTGATCTGGCACTTTGCCGACGTCATATCTCGGCGCTGTGTGGCATCTGGAAAGTCTAAGTTTCCCGCGTCTGCATCAAGTGGATGGGTTGTCAGTATTGTAGATATGGAAAACGGCGGAGTTGAGCTCCGCCGTTTTCCCTTCTGGCTTAGAAGCGCGCAGACACATCCAGATAATAATATCCGCCAGCAATACCGAGCTGGTTGGTGCTCATGTAATACTTGGGCGCACCAAGATAGCGGTTTTCCTTTGGCACGACGGAGGGGTACGCAGCAAAGATGTTGTTGCCGCCAATCGTTGCACTCCAGCGCGTGTTGATGTTGTAGGTCACAGACGCGTTGGTGGTCCATTTAGGTACGTTCTGGAACTCGCGATAGTTCGTGGTCGAGAACGCGTTCGGGCCAGTGTAATAGGTCAGGTTTGATGTCGTCTGGCCGTAGCGGATTTCATGAATGGCGACGGCCCATGTGTTGTTGGGGGAGTGCCAGCGACCGCCAAAGATGATCTTGGAGCGCGGATAGGCTGTCGTCAGATAGGCGAGAGTAGGGATGGTCAGCAGGTTTGCACCGCTGGTGGTTGTACCCTGATGGCGCAGGCGCGTCCGGTTCAGGTTGATGGCAACGTCCCAGTCCACATGACCGAAGCGGCCGAACTCGCTTGGGTAAGTTGCATTGATGTCCAGGCCCTGTGTGCGGGTCGTGGCAACGTTCGCAAACCAGTAAGCTGACAACTGGCCAGCACCCCAGTTTTCGGAACCTGACGGCAGCGGGAAACCGTTTGCGTAGAGGGCCTTATACGCCTGTGAACCGTAGATCGTTCCGCCTGGCTGGATACGATCACGCAGATCAATTTGATAGGCGTCGACCGTAACGTGAAGCTTACGGATCGGCTCAACGATGATGCCGCCTTCGACGCTTGTGGCCTGCTCCGGCTTCATCTGTGAAGCGCCGTTAGCCAATGCACCAGTGGAGTTGGCTGCAATCAGGCCGCGAGCTGCTGTTGGGGAGACGGCAAGCGCGGAGTAATGCTGCTGGGCCAGTGTCGGGGCGTGGAAGCCACTGCTGAATGTTCCGCGAACAGCAAATCGCGGGCTGAAATCGTAGCGTGTGGAGACCTTGCCGGTTTTGGCGTTTCCAACATCTGTATAGTGCTCGACGCGGCCTGCCAGATCGACCTGCCAGTTCTTCATCAAGTGTGTAGAAATATCGACGTATCCAGACGCGACATCACGGGACCAGTTGCCGGCGTTGTAAGTTGTCGTACCGGGGATGCCGTCAGCGCCTGTGCCCGCAATGCTGTCTGCGGAGCCAGTGCCCATTGAATAGGATTCATAGCGATACGCAGCGCCACCGGCGACGTTGATGCTGTGAGGCCAGAAAGAAAAGTTGAACTTCCGGGACAGATCGAAACTGCTCGTCCACTGGGAGTTGTTATATCCCTGCGCATTGTAAAAGTTCGTAGGCGTCCGTCCGTCTGCTTTGTAAACGGCGCTGTTAATCGTGCTGAGAGCATCAAAGCGATCGAAGTCACGGCCATACACTGTGGAAAGATCCCAGTGCCAGCCAGCCAGCATACCTTTGAAACCAGCCGTCAGTTCGTAATCGTTCTCTTCCAGTCCCAGGATCGGCGAATAGCCATACGGGTATTTTGCGGCGTATCCGGGATAGGCGCTCAGGGTCGAGGGCAGGCGGTAGTTCTGATAAGATTCCGCATGCCGATGGGCATAGGTGGCACTGGCATAGGCCTGAACAGTCTCGGTGATGTCGTAACCTGCCGTGATGGCGACGCTCTCACGTGTCTGTTCGGGCTGGCTCAGCACCTGGTTGGTATACTGGTTGGTACGATTGTCTTTACCGGACCGGAACGCATGGTCCTGATGCACGAAATCGCCACCGATATGCACATAGCCACGGTTATTCAGATTGAATCCGCCATCCAGATACACACCCTGCTGGAAGCCATCCCCCTCGCTGGTGATCCCGGTGTTGGAGCGCATGCTCAGTCCGTGGTCCTGCTTCTTGGTGATGATGTTCACCACGCCAGCGATTGCGTCGGAGCCGTACTGGGCTGATGCGCCGTCACGCAGAACTTCAATGTGATCGATCATGGACATGGGCAGCATGTCGATATCAACCGGGGTTGCGCCTTGAGATGGCCCCGGATCGGCATAAATATTGGCCGTTGTATGACGACGCTTTCCATCTACGAGCACAAGGGTTTCGTTAGGGTTCAGACCGCGCAGGGCAATCGTGTCCGTCAGGGCGCCAGCGTCGAAACCTGCTGTCGGGACTGTCAGGGACGGTAGCAACAGGGAGAGGGCGTCGCGAAGCGTCGGCTGACCTGTGGACGTGATCTGACGATTCGAGACGACGTCGATCGGGGAAATGGAATCCCGCGCTTTTTTGCCGAACTCACGCGTTCCCGTGACAATTACAGCTTCAGTGCCGCCGGAGACGTCTTTGGCGTGTGCGGGGGAAGCATTGCGGACTGCTTGGCTCTTGGTCTTCTTGTGATCGTTATCCGTTGTCGGGACGGCTGCGCATAGTCCTGCAACCGGCATCATGAGGGAGGAGCCAAGAAGTGTGGTACCAAGGAGGCCTAGATGTCGGGAAGAAAAGCGTACAGCCACGATTTAACGATCTCACGAGAGTGTATGGAGAATTCGACAATCTGGTGTCGTGTATCGTTTTGGTCAACGTAATTTCTTACAGTTTGATAACATTCCCGAAAATTGTGTCCTGGTGTTGCTTCATTCCCTCAGTTGGGGCGTTGCTGTTTGACTGACCACTTGGAGCTTGAACAGTGAAGCGTCGTCATTTTCTGCGCGCGGCTTCTGTTGCGCCCGCCTCTCTCGCTGCATCCTCTCTCGTGCCCCAATCAGCTTGGGCTGATGGAAATGAAGACCGGGGAACAGGCCCTTCCGGTGTATTCGAAGTGGTGGCCCAGTTTGATGGACCAGGGCCTTCGGGCGTCGTGGTTCTGCCAGATGGTCGCATATTCGTTGGTTTTCCACGGCATGCGGTTGACCATAAGGGGGCGACACTGGGTGAGCTCGTGAAGGGGAAGGTTGTTCCTTATCCTTCGGTCGAGGAAAGTATGCCCAGCAGCCGCTCGGCCGCGGATTGCCTTGTGTCCGTTCATGGCATGACGCTGGATGCAAAGGGCCGGATCTGGGCAATCGATGACGGCAAAAGAGCCGGTCACCCGCTGGCGCTTGGTGCCGCCAAGATCATTTGTATCGATCCACAGACCAGCACGATTGTTCACAGGATTATCCTGAAAGCGCCGGCACTTCTGCCGGACAGTCATATGAATGATCTGCGTGTGTCCTTGTCTCATGGACCCCAAGGCACGGTATTGGTGACGGATTCTTCATTCGGGACGAAGCCGGGACTTGTGGTGGTGGATGTCGCGACAGGGCAGGCGCGCCGTGTCCTCACGCAAAGCAAAGCCATTCTGGCGGAACAGGGCTTTCTTGCAATTGTGGAGGGTGAGCCCCGCCGATACATTCCCGGCAAGCCCCAGCTTGTTTCGGGCGGTGTGGATGGCATCGCCATCACAAAGGACGAGCAGCGTCTGTACTTCTCGCCTCTGACAAGTCGACGTCTTTATAGCTTGCCCGTTGCTCTGCTCGCAGATGTCTCTTCGGATGATGCAAAGCTTGAGCCGGCAATCAGGGACGAAGGTGAGAAAGGGGTGGCTGACGGTCTCGATTTCGACCGGCATGATCGCCTTTACACGACCAATTACGAACACGACTGTATCTTACGACGTGATCCGGATGGCAGTTTCAAGATGATGCTCCGGGACCCGCGCGCTCTTTCGCCGGATGGCATTTTTGCATCCGACAATTATGTCTACTGCACGTTTGGTCAGTGGAACCGGCTGGCCTCTTTCAATGAAGGCAAAGACCGGCGCGTTCCGCCCTATCTGCTGGTCAGGTTCCCGATTGAAGAGCCGGAAGCCTACAATGCCCTGCCCGAGGGGGCACCATCCAAAGCCGGGACACCGGGGGATTAAAAACGAAAAAAGCCCTCGACCAGAGGACTGGATCGAGGCTTTTTCGGGCTTGGAGCCTTTAGACTGTCTGCTGCGGTGGCAGTTGGTCTTCTGTCGTGTGCTTGTCCACTGCCGCAGGAAGCAGTTGGGCAATAGCCGGAAGAATGGTTGCTGCCGGAAGACCTGTCTTTGCAACAATCATCTGGATCTGCTCGTTCGTCAGCAGGTTGCGGAGTTCATCCGTGGTGATGGGCAGGTTCTCGCCATTGCCAATCCAGGAATGGATCTTTTCATCAAGGCCTGCGCTCTTGGCCTGTGCGATGAGCATGTTCAGGCCTTCGCCTTTGAGCATGTCCCCAAAGCTACCGCCCAGCTTGTCGCCGAGTTGGCCGCCGAGGGCGCCCATGGCCTGATTCACGATGTTACCGAAAAAGCCGCTCATGGCGCATGTTCCGTTTTTGATGCGGCCTGAACGCCGCTAGGAGAAAAAAGGGCCGAGCCAAAATGATCGGCCCGGCTTTAAATCAGGACGCCCGTTTTTTGTTCAGTTCCTGAGGAACTTCGACGTCAATTTCGAGCATTGAACAGCCACTGCCACGGTCGACCTTGATCTTGACCTTGTCCTGATCGACGGCGACGTGGCGTGCGATGACTTCCATGATTTCTTTGTGAAGCTGCTTGATCAGGTCTGACTCACCTTCTTCACCTGCGCCACGTTCGTGAGCGAGAAGAATCTGGAGGCGATCCCGTGCGACAGCGCTACTGGACGTCTGCTGACGTTTTGCGAAGAGGTTTGCGAGGAAGCTCATGCCGCACCCTTCTTGCCAAGGAGCCAGTCAAAGAAGCCACGCTTCTCGACCGGGACTGAAACTTCAATCTTCTCACCAGCCAGACGACGTGCGGCTTCAAAATAGGCGCGCGCCGGGAGGCTTTCCGGAGAGGATAGGGTGACAGGAGCGCCAACGTTGGACGCCTTCAGAACATCATCGCTTTCCGGAACAATACCAACCAGCGGGATGGACAGGATTTCCAGAACGTCTTCAACGCTCAGCATTTCCTTGCGGGCAGCGCGGATCGGGTCATAACGCGTGATGAGAAGGTGCTTTTCAATCTTCTCGCCGCGTTCGGCCTTTTCGGTTTTGCTATCCAGCAAGCCGATAATGCGGTCTGAGTCACGTACGGAGCTGACTTCAGGGTTCGTCACGATGACTGCAGCGTCAGCATGGTACATGGCGAGTTGCGCGCCGCGTTCAATGCCAGCCGGGCTGTCACAGATGACCCAGTCAAACTTCTCGCGAAGTTCTTCCATGACGCGGGCCACGCCTTCTGACGTCAGCGCATCTTTGTCGCGCGTCTGGGAGGCCGGAAGAATGGACAGGGTTTCACAGCGTTTGTCGCGGATCAGGGCCTGGGACAGTCTTGCGTCGCCCTGCACCACGTTGATGAGGTCAAACACAACGCGACGTTCTGCACCCATCACCAGATCAAGGTTACGCAGGCCAACGTCAAAATCCACCACAACGACGTTCTGGCCGCTCTGCGCGAGTGCGGCGCCGAGAGCGGCGGTCGATGTCGTCTTGCCGACGCCACCCTTGCCTGAGGTGACAACCAGAACCTTGGCCATGAATACTCCAAAAACTGCTTCTGTGACGTAATGCCGCCCGTTGTGCGGAACCCGCGCCTGATGCCTTATCCTATGGGATAGTAAAGCCTTACGGCAACACGGGAATAAGGGCTGTTTCGTGGCATGAGGTCACTTTCTTGCAGTTCCCGCCTCCGGATCAGCGCGGAAGAGGCAAAACGCGGACCCGGTCCTCATCCAGAAGGACCTGTGCGGGCTGTCCGAAAATCGCAGCGTCAATGTCTTCCGTAACGGCGTAAAAGCCATCCAGAGCAAGGAGTTCGGCTTCCATTCTGGACGCAAAAATCCGCGCTTCAGACTTGCCGCCGACACCGGCAATCGCGCGACCACGTAACGAACCGTAAACGTGGATAGAACCTGCTGCAACGATCTCTGCTCCTGATGAAACGGAGCCGATAATGATTACGTCGCCCTGCATGTGCTGGATGCACTGTCCTGAGCGAATGGCACCGTCGAGGATCAATGTCTGGCCACCTGAAGGCGCTGCGACCGCGGTTGCATCAGCTGCGGCCCCTTGATCGGGAAGCTCCACTTCGCCGGAAGGGCGGCCGCCTTCGAAGGAGGCAGGCCAGTCCCACCCCGCGACAGCCGGCCATGAACGATCACCACCTTCAATGCTGATGATCCGCACGCCACGACTGCGGATGTCTTCCAGAAGGGTTGGCAGGCCCGGTGTTTCCTCCGAGAGAAGTCCGAGGTCGAGAATCACTGGCTTTCCGCTGAAAAGGCCGCCCGAACGGACCACCTGCTGATCCAGGCCAGCCAGCCAGAGGTTCAGGGGAGCCTCCGGTGACAGGACCAGCGCCAGAAAAGAGCGGCCGCGGGCACGGATGCGCATCGGGGAGGAGGCGTGAGAAGCGGATGCGGTGTCTGACATCGGAAAATTCGTTGGCCCTGTATGGAAGCGATAACGCAGGCTCTTGTGAGCGCGGTATGGCTGACTTAGAACATGAAGAATGCGTATCCTGCATCACCTTCCACTCTCCCCGCAATGCCGTCTTGTCCGGCTTGTGCTTGGCGAGAAGAGACTGCCCTGTGAACTCGTGATCGAACGGGTGTGGGAACAGCGCGAGGAATTCCTTGCTCTGAACCCTGCTGGTGAGGTTCCGGTTCTTGTTGAAGAGAACGGGCTGGCCGTACCTGGCGCCCGCGTCATCTGCGAATATCTGGATGAAGCCTATCCGGATACACCCCTGCTTGGCCGTACGCTTGCCGAACGTGTCGAAGTCCGTCGATTGATGGACTGGTTTGAGACCCGTTTCGGGCAGGAAGTGACGCGCAATCTGCTGGGCGAGAAAGTTGACAAGCGGTTGTATGGCCGTGGCCACCCAGACGGAAACGCCCTGCGGGCCGGTTACGGCAACATGCGCTTCCATCTGGACTATATCGGCTGGCTGGCAGAAACGCGGTCCTGGCTTGCGGGGCCGTCCATTTCGATGGCTGACTTCGCTGCTGCTGCGCATCTCTCGGCGCTGGACTTCATTGGGGATGTGAACTGGGCAAAAGCGCCGGCCGCCAAGGACTGGTATGCTCGGGTGAAGTCCCGTCCGTGTTTCCGCGGCCTTCTGACTGACCGGATGAGTGGCATCACGCCGCCTGGTCATTATGCGAATCTGGATTTCTGAGCGGGAGCTGTCCGTGACATTTGATGTGGTGGTCCTTGGGGCTGGTGCGGCTGGCCTCATGGCTGCTGCAACAGCGGGACGTGGTGGTGCGCGTGTACTGGTTCTGGATCACGGGGCCGAACCCGGACGCAAGATCCTGATTTCGGGCGGTGGACGCTGTAATTTTACGCATCTGGAGACCGGGCCAAACTGTTTCCTGTCCCAGAACAAGCATTTTGCGCGCTCAGCGCTGGCACGTTACACCCCGCGTGATTTCGTGAAGTTAGTGGATCGCTATCAGATTGCCTGGCACGAGAAGGCCAAGGGGCAGTTGTTCTGCGATGGGTCTGCCCGTCAGATCGTGGATATGCTGGTGTCTGAATGTCAGGATGCTGGTTGTGAAGCACGGATGGAGACCCGGATTACGGATGTCGAGGCCGATGCGGACGGCTTTGTCGTTCGCACGGATGCTGGGGATGTTCGAAGCCGTTCTGTGATTTTGGCGACCGGCGGTCTGTCCATTCCCAAACTGGGGGCTACGGACCTTTCCCTGCGGATCGCACGATCCTTCGGTTTGAAAATTGTCCCGACCGCTCCCGCTTTGGTGCCGTTGGTCCTGGATGATGCGGACCCTTCTCTGGCAGGGGTGTCGCTGGATGTCGTGACAACCTGCGGGAAAAAAGGACCTCGCTTCGCCGACGGGATGGTTTTCACCCATCGTGGGCTGTCAGGCCCGGCCATCCTCCAGATTTCCTCTTATCTTGAGGCAGGCAGCGCGGCTCATATTGACCTGATGCCGGGACGAAATGCGTTGGAGGTTTTGCTGGCGATCAAGAAGGCACGTCCGCGAGCGCTTCCTCCCAGCCTGCTTGAAGCGCTCCCCGCGCGTCTGGCGAAAGAGCTGGCTGCCGGGCTTGGAGACGTCATGCTGGCCAATCAGCCGGACAAGAATATCAAAGCGCTCGCAGAACGTCTGTCCCGATGGGAAGTCCGTCCTTCTGGAACGGAAGGGTACGCGAAGGCCGAAGTTATGCGCGGAGGGATCGATACGAGCGGTCTTTCGTCCCAGACAATGGAAGTGCGGGACGTCCCGGGGCTGTATGCGATTGGTGAAGCAGTGGATGTCACGGGATGGCTGGGTGGCCACAATTTCCAGTGGGCCTGGTCCAGCGGTGTTGCTGCAGGACACGCTGCCGCTGCCCGTGTATAGGCTGGTGCGCCACAGGATTGCCATATCGGCATAGGATGCCCGCAACTGATGAGCGGAAGATCCGTTTTGCGCTCACATGAATTGTTTTGAGAGGGTCATGTTGATGTCTGGTTCTATTCGCCGTTCAGCCCTGCGTACTGTTGCAGGCCTTTCATTCCTGGGATTGGGTGCATGCGTTGGAACGGCCGCGCCGGGCCCTGTTAACCCGTCAGCGCCTGTCGCCGGGTATGGCTATACCTGCAAGGCCGGAATCTACACCTGCAAGATGCCAACTCAGGTTCCTTTGGGCACCTCCTGTTCCTGCCCGGGACTGGGCGCTGCAAGCTACGGCAACATCCATCAGCCCTGAGGCTGCCAGGATTGGACATGAGCTCCTAAGGGGCTAGAACCGCGCCATGCAGGATGGGAGTTCCGGTATGGTGCAGTTCGTTCCATGGATTATTGCAGCAGCGGCTCTTGTGGTGGCTGCCTTGGCACTATTGCGTGGGAATAGCGGGGAGGTCGCCCGCCTGCTGGACCGTGAAGCCGATGAGCGTGCGCGGGACGCGGACTATCAGCGGGCGCATCTGGCCGAAGTTGAGCGTGTCCTGTCCGGTCGGATGGATGCTCTTCGGCTTGAAACCAGTGAAAAACTTGGCGATCTCGCGCGCCGCGTTGGGCAGGATCAGGCTGAAGGGCGCGTTCTGCTCTCCGATGCGTTGCGTGACATGGCACAAAGTCAAAACGAACAGATCGAGCGGATCCGTCTGGCCGTAAATGAACAGTTGCACGGTGCTGTCGAAAAACAGATGCAAACCAGCTTTCAACGCGTGGTTGAGCAGTTCAGTGCGATGCAGAAAGCCCTCGGTGAGGTCACAAGCGTTACAGCCCAGATCGGGGACCTCAAGCGTCTGTTCTCGAACGTCAAGACGCGCGGTGGCTGGGGCGAGGCACAGTGCCGGGCTATTCTGGACGATATTCTCCCGGAAGGGAGTTATGACACCAACTTTCGACTGGGAGACAGCGGAGAGTCGGTAGAGTTTGCCATTCGAATGCCTGTGAAAGGGCATGTTGCTCCCCGCCTGGCGATTGACAGCAAATTTCCCACCGAGGCTTACGAGCGGCTTTTGAATGCATCAGAGCTTTCGGATGCATCAGCTGAAAAGGCTGCGAGGCGCGAGCTTGAAACGGCGATCAAGTTCGAGGCGCGCAAGATCGCGTCCAAGTATATCCGGCCACCTGTCACGGTTGAATTCGCCGTCCTGTATCTGCCGACGGACGGTCTTTATACCGAAATTGCCCGGATGCCCGGCGTTATTGATGAAATCGGGCGGCTGTACCGGGTGATTGTCATGGGGCCGTCATTGCTACCCGCCATGCTGCGTACGGTTCATCTCGGTTATGTGACGCTTGCATTGGAAGAGCGGACAGAAACCATTGCAAGTCTGCTAGGCGCAACACGGCAGGAAATGCTGCGGATGGATCAGGTTCTTGAACGGTTGCAGCGGAATGCCGGTACGATGGGAAACACAATCGAAGAGGCGCGCCGCCGGACCCGTGTTCTTGGGCGTCGCCTGAGATCGCTGGATGGTATTGATAAAACGGATGAGGAGCAGGACGAGATTGATAGTCTGGAAGCTTAAGACTGATTTTAATTGGATGACAGGATATATTCCCGCATGTGACAGTTATGAGCATGATGCCCGTACCTGAGCACGAGGCGGTCTCCCGCCCGATTGAGCCTGTCATTCGTCTCCTGCTGATTGAGGACGATGAAAGTATTGCGTCGGAAGTCTCCGAGGAGCTTAAGACGCGCGGTTATGATGTGACGTGGGTCGATAATGGCATTCTGGGTCTCGAAGCTGCGCAGTCCGGTCAATACGACCTGATGGTCGTTGATCGTATGTTGCCTGAGATGGACGGCCTGAGTGTTATCGAGGCCCTGCGCCGCCAGAAGATCACGCTTCCAGTTCTGGTTCTTTCCGCATTGTCCGCAGTTGATGACCGTGTGAATGGCCTGAAGGCGGGCGGTGACGACTACCTTACAAAGCCGTTCGCCATGGAAGAACTGGCTGCGCGATTGGAAGCCTTGCTGCGGCGTCCTACGGATAGCCGTGTAACGGTCTTGCGCGTTGGTCCGCTCGAGATGGACCTGATTGAGCGCAAGGTGTCTCGCAATGGCCGGGACGTCGAGCTTCTGCCGCGTGAGTTCCGTCTTCTGGAATACATGATGCGTCGTCCGGGCACCGTTCTGACCCGAACGATGCTGCTTGAGGACGTCTGGAACTACCGCTTTGTGCCACAGACCAATCTGGTGGACGTGCATATCGGCAAGTTGCGCAGGAAGATTGATCTTCAGGGCGAAACGCCGCTGATCCATAGCATCCGGGGCGCGGGGTTCAGTCTGCGTGTATCGGACTGACATTTTCCGGACAGCCACGTTCCGGCTGACACTGGCATTCGTGGTGGCGATGATCGGCGGCATCACGATGCAGTTCCTTCTCGTCTATGCCCAGATGAACGGTTACGAAAGCGCCCGTTCCAGCGATTTACTTCGGCGGGAAGCGGCTCTGCTCGTTCAGGAAACGCCTGAGCGTTTGGAGGACGAAGTTCGGGAACGAAGCAAGACGGATTTGCGCGTCATTCTGAATGGTGCTGGCCTGTTCGACCTGAATCACAATCGCATTGTTGGTGACATTCGGCGCTGGCCTGAAGGGCTGGAGGTGTCTAACCGGACGCGTCGGCTCAAAGTCGCGCCTCCGGGGGACACACCCTATGAGATGCGATATCTGGCGATAGAAGTTCCGGGGCCGGGTGGCGGAGCAGGGGATCGGATTCTGGTCCTTGCCCGCTCCATGCATATGGCGGATGAGCTCCGGTACATCATTAAGCGGGCTGCGTTGATCTCACTGGTGCCAATGGTGCTGTTTGCGCTGCTGGCGGGATTGTTCCTCAGTCATCGGGCTTTGGCGCGGGTCAAGGAGATGCGGCAGGCCATTGAACGGATCATGGCGGGCGATCTGCATGAACGTCTGCCCGCCGGGCGCGAATGGGATGATATCGAGCGTCTTGCAGGCGCCGTGAACCGGATGCTGGATCGGCTTGAGCATCTGCTCGATGAAATTCGGGATGTTGGCAACGATATTGCGCACGATCTTCGGACCCCGCTGGCCCGTGTGCGGGCGCGGTTGGAGCGAGCGCTCTCCTCGTCAGATGATCCTGTTCACCTCAAGTCCATCATCCTGCGGGCCACGCAGGATCTGGATCAGTGCTTTTCCGTGATTACGGCGTTGCTGCGTATCGGCGAAATTGAGAACGGACGTCGGCAGGCTGGTTTCACGACGATGGATCTGTCGGAGTTGGTTGCCGGTATCGCAGATCTCTATGAGCCGATTGCCGAGGCTGGTGGGTTGGCTCTGAGTGTGGAAGGCGCAGATCGCGCAATTCCCCTCTATGGAGATATGGATCTTCTGAACGAGGTTCTGGCAAACCTCGTGGATAACGCCATCAAGTTCACGCCTCCAGGCGGGGATGTTGGGTTGATGGTCGGGCAGGACGAGCAGGGCTGTGCCTGGCTTCAGGTTCATGACACGGGCATCGGGATTGCGGAGGAAGAGCGGGGCGCCGTATTGGGGCGATTCTACCGTTCAGACAAAAGTCGTCACATTCCGGGAAGTGGTCTTGGTTTGAGTCTTGTATCTGCAATTCTGCATTTGCATGGGGCAACGCTGAAAATCAGTGCGTTCCGGCCCAATCAGGAACTGGCAGGATCAGTATTTACGATCCATTTTTCAGGGTGGAGTGGCTCTGAGCGTAGCGCCAGTATTACATGACATTTCTGTTTCATGCCTGAATCCGGTCTTTCTTAAATTCAATTTTGCTTGTCGCACTTCGTGTGTCCGGTATGACTTGTCTCAATTTAAAGGGGACGCCCGTTGAGACTGAAAAAGACTGACGTAATCGCGCAGCTCCGATCATCAAGGAACGGGAGCATCGCAGACGCATGAATGCCATCGTCGTAACGGCCCTCAAACGGCCTTATACGTTCGTTGTTCTTTCAATCATGATCCTGATTTTCGGGGTCAGGGCGATTGTTTCGACACCGACGGACGTTTTTCCTTCAATCAAGATCCCTATTGTTGCGATTGTCTGGTCCTATACTGGGCTTATGCCAGACGATATGTCGGGCCGTATTGTTTATTATTACGAAAGATCGCTAACAGCGACTGTCAGTAATATCGAGCATATTGAGAGCTCGTCTTACTACGGCCGTGGCATCGTCAAGGTCTTCTTCCAGCCCGGAACGAATACTGCGGTTGCGCAAACGCAGATTACGTCTGTTTCCCAGACCGTTATCAAGCAGATGCCGACTGGGGCGACGCCCCCGTTGATCATCGCGCTTGATGCGTCTTCCGTTCCGGTTCTGACGTTGCAGGTCAATAATTCGACCATGTCCGGGTCGGAAATCTACAACATGGCGTCCAACCTGATTCGCCCGGCGCTTGTGCCGGTCGCGGGTGCGGCCATTCCAAACCCATACGGTGGTCTTGCGCCGGACATCATGGTCGATATCGACCCGATCAAACTTCAGGCTCACCGTCTTTCACCTGAGGACGTTGCGAATGCGCTGAACCGCCAGAACATTGTTCTGCCAGCGGGTGATCAGAAGGTTGGTTCCATTGACTGGATGGTGAAGACCAATTCGACCCCGCTTGATCTCTCGGTCTTTAACAAAATGCCCATCAAGCAGGTGGGGAACTCCGTTATCTACCTGCGGGATGTCGCGTGGGTACATCGAGGTGGGCCTCCCCAGATCAACGCTGTTCTGGTGAAGGGACAGCAGGCCGTTCTGATCGTCATTCTGAAAAGTGGTGACGCCTCGACCCTGTCTGTCGTCGCGGGCGTGAAGGCGCTTCTGCCTCAGATCAAGGCTACGTTGCCCGCGGGCACCACTCTGAACGTACTGACGGACGCGTCAGGCTTCGTGAAAGAGTCGGTTTTTGACGTGGTGCGTGAGATGATCACCGCTGCGATCCTGACCAGTTTGACAGTTCTGCTCTTCCTCGGTTCCTGGCGCTCTACCGTCATCGTTGCGACGTCCATTCCGCTGGCCATGCTCTGTTCATTGATCGGCCTCAGTATTGCGGGGCAGTCGATTAACGTCATGACACTGGGTGGTCTGGCTCTGGCTGTCGGTATTCTCGTGGATGACGCGACCGTCATGATTGAGAATATCGATGCCCATCTTGAGATGGGGAAAGAGCTTGAAGACGCCATCATTGATGCAGCCAATCAGATTGTTATCCCGACATTCGTATCAACAACCTGTATCTGTATCGTCTGGCTGCCGCTTTTCGAGCTGACGGGCGTTTCCGGCTGGCTCTTCATGCCAATGGCTGAAGCCATCATCTTCGCGATGATTGCGTCCTTTATTCTCTCACGAACACTCGTCCCGACAATGGCGAACTGGCTGCTTCCGGCGCAGGTGAAGATGCACCGCGATCCGGAGTGGCATCATCGTAAGCCAGGCTTTTTCGGACGGTTCCAGAGAGGCTTTGAAGCCCGGTTTACGAGCTTTCGCGAGCATTACAAAGGCATCCTGTCTGGCCTGATTGCTATTCGTGGCCGATTTGTCGCCATGTTCCTTCTGGCGGCTGTGGCGTCCATGGCTCTGCTGTTGTTCGTCGGGCAGGATTTCTTCCCGGAAATCAAATCCGGTACGCTTCAGATGCATATGCGCGCACCGGTTGGTACGCGTATTGAAGAGACGGGTAAGATTGCTGGACTGGCAGAAAAGCGCCTGCGGCAGATCCTGCCGGGTCAGGTCGAGAATGTCGTCAATAACTGTGGCTTGCCGTTCAGTCAGTTGAACCAAGCCATGGTGCCGTCACCCACAACGGGTGCGCAGGATTGTGACATCACGATCCAGCTCAAGAATGATGAAAGTCCTATCCCGGAATACCGTCAGAAAGTCCGTAAGGGGCTGACAGATGCGTTTCCTGGAACAATCTTTACGTTCCAGCCGGGTGACATGACTGCCAAGATCCTGAACTTTGGCCTGCCCGCGCCGATTGACGTTCAGATTTCGGGCCGTGATCTGCAGAACAACTTTGCCTTTGCAACGCATCTGGCCAAGAAGCTGCGTCATATTCCGGGTATCACGGACGTATCCGTTCAGCAGCCGATGACCCAGCCAACGTTGCTGATCAACAATCGTCGAAGCTTTGCACTGGGAACGGGCATTACGCAGCGGGACGTTGCGTTGAATGCTCTCGTCACGCTGTCTGGTAGTGCGCAGGTGGGGCAAACCTACTACCTGAATGCTCAGGGGACGTCGCAGCTTATCGATGTGCAGACACCTGCGAACTATCTTCAGACCATGAATGATCTGGAAATTGTTCCAATCGACAAGGGCGACGGCAACCCGACCAACCAGAACCCGCAGATGCTGGGTGCCCTGAGCGAACTGGTTCAGACCGGTACGCCTGCGGAAATCTCACATTACAACATCATGCCGGTCTTCGATATTTACGCAGCTCCAGAGGGGACGGACCTTGGCACCCTGTCGCGCGCAGTGAACCGCGTGGTTGACGGAGAGCGTAAAGACCTGCCGCACGGATCAACCCTTGTGGTGCGCGGTCAGGCTGTGACCATGAATGATGCCTATGTGCAGCTGATTGGCGGTCTCGCCCTGTCCATTGTTCTTGTTTACCTGATCATCGTAGTGAATTTTCAGTCCTGGCTTGATCCGTTCGTGATCATTACGGCGTTGCCGGGCGCGCTTGGTGGTATTTCCTGGAGCCTGTTCCTGACCCACACGCCATTGTCTGTGCCTGCATTGACCGGTGCGATCATGTGTATGGGAACGGCTACGGCCAATGCCATTCTTGTCGTCTCGTTTGCGCGAGAGCGGCTGGATCACCACGGTGATGTTCTTCTGGCGTCTCTGGAGGCGGGATATGAGCGTATCCGCCCGGTTCTGATGACAGCGCTTGCCATGATGATCGGCATGATTCCGATGTCGATCAGTAATTCCTCGAACGCTCCGCTGGGTAAGGCCGTGATTGGTGGCCTGCTCATCGCAACAGTGGCAACGTTGCTGTTCGTTCCCTGTGTCTTTGCCCTAATGCATTACAAGCGGCCTGCTGGGCCTGAAGGAGACCGCGCGTGACCCACCCGACACAGCAGGGGCAGACGCCTCAGGGAAACCGACAGGAAAGTGGATCACCCGTTCGGAACAGACTGATTCTTCTTGGTGTCGTGGTGGTTGCCATTGTGCTGGCTGCCTGGGGTATCGTTGAAAGAGGTGTGCACTATCATTCGCTCAGCGGTGTGACTGAAGAAGCGGCCATTCCGCCGGTAACGCTGATTTCTCCGCAGCCTGGGCCGAAAACGCGTCAGGTGGATCTGCCTGCCAATCTGGCGGCCTGGTATGAAGCTCCGATTTACGCTCAGGTCTCCGGCTATGTGAAGATGTGGTACAAGGACTACGGCGCGCATGTGAAGCGTGGCGATGTTCTGGCTGAAATCAATACGCCAAGCATCGATGCCCAGTTCCAGGCGGCCAAGGCGCAATATAACGTCAAACTGGCGCGCTATAACCTGGCCGTTATCACGACGCAGCGCTGGACTGCTCTGAAAGGGACGCAGGCTGTTTCCCGGCAGGAAGTGGACGTGCAGGCTGCAAATGCGGCGGCACAGAAAGCTGAGCTGGAAGCTGCCGAGCATGAAGTCGAGCGTTTTCAGGCGCTGGAAGACTTCAAGAAAATTGTCGCTCCATTTGATGGAATCGTGACGTCACGTCTGGTGAACGTAGGCGACTATGTGAATGCGGGCGGTGGAAACGTGAATTCACGCGGAACAGCCTCAGAACTGTTTTCGGTGGCAGATGTTCATCGGATGCGCGTTTTTGTCTCTGTTCCGCAGGATTTTGCGAGCGTTATTTCGCCTAAAATTACGGCTGATCTGTCTGTTCCGCAGTATCCAGGGCGCCGCTTCCGCGCCACGTTCCTGGCAACGGCAAACGCGTTTAATGCGTCTACGCGAACTGTGACGACAGAACTGACGATTGGGAATGAGGACAATCTTCTCTGGCCGAATTCCTACGCAACGGCTCATATCGCTGCTCCCGGCAATCCTGACATTTTGATTCTTCCTGAAGGCGCTATCATTTTCCGGGCCCAGGGAATGCAGGTTGCCAAAGTTATCAACGGACATGTCCATCTGGTCAGCGTCACGGTTGGTATCAACTTCGGGACGACTGTGCAGATCCTGAGTGGTGTGACGAAGGATGACCAGCTTATTGCCAACCCGACCGCTGATCTGCTGGAAGGGGATGAGGTTCGTGTTGTGCCAACGACACCGGGCTATAACATTCCGACCAAGGCTCAGCAGGAAGAGGACCAGAAATCTGTGCGTTCGCATGATGCCAATCCGGATGAGGCTGGATCCCGTTGATGAGATTGACTGATCGCAAGCGCGGATATTTCTCCAGGCCTCGCCGTCATGTGGCGACAGCTTTGGCTGGTGTCCTGTCCATCGGTCTGGCGTCCTGCAATCTGGCGCCAGAGTACCATCCTCAGAAATTCCTCTATCCGGAAGGCTGGGAAGGGAAGGGGGTCATGGGCAACGCCCGTCCTGCGGATGATGCGCTCCGCAGTGACTGGTGGACGATGTTCAAGGACCCGATCCTGAACGAGATGGAAACGCGGATGCTGCAGGTCAATCCGGACCTGCAAGCCGCCGCAGAAGCCTTTACCCAAGCCCGGGACGTCGCGCGCGAGGCGGAGAGCAAGCTCTATCCGCAGCTCACCGGTGCAGCTCATATGAGCTATAACAAGGGCTCGGTTGGGCGGTTGTATAACAACCCGAGAACCAGTTCGTCGCTCGTCTATGAGTCAAATCAGGCTTATAGCGGTGCCGCAACCTGGGAGCCGGATTTCTGGAACTCAATCCGTAACTCAACACGGATGGAGAAAAATCTCGCTCAGGCAACGGCCGCAGAATATGCGTCAGCCAAGCTGAGTCTGGAGGCGGAACTCGCCAGCGATTATATCGCGTTGCGAGGGCTTGATGCCCAGAATGCGGTTTATGAAGACTCAATCCATTACTTTAAGGCCGCAGTAGAAATTACGGAGCTGCGTCAGGCTGGTGCCATTGGTGCTGGACTTGACGTTTCGCGTGCCCAGAATCAGCTGTTTTCAGCCATGGCCGCTCAGAGCACTCTGGTTGCAGATCGCAGAGTGATGGAAAATGCAATCGCCGTGCTGCTGAATACAGCGCCTGCGGGTTTCCATATTGCGCCAGTTCGCGACGTGAAAATGCGTTTTGGTGTCGTGAAGGTAAATCCGGGCTTCCCGTCATCCCTGCTGGAGCGGCGTCCGGATATTGCATCAGCTGAACGACATATGGCCGCAGCCTCCCGGGCGATAGGCATATCACGCGCAGCGTTCTATCCGCATATTACGTTGAGCGCGGATGGTGGCTTTGAGGATGGCGGATTTGATCTTGCCAGTGTCTCCCGGGCATTCTGGAAAATTGCAGTTCAAGCTGTGGAGCCGGCATTTACGGGTGGACTACGGCGTGCAGCGTTGCAGCGGGCGTGGTCTCAATATCGGGCTTCAGTTGATGACTATCGCGGCGTCGTCCTGTCGGCGTTTCAGGATGTGGAAAACGGTCTGACCCAGAGCGGGCAATACAAAATTGCCCAAGACCAGCAGCAGAAAGCTGTTGAAGCCGCACTGCGGACGCAGAGCATGACCATGGCGCTCTACACAGGTGGATTGTCGAATTACCTGGATGCTCTTGTGGCGCAGCAGGATGCGCTTCAGGCCCGGCTGGGGCTGGTTCAGACGCAGACGTCACAGATACAGGCGACAGTCCGTCTTGTGCGCTCTCTGGGCGGCGGATGGGATGTCAGTGAGCTTCCAGGCGTGAAGCAGATCGATCCGTTTGGTGCGTTCCAGTATGAAGGATTGCACAAACCGGCACCTGTGGCGGGAATTGATGCCCATGAGTCTGCAGCTGACAACGATCTGAGCGGCGACAAAGGGACGAAAAATGCCCGCGGAGGGTTGACGCACTAGGCTAAACCAGTCTAGGGGACCGCCTCACTTCGAACGCGGGAGGGGGCGGCTGTGTCCGACTCCGTTGTCACCGCGGTTCGGGAACGACAAACAGGGGAGTCCCGGATATGGCCAAAAAAGTTGTTGGCTACATCAAGCTTCAGATCCCGGCTGGTAAAGCCAACCCGTCTCCGCCGGTAGGTCCGGCACTGGGTCAGCGCGGCCTGAACATCATGCAGTTCTGCAAAGAGTTCAACGCGAAGACGCAGCAGCTTGAACCAGGTATGCCGATCCCGGTGGTTATCACCGCGTATGCAGACCGTACGTTCTCCTTCATCACGAAGACCCCGCCGAACACGTACTTCCTTCTGAAGGCTGCCAAGATTTCCAAGGGCAGTCAGACGGTTGGTAAGGCTGCGGCTGTTGGTTCCGTGACGACGTCTCAGCTTCGCGAGATTGCTGAAACGAAGTTCAAGGACATGAACGCCAACGACCTCGATGGCGCCGTGCGTATGCTCGCAGGCTCCGCGAAGTCGATGGGCCTGAACGTGGTGGAGGGCTGATATCATGGCCAAGAACAAGCGTCTGAATGCTGCGCAGGCTACTGTCGAGCGCAACAAGCCATATGCCCTTTCCGAAGCTGTCGCTCTGGTGAAGAGCAATGCCAAGGCAAAGTTCGATGAGACCATCGAAATCTCTCTGAACCTTGGCATTGACCCGCGTCATGCTGATCAGATGGTTCGTGGTCTGATCTCCCTGCCGAACGGCACGGGCAAGACACTTCGCGTTGGCGTGTTCGCACGTGGCGCCAAGGCTGAAGAAGCTCTGGCAGCCGGTGCAGAAGTTGTTGGTGCAGAAGACCTGGCTGAAAAGATCCAGGCTGGCGAAATCGCTTTCGACCGCTGCATCGCAACGCCTGACATGATGGCTCTCGTTGGTCGTCTCGGTAAGGTTCTTGGTCCGCGTGGTCTGATGCCGAACCCGCGTCTCGGCACGGTAACGATGGACGTCAAGGGTGCGATCACGGCTGCCAAGTCCGGTCAGGTTGAGTACCGCGCTGAAAAAGCCGGTATCATCCACGCTGGCGTTGGTAAGGCTTCTTTCGATGAAGCCAAGCTGGTCGAGAACATCAAGGCTCTGGTCGATGCCGTTCAGAAGGCTCGTCCGTCTGGCGCTAAGGGTACCTACATGAAGAAGGCAGCGCTGTCTTCCACGATGGGTCCGGGCGTCCGCGTTGACGTGTCCTCCTTCGAGGCTTGATTGAATTGAGGGCTTTCTGTAGAAAGCCCTCAACAAGGAATGACGCCATGTTTCGGCATGGTGGCGTAGGGGTAATTCGCTCGCGAATTGCTTCCAAACCTGTCCAAGACCGCACGTAGCACCTCTGGTGCTTTAAATGCTCCTTTCGTGGAGTGGCGAGCGTCAGGCGGGGCGCCAGTGTTTCAATGGCTTTGCCAGGATGCACTGGGTTCGCTCACTTCTGTGGACAGGCGAGCGGGGTATTTTCCGGAAACGGGGGTATCCCATGGGTAACTTGGTCCGGATCGTTCCGGACTGACGAGGAGACAGGTTTTGGACCGTACGGAAAAGCGGGCCTTTGTCGAGTTCCTCGCCGATGTGTTCAACAGCACGTCCATGGTTGTCGTCACCCAGAACAAGGGTCTGACGGTTGCTGATGTGACGGAGCTGCGTCGACGCATTCGTGCGGCAGGTGCGACATATAAGGTTGCGAAGAACCGGCTGGCCAGCCGCGCTCTGGATGGGACCCAATTCGACGGCATCGCGCCGCTGCTCAAGGGGCCGACGGCCCTGGCCTGGTCTGAAGATCCGGTTGCAGTTGCAAAGGTGATCGTCGAGTTCGCCAAGACGAATGACAAGCTTGTAGTGCTCGGTGGCTCCCTTGGTTCCCAGACGCTTGACGTCGCTGGAATCAAGACACTTGCCGAGCTGCCGTCTCTGGACGAACTGCGTGCGAAGCTGGTGGGTATGATTCAGACCCCCGCTACGCGTATCGCAGGTGTTGTTCAGGCTCCGGCAGGCCAGCTTGCTCGCGTCTTCGGCGCCTATGCCAAGACCGGCGAAGCCGCCTAAGAGTAAAATCAACGCTGCGGCGTAGATTTGAACCCAATCTAACAGTGCATCACGTAGGATAAGACCATGGCCGATCTGGCAAAGATTGTTGAAGAGCTATCCGCTCTTACCGTTCTCGAAGCTGCTGAGCTTTCCAAGCTTCTCGAAGAGAAGTGGGGCGTTTCCGCTGCTGCTCCAGTAGCTGTTGCTGCTGGCCCGGCTGCTGCTGCAGCTCCTGCTGAAGAGCAGACCGAGTTCACCGTTGTTCTGGCCGCTGCTGGCGACAAGAAGATCAACGTGATTAAGGAAATCCGTGGCATCACGGGCCTGGGTCTGAAGGAAGCTAAGGACCTGGTTGAAGGCGCACCGAAGACCGTCAAGGAAGGCGTGTCCAAGGACGAAGCCGAGAAGATCAAGAAGACCCTGGAAGACAACGGCGCCAAGGTCGAAATCAAGTAATCAACTTGATCGGGTCGTTTCCTCTCTGAGGAGGCGGCCTCTGCAAAAGCAGACGGATAGGGCGGGGATCGCATGCGGTTCCCGCCCGATTTGCCGTTGGTGGAAATAAGAGTATAATACGCGGCTCGCTACGTATTGAAATTACTGAAAGCCGGTCGTTCCGGTCGTCCGTGTCGTGTCAGGCGTTCGTCTGACAATGAAATCCCGGGCGACTCGAAGGTCTGGTGCAGAGGGCAAGATAGATGAACGCGATCACCAAATCGTTCACGGGACGCAAGAGGATCCGCAAAAGCTTCGGGCGCATTCCCGAAATTGCGCCGATGCCCAATCTGATCGATGTGCAGCGCGCGTCCTACGAAGCGTTCCTGCAAATGAACGTGAGTCCTGACAGCCGTCAGAACTCCGGTCTGCAGGAAGTCTTCCGTTCGGTTTTTCCAATCAATGACTTTGCTGGTCGCGGTCGTCTGGACTTCGTGTCTTACGAGTTCGAAGAGCCGAAGTATGACGTCGAAGAGTGCATTCAGCGCGGTCTGACATTTGCAGCCCCGCTGAAGGTTATCCTCCGTCTTACGACTTGGGATATCGATGAAGACACAGGTTCACGCTCCATTCATGATCTGAAGGAACAGCCGGTTTACATGGGCGACATGCCGCTCATGACTAATAACGGCACCTTCATTATCAATGGTACCGAGCGTGTCATCGTTTCTCAGATGCATCGTAGCCCGGGCGTCTTCTTCGATCATGATAAGGGCAAGACGCATTCTTCGGGTAAGTATCTTTTTGCTGCCCGTGTGATTCCGTATCGTGGTTCGTGGCTGGACTTCGAATTCGATGCAAAGGACCTGATTTACGTCCGTATCGATCGTAAGCGTAAGCTGCCAGTCACGACGCTGCTTTACGCTCTCGAGGGTGCGAACTATATCGCTCAGCGCGAAGAGAAGATCGCAGAGGGCGGTGATGTCGAAGGTCTCGACATCCGGGGTATGGATCAGGATGAAATCCTGTCCTACTTCTACGATATGGTTACGTTCACCCGCATGGGTGATGGCTGGGCACGTCCGTTCGAGCCTGATGCGTTCCGTGGCCAGAAGCTGCTGAGCCCACTGGTTGACGCTGATACCGGTGAAGTGGTCGCAGAGGCCGATGCCAAGCTGACAGCGCGCATGGTTCGCAAGATCGCTGAAAAGACCCGTGTGGTCCAGGTCGGGCGTCTTGACGTTCTTGGCTGCTACCTTGCCCATGATCTTGTTAACGAGAACACCGGTGAAATTTACGGCGAAGCGGGTGAAGAGCTGACGGAAGACCGTCTGGCAGCACTTGAAGAGCTGGGAATTACAGAGCTTCCAACGCTTTCCATCGATGGTTCGCACGGTCCCTGGATCCGCAACACGCTTTCAGTTGACAAGAACACGAGCCGTGACGAAGCACTGATCGATATCTATCGTATCATGCGTCCAGGCGAGCCGCCGACCAAGGAAACCGCTGAAGCGATGTTCCGCGGGCTGTTCTTTGACCAGGATCGCTACGACCTTTCGTCTGTTGGTCGTGTCAAGATGAACATGCGTCTCGATGTAGACGCTCCGGATACCCTGCGCGTTCTGCGCAAGGAAGATATCCTGCGTACCATCAAGATCATGTGCGATCTGAAGGATGGTCGTGGCCAGATCGACGATATTGATAACCTTGGTAACCGTCGCGTTCGCTCTGTCGGCGAACTGATGGAAAACCAGTATCGCGTCGGCTTGCTGCGTATGGAGCGCGCCATCCGCGAACGTATGGGCTCTGTCGACATCGATACGGTCATGCCGCATGATCTGATTAACGCGAAGCCTGCGGCTGCTGCGGTACGTGAGTTCTTCGGGTCGTCGCAGCTTAGCCAGTTCATGGATCAGACAAACCCGCTTTCCGAGGTGACGCATAAGCGCCGTCTTTCGGCGCTTGGCCCGGGCGGTCTAACCCGTGAACGTGCGGGCTTCGAAGTTCGTGACGTCCATCCGACGCATTACGGTCGTATCTGCCCAATTGAAACGCCTGAAGGCCCGAATATTGGTCTGATCAACTCACTCTCGACCTATGCCAAGGTCAACAAATACGGCTTCATTGAGACACCGTATCGTCTTGTGAAGGACGGTATTCTTCAGGATGGCTGGAAATATCTTTCCGCCATGGAAGAAGAGAAGCTTGTTGTTGCACAGGCCGATGCGAAGCAGAGCGCCGACGGTCATCTGACGGACGAACTGGTCTCGGTTCGTAAGTCTGGCGACTTCCGCGTTGTTCCGCCTGAGCAGGTTACGGCTTGCGACGTGTCACCGAAGCAGCTTGTGTCTGTTGCGGCAGCTCTCATTCCGTTTCTTGAGAACGATGACGCGAACCGCGCCCTGATGGGTGCGAACATGCAGCGTCAGGCCGTTCCGCTGGTGAAGGCTGATGCCCCACTGGTTGGTACGGGCATGGAAGCAGCCGTTGCACGTGACTCTGGTGCGACAATCGTCGCCAAGCGTGACGGTATTATCGACCAGATCGATGGTGCCCGTATCGTGGTCCGCGCGACCGACGATGCCGGTGCAACTCAAGGCGTCGATATCTATCGCCTTCGCAAGTATATGCGTTCGAACCAGTCGACCTGCATCAACCAGCGCCCGCTGGTGAAGGTTGGCGATACGGTTCATGCTGGCGACATCATTGCTGATGGTCCGTCCACGGAACTGGGTGAACTGGCTCTGGGTCGTAACGTGCTCGTCGCGTTCATGCCTTGGAACGGTTACAACTTCGAAGACTCCATCCTGATTTCTGAGCGTATTGCTCGTGATGACGTGTTCACCTCGATTCATATCGAGGAATTCGAAGTCATGGCGCGTGATACGAAGCTGGGTCAGGAAGAAATTACGCGCGATATTCCTAATGTCGGCGAAGAAGCTCTTCGTAACCTTGACGAAGCTGGCATTGTTTATGTCGGTGCAGAGGTTAATCCGGGCGACATTCTTGTTGGTAAGGTGACACCAAAGGGCGAAAGCCCGATGACGCCAGAAGAGAAGCTTCTGCGGGCCATCTTTGGTGAAAAGGCTTCTGACGTTCGTGACACGTCTCTGAAGCTTCCACCTGGAACGACCGGAACGATCGTTGACGTTCGTGTCTTCTCACGCCGCGGCGTGGACAAGGACGAACGTGCCATGGCCATCGAACGCGCTGAAATCGAGCGTCTGACGAAGGACCGTGACGACGAGCGTTCCATTCAGGAGCGTAGCTTCCACAACCGTTTACGTGAGCGTCTGGTTGGTGAAGTGGCAGGAGCAGGCTTCAAGGGCATCCGTGCAGGAACGCCGATCACAGTAGAGGTGCTTGATGAGCATCCTCGCGCTGCATGGCGGAACGTTACGGTTGCTTCCGACGAAGTCACCGCTGAGCTTGAGACCCTGCGTTCAGAGTTCGACGAAGCTGTTCGCCTCATTAACTCTCGCTTTGAGAACAAGGTCGAGAAGCTTCAGCGTGGCGATGAACTGCCGCCTGGCGTGATGAAGATGGTCAAGGTCTTCGTTGCTGTGAAGCGTAAGCTTCAGCCTGGTGATAAGATGGCCGGTCGTCATGGTAACAAGGGTGTTGTCTCCCGCGTTGTGCCAGTCGAGGACATGCCGTTCCTGGAGAATGGTCAGGCGGTTGATATCGTTCTGAACCCGCTGGGTGTGCCGTCTCGTATGAACATCGGTCAGATCCTTGAAACCCATCTGGGTTGGGCGTGTGCCAATATTGGCGCAAGCATCGGGGAAATGGTCGATGAGTATCAGCGTTCTGGCGAGCGCAAGCAGGAACTGCTTGATCGCCTGCGTGATGTCTATGGCGACGAAGTGTTCGAGACGGATGTGGCAACGCTTCCTAACGAGCAGCTTGTTGAGCTGGCCAACAACCTCCGCAAGGGCCTGCCAATTGCTACGCCTGTCTTCGATGGGGCTTCCATCCCGGATATCGAAAACATGCTGGAGAAGGCTGGCGTTGATAAGTCTGGCCAGTCCCAGCTGATCGATGGTCGTACAGGCGAGCTGTTCGAGCGTAAGACGACAGTTGGCTACATCTACATGCTGAAGCTGCATCACCTTGTCGACGACAAGATCCATGCACGTTCGATCGGTCCTTACTCGCTTGTTACGCAGCAGCCGCTGGGTGGTAAGGCGCAGTTCGGTGGTCAGCGCTTCGGTGAGATGGAAGTGTGGGCACTTGAGGCGTATGGCGCAGCATATACGCTGCAGGAAATGCTGACGGTGAAGTCGGATGACGTGTCCGGCCGTACCAAGGTTTATGAGGCGATCGTGCGTGAGCAGGATGACTTCGAGGCTGGTATTCCTGAGAGCTTCAACGTTCTGATCAAGGAACTGAAGTCGCTCGGTCTGAATGTCGAACTTGAGCAGGGCGCCGCTTAATTGGCGTCTCTGCTGCTCGCTTTACGGTTCAATTTTGACGCGCCCGCAGGACGCTGCGGCGCGCATTGGGGTTTCGGCGCATGAACGAACTCATGAAGATCCTGGGTCAGGCTGGCCAGTCGGTAGCCTTCGATCAGATCAAGATCCAGCTTGCTTCGAGCGAGCAGATCCGTTCCTGGTCTTACGGTGAAATCAAAAAGCCGGAGACCATTAATTACCGGACGTTCAAGCCTGAGCGTGACGGCCTTTTCTGTGCTCGTATTTTTGGTCCGATCAAGGACTACGAATGCCTGTGCGGAAAATACAAGCGGATGAAGTTCCGCGGCATTGTCTGTGAAAAGTGCGGTGTTGAAGTTACGCTGGCGAAGGTTCGCCGTGAGCGTATGGGCCATATCGAGCTCGCTTCACCCGTTGCACATATCTGGTTCCTGAAGTCGCTTCCTAGCCGTATTGCCACAATGATGGATATGGCTCTCAAGGATGTTGAGCCGGTTCTGTACTTCGAGAAGTTCCTGGTGCTCGACAAGGGAGTCTGTGACTCCGATCAGATCGAGTCTTACAAGAACGGCAAGAAGCGCGACCAATACCTTCTGGACGAAGTGCGGTGTGAAGATCTTCTGGATGAATATCCGGATGCAGGCATCGACGTCGGTATCGGCGCTGAAGCCATCAAGCGTGCACTTTCCACGTATGACTGGGGTATTCCCAACGCTCAGGAGCGTGAGCTGAGCCTTGCTGCCAAGGCGAAGGGGCTGCCGGATCCGTTCGACTATGACGCTGAAGTCATGGAAGGCGATTCCGAGAAGACGATGATGCGCAAGAAGCTGCGCAAGGCAACGTCGGAGGCTGCTCGTAAGAAGCTGGTCAAGCGTCTGAAGCTCGTCGAGGCATTCGTTGAGAGTGGTTCACGTCCGGACTGGATGATCATGGACATTATTCCGGTGATCCCGCCGGAACTGCGTCCGCTGGTCCCGCTGGATGGCGGTCGTTTTGCCACGTCCGATCTGAATGATCTGTATCGTCGCGTTATCAACCGTAATAACCGTCTGAAGCGTTTGATCGAGCTTCGTGCACCGGACATTATTGTTCGCAACGAAAAGCGTATGCTTCAGGAATCTGTCGATGCGCTGTTCGATAACGGTCGTCGTGGACGTGCCATCACGGGTGCCAACAAGCGTCCACTGAAGTCTCTGTCCGACATGCTCAAGGGCAAGCAGGGCCGTTTCCGTCAGAACCTTCTTGGGAAGCGCGTTGACTACTCTGGCCGTTCGGTCATCGTGGTTGGCCCTGAGCTGAAGCTGCATCAGTGCGGTCTTCCGAAGAAGATGGCGCTCGAGCTTTTCAAGCCGTTCATCTATTCCAAGCTGGAAAAATACGGTCACGCTACCACCATTAAAGCTGCAAAGCGCATGGTGGAGAAAGAGCGTCCGGAAGTTTGGGATATCCTCGAAGAGGTCATCCGCGAACATCCCGTGATGCTGAACCGCGCACCGACGCTTCACCGTCTTGGTATTCAGGCATTTGAGCCAACGCTGATCGAAGGGAAGGCTATCCAGCTTCACCCGCTGGTCTGCACCGCGTTCAATGCTGACTTCGACGGCGATCAGATGGCCGTGCACGTTCCGCTGTCGCTTGAAGCGCAGTTGGAAGCCCGTGTGCTGATGATGTCCACAAACAACATTCTCAGCCCGGCGAACGGTAAGCCGATTATCGTGCCGTCTCAGGATATTGTTCTGGGTCTCTATTATTTGAGCCTTGAAGTTCCTGAATATCGCGCAACGCCTGACGAAGCGGTCATCGAAGATGGCAAGGTCGTTAAGGCTGCCCCGCCGGCTTACTCGGATGTTGCAGAAATCGAGAGCGCGATGCTCGCAGGTTCCCTGCAGCTTCACGATAAGATCCGTCTGCGTCTACCGACCGTTGATGAAAACGGTAACCCGATCCGCCAGACGATCCTGACGACCCCGGGACGTGCGCTTATTGCGCAGATCCTGCCGAAGCATCCTGCGATTCCGTTCAGCCTGATCAACAAGCAGTTGACGAAAAAGAACGTGTCTGACGTGATTGACACGGTCTATCGTCACTGTGGTCAGAAGGAAGCCGTGATCTTCTGTGACCGTCTCATGGGCCTCGGTTTCAAGCACGCTGCCCGTGCTGGTATTTCCTTCGGCAAGGATGACATGATCATCCCGGCAGAGAAGGCGCCTCTCGTTGCCAAGACCTCGGAAGAGGTCAAGGAATTCGAGCAGCAGTATCAGGACGGTCTGATCACCGCTGGCGAGCGCTATAACAAGGTGGTTGATGCCTGGTCACGTTGCACGGACGAAGTCCAGGCAGCCATGCTGAAGGAAATCTCCAAGCAGGTTATCGGTAAGCCGACCAACTCTGTCTGGATGATGAGCCACTCCGGTGCTCGTGGGTCGCCAGCCCAGATGAAGCAGCTTGCTGGTATGCGCGGTCTGATGGTGAAGCCTTCAGGCGAAATTATCGAACAGCCGATTATCGCGAACTTCAAAGAAGGTCTGTCGGTTCTCGATTACTTCACGTCCAGCCATGGTGCTCGTAAGGGCCTCGCGGATACGGCTCTGAAGACTGCAAACTCCGGTTATCTGACGCGTCGTCTCGTTGACGTTGCGCAGGATTGCATCATCGTTGAGCCGGATTGCGGTACCGAACGTGGTCTGACGGTTCGTGCGGTTATGGACAGCGGCGAAGTCGTTGCTTCGTTGTCTGAGCGTATTCTTGGACGTACGACCTCCAAGGATGTGCTGCATCCGGTCACCCATGAAGTTCTGCTACCGCGCAACACCCTGATTGAGGAGCCGGAAGCCGAGCTCATCGAGAAGGCTGGCGTCGAGAGCATGGAAATCCGCTCGGTTCTGACATGCGATAGTCGTGTTGGTATCTGTGCGCACTGCTATGGTCGTGATCTGGCTCGCGGTACGCCGGTGAACATTGGTGAAGCTGTTGGCGTTATCGCCGCTCAGTCCATCGGTGAGCCTGGTACTCAGCTGACGATGCGTACCTTCCATATTGGTGGTGCGGCAACGCGTGGCGCCGAGCAGTCCATGGTCGAAGCGTCTCGCGATGGTCAGGTGACGATCAAGAACCGCAACGTGGTTGAGAACTCTCAGAAGGTTCTGGTTGTGATGTCGCGTAATTGCGAGATCCTTCTGACCGATGAGAACGGTGTCGAGCGCGCTCGTTACCGTGTGCCATACGGTGCACGTCTGATGGTGGGCGAGGGTGAGGCAGTTGCACGTGGCCAGAAGATGGCCGAGTGGGACCCGTACACCCTTCCCATCATCACCGAGCAGGCTGGTACGGTGGAATACCTTGACCTGATCGACAGCATCACGCTTGTCGAACGTATGGATGAGGTCACAGGCCTTAGCTCCAAGGTTGTGGTTGACTATAAGCAGGCTTCCAAAGGGGTTGATCTTCGTCCACGTCTGCAGCTCAAGGATGCTGCGGGCAATGTGGTCAAGCTCGCCAACGGCAATGATGCTCGTTACTTCCTCTCACCAGACAGTATTCTGTCGATTGAGAATGGTGCCGAAGTTCATGCTGGTGACGTGCTGGCGCGTATTCCGCGTGAAGGCTCCAAGACCCGTGACATTACTGGTGGTCTGCCGCGTGTTGCCGAACTGTTCGAAGCCCGCCGTCCGAAGGATCATGCGATCATTGCCGAGGGCGATGGGCGTATCGAATTCGGGAAGGATTACAAGTCGAAGCGTTGCGTTATCGTGAAGAACGACGAGACCAGCGAAGAGACGCAGTATCTCATCCCGAAGGGCAAGCACGTTTCCGTTCAGGAAGGTGACTTCGTCCAGAAGGGTGACCCGCTGGTCGATGGTCCGCGTGTGCCGCATGACATTCTGAAGGTTATGGGTGTCGAGGCGCTTTCGGACTATCTCGTCAACGAGATCCAGGACGTCTATCGACTGCAGGGCGTGAAGATCAATGACAAGCATATTGAGGTCATTGTTCGTCAGATGCTGCAGAAGGTTGAGATTCTGGAACCGGGTGACTCGACCTATCTGATCGGCGAGACTGTTGATCGGATCGAGTACGAGATCGAGAACCAGCGTCTTCAGGAAAATGGTGATACACCAGCAGTGGCTATGCCGGTGCTACAGGGCATTACCAAGGCTTCCCTGCAGACGCAGTCCTTTATCTCAGCGGCGTCGTTCCAGGAGACCACACGGGTGCTTACAGACGCTGCGACCTCGGGCAAGGTCGACACACTGAACGGTCTCAAGGAGAACGTGATTGTGGGTCGTCTGATCCCGGCTGGTACGGGTAGCGTTATGAACCGTCTGCGGGGCATTGCTGCCAGCCAGGACCGTCATCGCGTTGGTCGTTCAGCGACGGAAGTGAAAGACGCGGCTGAATAATGAAAAACCTCTCTGCTTCTCTTTTAAAAGAAGGCAGAGGGGAAATTGCAGCGATTCCAGAAACTCTATCTTCAGAATCGCTGCAATTTTAGCCGAAACACTTGACTCAACGCGGAACCCTTCGTAGGTTCCGCGCCCTCGGCTACTCCCGTCTAATTAGGCGAAAAAAAGCCGTCGAAGACAAAGAATCGCATGTGGTGCCGCTACCCCGGATTCGGGGGATGCCAAGGCCGCACGCTACAAAAGGAGGGAAATGGCTTTTGCTGTTTCTCTTTCCAAATGTGGGATAGGCAGGCGGTTCAGCCGCATGTCGATTTGAATAAAATGTCATGGCAGAAAGTCTGGTGCTTTCTGTCCGGAATAGGACAAGGATTGGGAAGGGCGCATGCCGACCATCAACCAGTTGATCGCGAACGGCCGTGAGCCGGCCGCAAAGCGGAATAAGGTCCCTGCACTACAGGGATGCCCCCAGAAGCGTGGTGTATGCACGCGCGTGTACACGGTAACGCCAAAGAAGCCGAACTCCGCTCTGCGTAAGGTCGCCAAGGTGCGTCTGACCAACGGGTACGAGGTCGTAAGCTACATTCCGGGTGAAGGTCATAACCTTCAGGAACACAGTGTTGTTCTTATCCGTGGTGGGCGAGTGAAGGATCTTCCTGGTGTGCGTTATCACATCCTGCGAGGCGTGCTTGACACGCAGGGCATCGCTAAGCGTCGTCAGCGTCGTTCGCTGTATGGCGCGAAGCGTCCGAAGTAAGAGGTATTTGGAATGAGTCGCCGTCACCGCGCTGTAAAGCGTGAGATCCTTCCCGATCCAAAGTTCGGAGACATCGTCATTACGCGCTTCATGAATGCGCTGATGTATGATGGAAAGAAATCCACCGCCGAAGGCATCGTTTACGGTGCTCTCGAGGTTCTGCGTCACCGTGGTGGTGCAACTGCTGACCCGGTGGCTATGTTCCACTCGGCTCTGGACAACGTGAAGCCGGCTGTTGAAGTCCGTTCACGTCGTGTTGGTGGTGCTACCTATCAGGTGCCTGTCGAAGTGCGCACTGAGCGCCGTCAGGCTCTGGCGATCCGGTGGTTGATCGATGCCTCCCGCAAGCGCGGTGAGAACACGATGCAGGAGCGCTTGTCCAACGAACTGATGGACGCGGTTAACAATCGTGGCGCTGCTGTAAAGAAGCGCGAAGACACCCACCGTATGGCTGAAGCTAACAAGGCATTCAGTCACTATCGCTGGTAATCAGAACCCGCTAAAGGGCTTCCGGCAGTATCTGGGAATCTAACAGATACTGACTGGATGAACTTTCAGTCTTATTCTCTGCCTCGTGGAAGGCAGGGTTTTGGAGAAAGACGATGGCAAAGGCTAAATTCGAGCGGAACAAGCCGCACTGCAACATTGGAACGATTGGTCACGTCGATCACGGCAAGACCTCGCTGACTGCTGCAATCACAAAGGTGCTGGCAAAGTCCGGTGGTGCAACGTTCAGTGCATACGACCAGATCGACAAGGCTCCTGAAGAGCGCGCTCGTGGTATCACAATCTCCACGGCTCACGTTGAGTATGAGACGAAGAACCGTCACTACGCTCACGTCGATTGCCCGGGCCATGCTGACTACGTCAAGAACATGATCACCGGTGCCGCTCAGATGGACGGCGCGATCCTGGTTGTGTCCGCTGCTGACGGTCCAATGCCGCAGACGCGTGAGCACATCCTGCTTGCTCGTCAGGTTGGTGTTCCTGCTCTGGTTGTGTTCCTGAACAAGGTTGACCAGGTTGACGACGCTGAGCTGCTCGAGCTCGTGGAAATGGAAGTTCGTGAGCTTCTGTCTTCCTACCAGTTCCCAGGCGACGATATCCCCATCGTCAAGGGTTCTGCTCTTGTGACCCTTGAAGATGGTGACGCCACCATTGGTGAAGATCGCGTTCTTGAGCTGATGGAAGCTGTAGACACCTACATTCCGCAGCCTGAGCGTCCGGTTGACCGTCCGTTCCTGATGCCGATCGAAGACGTGTTCTCGATCTCGGGTCGTGGTACGGTTGTCACGGGTCGTGTTGAGCGTGGCGTTGTGAACGTCGGCGACGAAGTTGAGATCGTTGGTCTGAAGGATACCATCAAGACAACCGTTACGGGTGTTGAGATGTTCCGTAAGCTTCTCGATCGTGGTGAAGCCGGTGACAACATCGGTGCACTGGTTCGCGGTACGAAGCGTGAAGACGTTGAGCGTGGTCAGGTTCTTGCAAAGCCAGGCTCCATTACGCCGCACAAGACGTTCAAGGCTGAGGCTTACATCCTCACGAAGGAAGAAGGTGGCCGTCATACGCCGTTCTTCACGAACTACCGCCCGCAGTTCTATTTCCGTACGACCGACGTCACGGGCGTCGTGACGCTGCCGGAAGGCACGGAAATGGTCATGCCGGGTGATAACGTAGCCATGGATGTCGAGCTGATTGCTCCGATCGCCATGGACGAAGGCCTCCGCTTCGCAATTCGCGAAGGTGGCCGCACCGTGGGTGCAGGCGTGGTTTCTTCAATCAGCGCCTAAGTCCTGCGTTTCGCCGTTGATATGGAAGCCCCGGCCAGATTTATTTCTGGCCGGGGTTCCCTTTCAGATGCAATGGCAGTAGGACGAGACCCGAATTTTTGAGTTGGACGAATTAAGACTATGGACAACCAGAACATCCGCATTCGCCTTAAGGCGTACGATCATCGAGTGCTGGACAACAGCACCAAAGAGATCGTAAACACGGCGAAGCGTACGGGTGCGCGGGTTCGGGGTCCGATCCCGCTGCCGACGCATATCGAACGTTTCACGGTGAACCGTTCGCCACACGTGGATAAGAAAAGCCGCGAGCAGTTCGAAATTCGGACTCACCGCCGGCTGCTCGACATTGTCGAGCCGACACCGCAGACCGTGGACGCCCTCATGAAGCTCGACCTCGCCGCTGGCGTTGATGTCGAGATCAAACTCTAAGGTCCAGACGATGCGTACCGGATTGATTGCAAAAAAGCTGGGGATGACCCGGCTGTTTAAAGAAGACGGCACTCATGTGCCTGTGACGGTTCTGCACCTTGACGAAGTTCAGGTTGTGGATACCCGCACGAATGAGCGTGATGGCTATACAGCCGTTCAGCTCGGTCTTGGTAATGCCAAGGTGAAGAATGTCACCAAGGCAAATCGTGGCCACTTTGCCCGTACCAAGGTTGAGCCGAAGAAGCACCTCGTAGAGTTCCGCGTTGCGGAAGATGCTCTGCTTGAGGCCGGCGCAAAGCTCTCCGCTAACCATTTCGTGGTTGGGCAGAAAGTTGATGTCACGGGCCAGAGTAAGGGTAAAGGTTTTGCGGGTGTTATGAAGCGTCATAACTTCGCTGGCCTTGAAGCCTCTCACGGCGTTTCCATTAGCCACCGTTCTCATGGTTCTACGGGCCAGCGCCAGGATCCTGGCAAGGTCTTCAAGGGCAAGAAGATGGCAGGTCATATGGGTGACGAGCGTGTTACAACGCTGAACCTGGAAGTGGCAGCCGTGGATGAAGAGCGTAACCTGATTATGGTCAGGGGTGCGATTCCTGGTGCGAAGAATAGCCTTGTGCTGATTCGCGATGCAATCAAGAAGGCTCGCCACGCCGATGCGCCGTACCCGGCTGCAGTCGTAGCGGCCGCCGGTTGAGGACGAGGGGCATGGAATACGATATCAAGACCCTCGATAATGGCAGCGCTGGCTCAGTCGCGCTTCCAGAAGAGATTTTCGCGGTTTCTCCGCGTGCCGACATCATGGCGCGAGTTGTTCACTGGCAGCTGGCTAAGCGCCGCGCTGGTACGCATCGCACCAAAGGCATGGGTGAAGTTTCTGGTACGACGAAGAAGCCGTTCCGCCAGAAGGGCACCGGTTCTGCACGTCAGGGCTCGCTGCGTGCGCCGCAGTTCCGTACGGGTGGCGTTGTTCATGGTCCGGTTGTCCGTGACCACGGATACGATCTGCCGAAGAAGGTTCGTCGTCTCGGCCTGATTTCTGCGCTGTCGCAGAAGGCTGCTGCTGGCAAGCTGGTTGTGCTCGATACCGCCAATGGCGTGAGCAAGACCCGTGAAGCTGCTGCTAAGCTCAAGGTTCTCGGCTGGTCCTCCGCGTTGATCGTGGATGGTGCGGTTGATGAGCAGTTTGCTCGTGCGGTTGCGAACCTGCCGAAGATTGACGTCCTGCCGACCATCGGCGCGAACGTCTATGACATCCTCAACCACGATGTACTGGTTATTACCCGTGCGGGTCTTGAGGGTCTTAAGGAGCGTCTGGCATGACCATCTCTATCGTCATGAACGCACGTAAGACAGCTGAGAACATGTCTCAGGAAGCTCTTTACGATGTGGTCCGTTCGCCGCTGATCACGGAAAAGGCTACGCTTCTTTCGGAGCGTAATCAGGTTGTTTTCAAGGTCTCCACGACTGCAACCAAGCCGCAGATCAAGGCCGCTGTCGAAAAGCTCTTCAACGTTAAGGTTTCTGGCGTGAACACGCTGGTCCAGAAGGGTAAGACGAAGCGCGTCAAGGGTCGTCCTGGTCGCCGCTCTGACATTAAGAAGGCGTATGTACAGCTTGCAGAAGGTCAATCCATTGACCTTACAGCGAAGCTGGGCTGACGCGGGGTAATAACCATGGCACTAAAGCACTTTAATCCCACGACGCCGAGCACACGCGGCACCGTGCTGATTGATCGTAGCGAGCTCTGGAAGGGCAAGCCGGTCAAGCAGCTGACGGAAGGTAAGAACAAGTCTGGCGGTCGTAATAACCACGGCCGTACGACAGTTCGGTTCCGTGGCGGCGGGCACAAGCAGTCCTATCGTTACGTCGATTTCAAGCGTCGTAAGTTCGATGTGGGTGCAACGATTGAACGCCTTGAGTACGATCCAAATCGTACGGCATTTATCGCACTCATCAAGTACGATGACGGCGAGCTCGCTTACATTCTGGCTCCGCAGCGCATCAAGGTTGGCGATCGCGTCATCTCTGGCGCCCATACGGACGTGAAGCCGGGCAATGCGATGTCTCTCGGTGCTATGCCGGTTGGTACGATTGTTCACAATATTGAACTGAAGCCAGGTGCTGGCGGCAAGATGGCACGTTCCGCTGGAACGTATGCTCAGCTCGTCGGTAAAGATGCGGGCTACGCCCAGATCAAGCTTCAGTCTGGTGAACTACGTCTTGTTCGCGGCGAATGCATGGCAACGGTTGGTGCTGTCTCTAACCCAGACAACATGAACCAGCACATGGGTAAAGCTGGACGTTCCCGTTGGCTCGGACGTCGTCCGCACAACCGTGGCGTTGTCATGAACCCGGTCGATCACCCACATGGTGGTGGTGAAGGTCGTACCTCTGGTGGCCGTCATCCGGTTACGCCTTGGGGCGTTCCGACGAAGGGTTACAAGACGCGTGTTAACAAAAAGACGGATAGCTTGATCATCCGTCGCCGTAAGTCCGGCAAGTAAGAGGGGGCAAACAGAGATGGCACGTTCCGTCTGGAAGGGCCCGTTCGTTGACGGGTATCTGTTCGGCAAAGCAGAAGCAGCTCGTGCTTCTGGTCGTAACGAAGTGATCAAGATCTGGTCACGTCGTTCCACGATTCTGCCGCAGTTCGTCGGGCTTACGTTCGGCGTCTATAATGGTCACAAGTTCCTGCCTGTGCAGGTCACGGAGAACATGGTCGGTCACAAGTTCGGTGAATTCTCACCGACACGGACCTACACCGGTCATGGCTCTGACAAGAAGTCGAAGCGGGGCTGAAAATGAGCAAGCCGAAGCACATCCGCACGCTTGCTGATACGGAAGCGCAAGCAATTACGCGTAATATCCGTGTTAGCCCGCGTAAGCTGAATCTGGTTGCGGCAATGATCCGTAACCAGCCAGCTGACAAGGCTATTGCCGCTCTGACCTTCTCGCGTCGTCGTATCGCGCAGCAGGTTAAGAAGACTCTTGAGAGCGCCGTGGCCAACGCTGAGAACAATCATCAGCTGGACGTTGATCGTCTGGTTGTGAAGACGGCTGAAGTCGGCAAGTCTATCGTCATGAAGCGTTTTCACGCTCGTGGCCGTGGTCGTTCGGCTCGCGTTGAAAAGTTCTTCAGCCACCTGAAGATTGTTGTGGCCGAAGCTGCAGAAGCATCGGAAACCAGCGAAGAGCAGAAGGCAGCTTGATCCATGGGACATAAGGTCAATCCAATCGGGCTTCGGCTCGGTGTTAACCGTACCTGGGATAGCCGCTGGTACGCAGGTGCAGACTATGCACGTCTTCTTCATGAAGACCTTAAGCTGCGTGCATTCCTGCGTCGTAAGCTGTCTGGTGCTGGCGTCTCTCGTGTTGTTATCGAGCGTCCGGCAAAGAAGCCCCGCGTAACGATCTACGCTGCCCGTCCGGGTGTGGTGATCGGTAAGAAGGGTCAGGACATTGATGCACTGCGTAAGGAACTGAGCCGTATGGCGAAGACCGACGTAGCGCTGAACATCGTTGAGATCCGTAAGCCGGAAATCGACGCAACTCTGGTTGCTGAGAACATTGCTCAGCAGCTTGAGCGTCGCGTTGCTTTCCGCCGCGCCATGAAGCGCGCAATCCAGTCTGCAATGCGTCTGGGCGCCCAGGGCATCCGTATTACTTGCAGCGGACGTCTAGGTGGTGCCGAAATCGCACGTGACGAGAAGTATCGTGAGGGACGTGTGCCGTTGCATACGCTCCGCGCTGATATCGACTATGGCACGGCGACGGCCAAGACGACTTATGGAACCTGCGGTGTGAAGGTCTGGATCTTCAAGGGTGAGATCCTGGCTCATGACCCCCTGGCACAAGACCGTCGTGCCGCGGAGCAGGCTCCGCAACGTTGAATTGTAGGCGAAAGCCTACAGTTCCATTGCTGGTGCTGATTGAGGATTTAACAACATGCTTTCCCCAAAGCGGACAAAGTTTCGTAAAGCTCACAAGGGCCGTATCCACGGCCTGGCGAAAAGCGGAACGCAGCTAAACTTCGGTGCATATGGTCTGAAGGCTCTTGAGCCAGAGCGGATCACGGCCCGTCAGATCGAAGCGTCCCGTCGTGCTATTACTCGTGCGATGAAGCGTGCCGGTCGCGTCTGGATTCGTATTTTTCCTGACCTTCCGGTCTCGACAAAGCCTGCAGAAGTGCGTATGGGCTCGGGCAAGGGTTCCCCAGAGTACTGGGCAGCTCGTGTCAAGCCAGGTCGTATCCTGTTTGAGATCGAAGGCGTTCCGCCGGAAGTCGCTCGCTTGGCACTGAGCCTGGGAGCTGCAAAGCTTCCGATCAAGACCAAGTTCGTTCAGCGTATCGGAGACGCGTAAGATGGCCGACACGTACAAGCCTACAGATCTGCGCGCGAAGAGCGAGGACGAGCTGAACGCTCTGCTCATCGATCTGAAGCGTGAACAGATCAATCACCGTTTTGCGGCTGCCACTGGGCAGTCGGAAAACACAAGCCGTGTTAAGGTCGTGCGCCGTGCTGTCGCGCGCATCAAGACACTGGCTCATCAATCGAAGAACCGTGCGGGCGCCCAAACGTCCGCCGCAAAGTCCTGAGAGGAGACGGACGATGCCAAGGCGCGTCCTGACAGGGCGAGTAACGAGCGACAAGATGGACAAGACGGTTACCGTTCTTGTTGATCGTCGTATCATGCACCCGCTCTATAAGAAATTCATCCGCCGCTCCAAAAAGTATGCGGCTCATGATGAAGCCAACGTCTGCCAAATTGGCGATCTGGTTCGCATTGAAGAATGCGCACCGATTTCCAAGCGCAAGACTTGGTCTGTCGTCGCACGCAACGGAGAGGACATGGCTTCGGCTTCCTCTTCCGTCAGCGCATAAGGGGGTAGGCACATGATTCATCCCGAGACCAACCTTGACGTCGCCGATAATTCCGGTGCGCGTCGGGTGCAGTGCATCAAGGTGCTGGGCGGCTCCAAGCGGAAGACTGCCTCGGTCGGCGACATCATTGTCGTATCCGTTAAGGAAGCCATTCCCCGCGGTAAGGTGAAGAAGGGTGACGTCCATCAGGCCGTTATCGTTCGTACGTCTTATCCGGTACGTCGTGCAGACGGATCTGCGATCCGTTTTGACAAGAATGCTGCTGTGCTGATTAACAAGCAGCAGGAGCCGATTGGCACGCGTATCTTTGGCCCGGTCGTTCGTGAACTGCGTGCTCGCAAGTTCATGAAGATTATCTCCCTGGCGCCGGAGGTGCTGTAATGGCTGCACGTATTAAAAAAGGCGATCAGGTCCTCGTTCTTTCCGGCAAGTCCCGGGGTGTTCGTGGCGAAGTCCTTTCAGTGATGCCAAAGGCTGAGAAAGCTGTCGTTCGCGGCGTAGCTATCGCTAAGCGTCACACGAAGCCCAACCGCGCAGGTGGCGAAGGTGGTATTATCGAGCAGGAAATGCCGATCCATCTGTCCAACCTGAAGCTGGTTGATCCCAAGAGCGGTAAGCCGACACGCGTTGGTTTTCGGGTTCTTGAAGACGGTCGCAAGGTTCGTGTTGCTAAGGCAACCGGCGAAGTGATCGAAGGCTGAGGAACGCAAAAATGAGCGATAACAACACCGCTTTGCCGCGTATGCAGCAGCGCTACGAAGAAATTCTTCGTAAGCAGCTTCTTGAGCAGTTCGGCTACGCAAACCCAATGCAGGTTCCTAAGCTCGAGAAGATCGTGCTGAACATGGGCGTTGGCGAAGCTGCTGGCGACCAGAAGAAGCTGGATGCAGCAGTTGCTGAAATGGCAGCGATTTCCGGTCAAAAGCCGGTTAAGACGCTGGCACGCAAGGCTATTGCTGGCTTCAAGATCCGTGAAGGTCTTCCGATCGGTTGTAAGGTTACTCTGCGTCGTCAGCGTATGTATGAGTTCCTCGACCGTCTCGTGACGATCGCAATGCCTCGCATTCGTGATTTCCGTGGTCTTCCGGCAAACAAGGGTTTTGATGGTCGTGGCAACTTCGCCATGGGCATCAAGGAACAGATTGTTTTCCCGGAAATCGAATATGACAAGATCGATGCCGTTCGCGGTATGGACATCATCTTCGTGACCACTGCAAAGACCGATGCCGAAGCAAAGGCTCTGCTGAAGGCCTTCGATCTGCCGTTCGCAGGTTGATCAGGTAATTTTTCAGACCGATCGCGACTAAAAATAAGGATTCGGCCTTCCATTGGAAGGCCGCTTTCCTTTATAGACACGCAGATTGGAAAACCGTCGGGATAGGCCTGACAGGTTCCGGGAGAAAATTCGAGATGGCGAAGATCTCAGCGGTTAACCGTAATAACCATCGCGCAGCTCTTGCAAAGCGCGATAAGGAAAAGCGGACCGCTCTTAAAAACATCATCAAGGATCGTTCCCTTTCGGTTGAAGACCGATTTGAAGCGACTCTTAAGCTGGCACAGATGCCACGTAACGGATCCGCAACGCGCGTCCGTCTTCGTTGCAAGCTGACCGGTCGTCCCCGTGCTAACTACCGTAAGTTCGAGCTTTGCCGTATCGCTCTGCGTGATCTTGCGTCCGCCGGCCAGATTCCTGGCATGGTCAAGTCGAGCTGGTAAGGGATAGATCGAATGTCGTTGTCTGATCCACTGGGTGATATGCTTACCCGGATCCGTAATGCTCAGCGTGCTCGTCATGCTGCCTGCGTTGCGCCCGCTTCCAAGCTTCGCACGAACGTGCTTGAGGCTCTGAAGCGTGAAGGTTACATCCGTGGTTTTTCCACGGAAGAAGTCCGCAAGGGCGTATCGCAGCTCCGTATTGAGCTGAAATACGTTGAAGGGCAGCCGGTCATTAAGGAAATCCATAGGGTCTCCAAGCCTGGTCGTCGTGTCTATTCGAAGATCAAGGAACTTCCGCGCGTTTATGCCGGCCTTGGTGTGTCGATCCTGTCCACCCCGCGTGGCGTCCTTTCGGACGTCGAGGCCCGCGCTGCCAATGTTGGCGGCGAGGTTCTCTGCCGCGTCTTCTGAGGAGGGTCGCATGTCTCGCGTAGGTAAATATCCCGTAGAAGTTCCGGCAGGTGTGCAGGTCGCAGTTGCCAATGGTGTCTTCACGGCTAAAGGTAAGCTTGGTGAACTGAGCTTTCCGGTCTCTCGTCATGTGGACGTGACGATCGAAGATAACTCGGTTGCAGTTGCTCCGATTGGTCGTCGTTCGCGTGAAAACTGGACGATGTGGGGAACGACCCGCGCTCTGATCGCAAATATGGTCAAGGGTGTGTCTGTTGGTTTCACCAAGGGTCTTGAAATCCAGGGTACGGGTTTCCGTGCCGCTGTTCAGGGATCCAATCTGGTGATGAACCTCGGCTTCTCGCACGATGTCGTTTATCCGATTCCGGCCGGTATCAAGATCACCACGCCGCGTCCGACCGCTATTGTTGTTGAAGGCAACGACAAGCAGCGCGTTGGTCAGGTCGCTCTCGATATTCGCAGCTTCCGCAAGCCTGAGCCATACAAGGGCAAGGGCGTTCGTTATGACACGGAAGTTCTGCGTCGCAAGGAAGGTAAGAAGAAGTAATGGCATCGCAGCAAGGATTGCAGGAACGTCGCCGTCAGCGGCTGCGTTTCCAGCTTCGTCGCAAGAGCGGCGGCCGGCCGCGTTTGTCGGTCTTCCGTTCCAGCAAGCACATTCACGCCCAGATCATCGACGATGCACAGGGTCGTACTCTTGCCAGCGCGTCTACGCTGGAAAAAGAGCTTCGCGACAATGGCAACACCGGTGCTAACGTGGACGCAGCTTCGGCGATCGGCAAGCTGATCGCGGAACGTGGCTTGGCAGCTGGCGTGACGGCCGTCGTGTTTGATCGCGGCGCTTATGTCTATCATGGCCGGGTCAAGGCCCTGGCAGAGGCTGCCCGTGAGGGCGGACTCTCGTTCTAAGGAGGATCACACATGGCACGTGAGCCAAGAGAAGGCGGCCGTGGTGGTCGTGAGCGCGAGCAGGGCGACGATCTGGTCGACAAGCTCGTAACCATCAATCGTGTTGCCAAGGTTGTTAAGGGTGGCCGTCGCTTTGCTTTCGCAGCGCTGGTTGTCGTTGGCGATCAGAAGGGACGTGTTGGTTACGGTGCGGGTAAAGCTCGTGAAGTGCCGGAAGCCATTCGTAAGGCTACTGAGCGCGCTAAGCGCACGATGATTCGCGTACCAATGAAGGAGGGTCGTACCCTTCATCATGATACGTCTGGCCATTATGGTGCTGGCAAGGTGGTTGTTCGTGCAGCGGAAGCTGGTACGGGTATCATCGCTGGTGGTCCGATGCGTGCGGTTTTCGAGAGCCTAGGTGTTAACGACGTTGTCGCTAAGAGCCTTGGAACGCGTAACCCGCACAACATGATCAAGGCTACGTTCGCTGCTCTTGAAAAGGCAAGCAGCCCTCGCAACGTCGCTTCGCGTCGTGGCAAGAAGGCCGCTGAGCTTTTCGGTAAGCGCGAGCAGGCTCAGACTGAGGAGACTGCAAATGTCTGAAAACGGTAAGACCGTTCAGGTAAAGCAGATCGCTTCTGTTATTGGTCGCAAACCGGGCCAGGCTGAGACCATTGTTGGTCTTGGTCTGCGCGGTATCGGTTCCACCCGTACGCTGGAAGATACTCCGGCTGTGCGTGGGATGATCCGCAAGGTTGCCCACCTCATCCAGGTGGAGGGTTGAAATGAACCTCAACGAATTGCGCGATAACGAGGGCTCTCGTTATCGCAAGAAGCGCCTAGGACGTGGCATTGGTTCCGGTAAGGGTAAGACCTCCGGACGTGGTGTTAAGGGTCAGAAGGCTCGTGAAGGCGTCTCGCTGAACGGGTTTGAAGGTGGTCAGCTTCCGCTGTATCGCCGTATGCCTAAGCGTGGCTTTGTGAACATCTTCCGCAAGGAATATGCTCCGGTGAACCTTGGCGCGATTTCGAAGGCTATCGAAGCAGGTAAGCTGGATAAGTCGGCTCCTGTCACAGAAGCAACGCTGCGCGCTGCTGGGCTTGTCAACGGCAAGACCCATGGTGTTCGTCTTCTTGCGAAGGGTGAACTTTCGCATGGCGTGACCATCGAAGTTGACGGTGCTTCTGCGGCAGCTCTTGCTGCCGTCGAGAAGGCCGGCGGCTCCGTTAAGGTGCTCGCACCGAAGAAGGAAGTTCAGGCTGAAGCCTGAGCTTTCCTCTCCCAGATTTATCTGGGGTATGGTTAGATAGTGAACAGCGTCCCGTGCAGATGTGCGGCGACGCTGTTTTCATGAAAGGACAGGTGGATGGCTTCCGCAGCAGAGCAGCTCGCCGCCAATCTCAATATGAGTTCCTTTGCCAAGGCGACTGAACTCAAGAAGCGTATCTGGTTTACGCTTCTGGCCCTTATCGTTTATCGGCTTGGAACATACATTCCTGTTCCTGGTGTTGATGCGACAGTGATGGGTCAGCTGCTGGCACAGCATCAGGGTGGCATTCTGGGCATGTTCGACATGTTTACGGGTGGTGCTCTCGGACGCATGACTGTGTTCGCCCTGAACATCATGCCGTACATTAGTGCTTCGATTATCATTCAGCTTCTTTCGACAGCTCTTCCATCCATGGAAGCAATGAAGAAGGAAGGTGAGGCGGGGCGTAAAAAGCTTAACCAGTACACCCGCTACCTCACTGTTTTTATTGCGCTTTTCCAAGCATACGGTATCGCTGTTGGTTTGGAGAACATGACGTCTCATGGCGCAAGCGCTGTGGTGATGCCGGGTGCCTTCTTCCTCGCGTCGTGTGTCGTGACGCTGGTCGGTGGCACTATGTTCTTGATGTGGCTTGGCGAGCAGATCACATCACGGGGTGTCGGTAACGGTATTTCACTGATTATCTTCGCGGGCATTGTCGCCAATTTGCCTCATGCGCTGGCCAGCCTTTTTGAACTGGGCCGCACCGGGGCATTGTCTCCGATTTTCGTGATGATCTTTCTGGTTATGGCGATCGCTGTCATTGCCTTTATCGTCTTCATGGAGCAGGCACAGCGTCGTGTTGTGATCCAGTATCCGAAGCGTCAGATTGGCAATCGCATGTTCGGCGGTGATTCCACGCATATGCCGCTGAAGGTAAACACGGCGGGTGTAATCCCTCCCMTTTTTGCTTCTTCCGTATTGCTGATTCCTGTGACGATTTCAGGATTCATGAACGGGCATAATATGCCGGGCTGGCTTTCCGTTCTTGGGCAGCAGCTTGGTCAGGGACAGCCTCTTTATATGCTGTTCTATGCCGCAATGATTCTGTTTTTCTCGTACTTCTACGCTGCTGTGACATTCAATCCTGAAGAAACGGCTGAAAATCTGCGTAAGCAGGGCGGCTTTATTCCGGGTATTCGTCCGGGAGCAAGCACCGCGTCATATTTCGATCGGATTCTCTCGAGGCTGACCACAATCGGCGCTCTGTATCTGGTTGTTGTCTGTCTCCTGCCGCAGATTTTGATCAGCAAGTACAACGTGCCATTTTATTTTGGCGGTACGAGCCTCATCATTATTGTGTCGGTCACAATCGATACCGTGACGCAGGTCCAGTCTCATCTAGTTGCCCACCAGTATCAGGGGCTGATCCGCAAGCAGCGTAGCCGTGGTTCCAGGAATGGCATTTCGGGAGGAAATAAGCGTCGATGAATATCATTCTTCTTGGCCCTCCCGGGGCAGGTAAGGGGACGCAGGCAAAACGTCTTGAGCAGCTTTATGGGCTGAAGCAGATCTCGACTGGAGATATGCTGCGGGCGGAAGTTGCTGCGGGAACGCCAATCGGCAAGGAAGCAAAAGCCATTATGGAGAAAGGGGAGTTTCTTCCTGATCCGATAATGGTGAAGATGATCCAGGGACGGATTGCCCAGCCAGATTGTGCTCAAGGGTTCATTCTGGATGGTTTCCCAAGAACGGAAAGCCAGGCGGAAGCACTTGATGCCATGTTGGGCACCGACGGGTTGAAGATTGACGCCGTCATTCTTCTGGATGTCGCCGAAGATCAGCTTGTCGAGCGTATTGCCAGTCGTACTGCGGAAGATGGTACACGTCGGCCAGATGACAATCCTGAGGTGGTGAGATCTCGTCTTGATATCTATCGCCGTCAGACTGCACCAATCCTTCCTTATTATGAGAAGGCTGGTCGTTTGAAGCATGTTGATGGAATGCTGGGCGTTGACGAAGTGGGTGCAGAGATTGATTCACTCATCGGAAAGACCGCAAAAAATTGAAGAAATGAGGATGATCACGAAGAAGTGATCATTCTCATTTGACTCAAGGGGGGTGCCCGGTATATTGCGCGCCCTCGACATATCTGCAGCGTAGAGGTGGCCTGTGTTCCGGAATCGGACTGGGAGCTGACATGCCTGCGATGCAATCGATCCGGTTTCGACCGGACATGAAACAGGCTGACGCGGTCAATTGATCGCGTCGATGGGAGAATTGGCGTGGCACGTATTGCCGGCGTAAACATTCCGACCAACAAGCGGGTGGTCATCAGCCTGCGCTATGTCTACGGCATTGGCCCGTCGACCGCGCAGGCAATCTGCAGCAAGCTCGGTATCCCCGATGCAAAGCGCGTTAACGAACTGTCTGACGATGAGATCGTAAAGATCCGTGAGCTGATCGATGGCGAATTCCGCGTCGAAGGTGATCTGCGTCGTGAGACGGCCATGAACATCAAGCGTCTGATGGATCTGGGCTGCTACCGCGGTCTGCGTCATCGTCGCGGCCTTCCGGTCCGCGGTCAGCGTACGCACACGAATGCACGTACCCGTAAGGGTAAGGCAGTGGCGATTGCTGGCAAGAAGAAGGTCACGCGCTAATTCGCGCCTGACTGCTTCACTCTGACGCTTCTCGCTAACTTTTAGGACGACCTCTATTATGGCTAAGGCCGCAGCACCGCGCATTCGTAAGAAAGAGCGCAAGAATATTATCTCTGGCGTTGCACACGTGCTTTCCACGTTCAACAACACCATGATCACGATCTCCGACGCGCAGGGTAATGCAATTGCATGGTCCTCCTCGGGCGCACAGGGCTTCAAGGGCTCGCGTAAGTCTACACCGTATGCTGCACAGGTTGCTGCAGAAGACGCAGGCCGCAAGGCTCGCGAGCACGGTATGGAAACGCTTGAGATCGAAGTGTCCGGTCCGGGTTCGGGGCGTGAAAGTGCTCTTCGTGCGCTGCAGGCTGTTGGCTTCACCATTACGTCCATCCGTGACATGACGCCGGTGCCCCATAATGGCTGCCGTCCGCGCAAGCGTCGTCGCGTTTGAGTGATGCCATGCCGTACATTCGTGAGGATGTACGGCATGTGTAGTGATTGCATCTCCCTCCGCACGATTTGTGCGGGCCAGGTGCCGCCAATTTTTGTTGGCGGGCTTCGTTGTTTGAAAGGCCACGACCTTGGTTCTCCAGAAAAACTGGCAGTCCCTCATCAAGCCGGAGAAGCTTGAAGTCGAGCCCGGCCCGGTTGCCTCGCGCATCGCCACAGTCGTGGCGGAGCCGCTGGAGCGCGGTTTCGGTATGACGCTCGGTAATGCGCTGCGTCGTATTCTTCTGTCCTCACTTCAGGGCGCTGCAGTAACTGCCATTCAGATTGATGGCGTTCTGCATGAGTTCTCTGCTGTACCTGGCGTGCGTGAAGACGTAACGGACATCGTCCTGAACGTTAAGCAGCTTGCTCTGCGTATGCACAGTGAGGGGCCGAAGCGCATGATTCTCACGGCGACTGGTCCGGGAGAAGTAAAGGCAGGGCAGATTCAGGCCGGGCATGATATTGAAATCATGAACCCTGATCTTGTGATCTGCACCCTTGATGATGGTGTGAAGCTCGGAATGGAGTTCACCGTCAACATGGGCAAGGGTTACGTTGCTGCTGTTGCAAACCGTCCGGAAGATGCTCCGATTGGTATGATTCCGATCGATGCAATCTACTCACCGGTTCGCCGCGTGTCTTACAAGGTCGAGCAGACCCGCGTTGGTCAGGTCACTGACTACGATAAACTGCTGCTGACGGTTGAGACGAACGGTGCTGTAACGCCGGAAGACAGTCTGGCTCTTGCTGCGCGTATTCTTCAGGATCAGCTTCAGCTGTTCATCAACTTTGATGAGCCGCGTCCGGTCCAGCATGAAGAGCCGCAGGACGACCTGCCGTTCAACCGCAATCTTCTTCGCAAGGTTGACGAGCTCGAGCTTTCGGTGCGTAGCGCCAACTGCCTCAAGAACGACAACATTGTTTACATTGGCGATCTGGTGCAGAAGTCCGAACAGGAAATGCTCCGTACGCCAAACTTCGGGCGTAAATCGCTCAACGAGATCAAGGAAGTTCTCACCGGTATGGGGCTGTCGCTCGGCATGAGCGTCCCGGCCTGGCCGCCCGAGAACATCGAGGATCTGGCCAAGCGTCTCGATGAGACGTTTTGAGAACTTCTTAGGGTAAGGAAAACTAGCAATGCGTCATGGTGTGAGCGGGCGTAAGCTCAATGTCACCTCTTCTCACCGCGCTGCCATGTTCCGCAACATGGCCGTCGCACTCATCAAGCACGAGCAGATCACGACGACTCTGCCGAAGGCGAAAGAACTTCGTCCGGTTGTTGAGAAGCTGATCACTCTCGGTAAGCGCGGTGACCTGCACGCTCGTCGTCAGGCATTCGCTCAGCTGCGTGATGACACGGTTGTCAGCAAGCTCTTCAGCACGGTTGCTGAGCGCTACAAGGCTCGTGCCGGTGGCTACTCCCGCGTTCTGAAGGCTGGCGTACGCTACGGCGACAATGCCGATATGGCAGTCATTGAACTCGTAGAGCGCGATGTTGATGCCAAGGGCCAGGACAGCGGTCCGAAGCCAGTTGCAGAAGAGCAGGAAGCCGCTTGAGGCTTCTCTTTTTGAGACGAGAGAAAGGCCGGTGCAGTAGTGCACCGGCCTTTTTTTTATTCTTCGGTTCACATTGCTGTGCAGAGTGTGTAGTTTTGCCACATCTCTTGCAGGACGATTCCCGTCTGGTTTGTTAACCGGCTGTTTTCTCCCGCCCGTCAGGGCGGGGAGGGTATCTCTTTCCTGAAGGTCAACAATCTGTTGGCCTCGCTGTCCTGCATAATTTTGAGAAACGGGTCCGAGCACTCTCGTAGGGCCCGCAACGACGCCTCCCATATCTGTTTCGGCAATGAGGTCGAAGCAGGTTCGTGACGCGCCTATGCCTGGAGAGCATGAAAATGTCCGAAACAGCCGCACCTAAACGCGGACTAGCGGAAATTCTTGGCATCCCACGCGCCCTTTTCTGGGCTTTTGTTGGTCAGCTTCTGTTCATGGTGGGAGACGGTGTTGAAGCCGGATATCTCGACACCTACATGCTGCACCACGGCCACTCCCAAGGGTTCGTCAACGAACTCTTCACTCTTTACGGCATCACGGTCATGATTGCCGCCTGGTTCTCCGGGCCTCTCTCTGATCTGATGGGCCCCAAGAAGGTCATGTGGATCGGTCTGGTCCTTTGGGCTCTTCTGGAAGTCTGCTTCCTGACGTTCGGGCTCGGTCCGAATAGCGGGCCGATGATTCTTCTCTTTTATGCACTGCGTGGATTTGCCTATCCGCTGTTCGCATACGGTTTCCTTGTGTGGATTGCTGCCGCAACTCCGGCTGCCATGCTTGGATCGGCTGCTGGATGGTTCTGGTTCTCTTTCTCTGCGGGCCTGCCGACACTTGGCTCCCAGTTTGCACGCTATACGATCCCATATCTTGGTGAACTCAAGACGTTCTGGTGCTCACTTGGTCTGGTGATTATCGGTGGCCTCGTCGCATTGCTGTTCACGCACGAGCCTACGGGTAAGAAGCGTCTGCTGCCTGATCATGTGCCGACCAAGGATATCTTCTTTGGCTCGCTCAGCATCATGTGGCGTGAGCCTAAGACGACGATTGCTGGCATTGTCCGTATTATCGACACGTCTTCGGAATATGCATTCCTTGCGATTATGCCAGCGTTCTTCGTGGATCAGCTGCATTTCAGCCTGGAACAGTGGCTCAATCTGCTGTCGCTGATCTTCCTCAGCAACATTCTTTTCAACCTTGTCTCCGGCATGGTTGCTGACACTCTGGGCCATCGCTTCGTGGTATCGGTCTTTGGTGGCATCGGCGGCTTCATTGCCATCCCGCTGTTCTACTATGTGCCGATCTGGTACCCGGGGAATTTCTGGGCCGTGGCTGCTGCCGGCATTTTCTATGGTGCGACCGTTGCTGCATTCGTGCCGCTTTCCGGCCTGATGCCGCAGATCTGCCCACGTGAAAAAGCCGCTGCACTTTCCATTCTCGGCTTGGGCGCAGGTGCTTCTACCTGGGTTGGACCAGCAATCGTTTCGCTCTGTGGGGCCGTTTTTGGTCCGGGCATGAGCTATGTGATCTGGACGTTTGCCGTAATTTATCTCGCTTCTGCGGGAATGACGCTGGCTCTCAAGATTTCTCCTGAAGCTCGCCGTTATACGGAAGAAGCTGCAGCGCGCGGCGAAGTGAGCACGACTGTCGGGCACTAAGGCCCCTCAGTCACACCTTCGTTGTTAAGTTGTAAAAGAAGAGGGGTGGTTCGTTATCGAACTGCCCCTGTTTTTGTATGTTCTTGATGGAATGATCTCGGAGTTAAAAATTATGGATGCTGATCTGGCTTCATATCTGGATGAGAGTGTGCCGTCGTTGCAGGAGGGAGCTGAACGTCTTGTGGATTGTACCGGCGCAAAGAAAAATATTTGCTCATTTGTAAGAGAAAGTCGGGCCGTGGTGGCGGATCTGATGGTGGATCAGCCATTTTTCTTGCTGCTTTCCGCTTTTGTCAGCGGTCTGTTGTTAGGACGTAGTCTTTTTTCAGGAAAGAAACCTTCCTGAGGCACATGACGTTACGACATGACCACGACCTATAATTCAAGGATCATGTCCCATGCTGCATTATGCTATCGTTTTCTTCATTATTTCTATCATTGCCGGTGTGTTCGGCTTTTCGGGCATCTCCGCAGCAACCGCTGGTATTGCCAAGCTGTTTTTCATCATCTTCCTGGTACTTGCTGTTCTGGCCATTCTGGCTGGCGTTGCCGGGCTACACGCTCTCTGAGCGCTGTATCCTTCGCCGGATGAGGGCATAAAAAAGGGCGGGATGAAAATCCCGCCCTTTTTGTTTTCAGCGTCCGTTTTTGTCTTTCTGGATGAAAGAGGGAAGCAAAGGGTTGTCGGTCTGAAGAGAGGCCTTTGTTGGGAGGTCTTTTACATTCCAGCCGCCGCCAAGATCAGTCAGCAGAGCAACTTCAGCATTGAATTGCTGCTGGCGAATGCTCAGTTGGCTCTCTTCATACTGAAGAGCGGTCTGCTGTGCCGTAATGACAGTCGTATAAATCTGGGTTCCGGCAAGATACTCGTTCATGGAGACCCGTACGGCAGCCTGGGCACTTGCGACGGCCTGGTTCTGAAGTCCTAGCTGCTGATCTAGGTAATGCAGGTTGGACATCTGATCTTCCGTGTCTTGCATGGCTGCAAGAGCGGTCTGTCGATATGTCGCAACAGCATTATCGTAGTCTGCCTCGGCTTCACGGACAGCAGCAGTTCGTGCGCCGCCCTGGAAGATTGTTTCCGTGGCAGCCGCACCCAGGCCCCAGGTACGGGTAGCGGTCTGGATCAGTTGCTGGAGCGGATTACCGCTATAACCATAAGATGCAGAGAGCGTAATTTCCGGGAAGAACGCGCCAATCGCATATCCGATTTCGGCATTATAGGCTTCCATGTTGCGCTCAGCCTGGGCGACGTCCGGTCGGCGTTCAAGGATCATGGAAGGAACGGCTACAGGAGCTGCCGGAATCTCCTTGGGAAGCAATGCTGGAGCGATCGTCACGTCTGCCGGTGCGCGACCGGTCAGCATTGCAATGGCATGCTCATATTGGGCGCGGGCAATATGAGCGTTGGCGAGGCTGGCTTCGGTGGATTGCAGAAGATACCGGGCCTGCAGAACGCTCGTTGGGTCAGCAACGCCTGCCTCAAGCTGGTTTTCAAGAATTTTGAGATTGTCCCGGTATAGGCCCACGTTGCGCGTATAGAGATCGACCAGGCTATCCTGGTATCGCAGGCTGAAATAGTCCTGCGCCAGTGTCAGTTGATAGGACAGGCGCATGCTGGCAACCAGCGCGGCGTCGCCCTGCGTTGCAGCAACCTGCTGCTGAACCTGCCGCCGTATTTTTCCCCAGACATCAACCGTCCAGCTTGCAGATGGGCCGGTTGCCCAAGTGTTGCTCGTGTAGGACTGCGAGGAGGTGTAGGTGAAACCACCACTGGTGCTTGAGGCACTGCTGCCCTGCGAATTCCTGTTGAAGCTGAAATTCCCGCTCAGTGTGGGGTACAGGCTTGCCTTGATGGAATCGATGGTCGCCGCGGCTTTGCGATACTGCGCTTCGTATTCCTTCAGGCTCTGATTGGATGTCGCGATGCGTTCTTCCAGATCATTGAGAAGCGGATCATTGAAGATGGTCCACCAGTCGCCTTTGGGCATCTGAACCAGATCAGGGCGCGCCTTGTTCCAGCCGGCTGGTGGCGGCACTTCTTTGAAGTGTGGAGAAATGACTGCCGAAGGACGATGGTAATTCGGTCCAACCATGCACCCACTCAGGAAAGGCACGGCTGCTGCTCCCAGCAGAAAAGTACGCAGGGAAGGCATACGAAGGACGGTCATCAGATTTCCGTTTCCCGGGGCGAGATGTGAAGCAGAATGGCAAAGTTATGCCGGGCGCGGCCGAGCATCTTTCCAAAACGATCGAGATAAAGGAACACGACGGGCGTGCTGTAGAGCGTGAGAAGCTGGCTGACCATCAGCCCACCCAGAATGGCGATGCCAAGCGGGCGGCGGAGTTCGCAGCCATATCCATTCCCGAAGACGAGAGGCACGGCTCCAAAGGCTGCGGCCAGAGATGTCATGAGGATCGGGCGAAATCGCAGAACGCTCGCCTGCTGGATAGCCTCAAAAGCTGTTGCGCCTTCGCGTTGTGCGACAAGAGCAAAGTCGATCAGCATGATCGCGTTCTTCTTGACGATACCAATCAGAAGAATGACGCCAATCATCGCCATGAGGGAGAATTCCTGCCCGAACAACTGAAGGGCAAGAAGGGCGCCGACGCCAGCAGAGGGCAGGGTGGACAGGATCGTCAAGGGATGGATCAGGCTCTCATAGAGCATACCCAGAACGATATAGACCGCCGCAAGAGCAGCAAGGATCAGCAAAGGCTCATCACTGACAGACTTCTGGAAAGCTGCGGCATTGCCTGCAAATCCACCATGAATGGTGGGCGGAACATGCAGTTTGACCATTGCCGCTTCGACAGCCTGAACGGCAGGCCCGAGAGATGCACCTGGGGCCAAATTGAAAGACACGGTTGTAGCAACGGAAAGTCCATCATGGTTGACCGTCAGGGCCGTGTTCGTGGCGCGCTGATATCCAAGCACCGAGAGCGGCACCATGTTGGAAACGCTAGTGGCAACGGCTGCACCACTAGACGCGGATTTTCCACCTGCCAAAGCATTCGCTACGGAGTTGATGTAAGACTGTTCGCTCTGAGAGAGGGTGCTGGTTGTGGTGTCGGCTCGAACACGCAGGTTATTCGAAGACGTGCCGCCTGCGGCGGTTCCACCAGATGCGCTAACCCACATCTGTTTCAGCGTTTCGGGGCTTTCCCAGTATCGCGGAGCGACTTCCATCACTACATGATACTGGTTCAAATTTCCGTAAATAACAGAAGCTGAGCGCTGTCCGAACGCATCGTAAAGTGTGTTGGCAATGAGCTGGGGCGTGATGGAATACCGAGAGGACATATCGCGGTTGATCGCAATGGCAATGGCCTGACCGCCTTCTTCCACGTTGGATGAAACATCCATCAGCAGAGGAATTTTTGAGAGCGCCGAGACAATCTTCGGCGTCCATTCATAGAGATCTTCGGCCGACGGACCTTCCAGCGAATACTGATAGGCTGCGTCACCTGAGCGCGCACCTATACGGACGGCACCAGGGGCCATCAGACGGAGCTGCGCGCCTGGAACGTTGGAAAAGGCCCGGTTGATGCGTTGCACCGTGGCGGCCAGATCGTCCTTACGTTCCTCCTTGGACTTCAGAGCAACGAAAAGATTGGCAGAGTTGGCCGAACGGCCGCCGGCGCCGCCCATAACGCCCGCGACATCCCTGTCTGCTGCGACGACTTTCATGGCGCGGGCCGTAATGTCTTTCAGGGACTGAAAGGACACGGACTGATCGGCGACGAGACGCCCCATGAGTTGCCCGGTATCTTCAGACGGAAAGAAGCCCTTGGGCATTTTCACAAAGAGAACACCGGCCAGAATCAGTGTTGCTGGCAAGGACATAACGATGAGGAACGGATGCCGAAGGCTCCATCCGAGTGACTGTTCATACCCTTTGGCGACCCGGTCGATCATGCATTCAAGCATGGAACCAATTCTGCCCCAGAAGCCCTGTGAGGCTGCAGGCGCAGAACTGAGGATTAGGGCGCTGAGCATCGGGGTGAGGGAGAGGGACAGCACCATGGAGATGGTCAGCGTGATAACCATGACCATCGCGAACTCATGGAATAACCGACCCGCAATGCCGCCCATGAACATGATGGGAGCGAAAACCACAATCAGGGACACGGTGATGGATAAAACCGTAAAGGCAACCTCGCTTGCCCCGAGGATGGCGGCTTCCACCCGCTCATGGCCCATTTCCATGTAGCGGGTGATGTTTTCAAGAACGACGATGGCATCGTCCACAACGAAGCCGGTGGAGATTGTCAGGGCCATCAGAGACATATTGTCGAGCTGATAACCCAGCAGCGACATGACCCCAAACGTTCCGATGATCGAGATGGGGACGACAATCGCTGGAATGAGAATAGCGGACAGGCTGCGCAGAAACAGCAGGACAACGACCACGACCAGCACTACGGCTATGATGAGGGTCTGTTTTGTATCGTTCAGGGAGGCGCGGATTGTCTTGGAACGGTCAATCAGGACGTTGATATGGGTGTTGCCCGGCATTGCCGACTGAAGAATGGGAAGGCGCTTGCGAATACCATCAACCGTTTTGATGACGTTGGCACCCCCCTGTGTGAATACCGTACAGATGATGGCGCGCTGGCCATTGAGGAAGCCCGTCTGGCGCAGATCTTCCACGCTGTCATTGACTTCCGCGACGTCTGTCAGGCGAACAGGTTGGCTGTTACGATAGGCTACGACCAGCCCACGATAATCCACGGCCTTGCTGGCCTGATCGTTGGTGGACAGCATGAGACGCGTGCCGTGGGAGTCAATGAAACCCTTCGGCGTATGAGCGTTGGCTGATGCAAGTGCTGCGCGAACATCTTCGAAGCCAATGCCATAACGAAACAGGCGGAGAGGATTCAGTTCTACGCGAACCGCTGGGAGCGAACTGCCGCGGATTTCCACTTCGCCGACGCCCTCAACCTGACTGAGCTGCTGAATCAGAACGTTGCTGGCAAACTCATAAAGCTCCTGTGGCGTCCGTGTGCTGGACGTCAGCGTCAGTGCAACAACCGGGGGGCCGTTGGAGTTGGCTTTGTCGTAAGTCGGGTTTGTGCGCAGAGTGGAGGGAAGATCCTGGCGTGCGCCCTGAAGCGCAGCTTCGACGTCTCGCGCGGCACCATTAATGTCACGGGAAAGGTCAAACTGAAGCGTAATGCGGGTCTGGTTGACCGTTGATTCAGACGTCATCTCCGTAACGCCCGAAATCGCACCCAGATGCCGCTCCAGCGGGGCTGCGACTGTACTGGCGATTTCGGACGGAGAACCGCCAGGCTGGTTCGCCATCACCATGATGACCGGGAAGTCCACGTTCGGCAGATCGGCGACGGGCAGGCTGAAATAGCCCAGGATGCCGCCGATCAGGAGCGCAACGGCCAGAAGGATCGTTCCAACTGGCCGCATGACGAAAAGGCGGATCAGCCTCACGGGTTGCTGTGCGTGCTTGGAGTTTGCGCCCGGCCTGCATGATAGCGCTGCATCAGCGTTCGCGTCTTACGGCCGATGCCGTCCATGAACAGATAGATGACCGGAGTGGTGAACAGGGTCAGCATCTGTGACAACATCAGGCCACACACAATCGCCACGCCGAGGGGGCGGCGCAGTTCGGAGCCGACGCCATGGCTCAGCATGAGAGGCAGGGCACCGAACAGTGCGGCCAGTGTCGTCATGAGGATCGGACGGAAACGCAGGAGAGCTGCCTGACGAATGGCTTCGAGCGGTGTGTGCCCTTCCAGTCGCTCAGCCTCGAGGGCGAAGTCGATCATCATGATGGCATTCTTTTTTACAATGCCGATCAGCAGCACGATGCCGATGATCCCCATGATGTCGAGGTCCATACCGAACAGGTACAGGCCAATCAGCGCGCCGATAGCAGCGGATGGCAGCGTCGACAGGATGGTGATGGGGTGGATGAAGCTCTCATAGAGAATACCCAGCACAATATAGACCGCGATGACCGCAGCCATAACAAGCCAGACTTCGTTCGTCAGAGACGAGCGGAAAGCTGCGGCTGTGCCTTGGAACGCGGTTTCGAATGCAGGAGGAAGGCCAAGCTGCTTCTCAACCCGTTCAATGGCACTCGTTGCCGCACCGAGCGAATACCCTTTCGAGACGTTGAAAGAGATCGTCGTGGCTGGGAACTGGCCGTAATGACTGATGAGGAGGGGGGCAAGGCTATGACTGATCGTCGTAACCTGCTTCAGCGGGACCAACCCGGAAGTCGGCTGACGTGTCGGACCGGAGGTGCTGCTGCCTGCTTCGGATGAAATCCCCGGCAGGTACAACTGGTTGAGGGACGTCAGGTCGTTTTGAAGGTCTGGAAGCGCTTCCAGAATGACGCGGTACTGGTTGGCCTGCGTGTAGATCGTTGAGATCTGACGCTGGCCATAACTGTCATACAGAAGGTTATCGACCGTCTGCGGTGTGATGGAATAGCGGGCACCCGTTGCACGGTCGAGCGAGAGCTGGGCAACCAGACCTTCAGCCTGCAGATCGGACGTGACATCCGACAGGGAAGGCTCCTGTTTCAGCGCGTCGACAATTTTTGGAACCCAGGTTTTGAAGGTGTCGTAATCCGGGTTCTCAAGCATGAACTGGTATTGTGTGGCCGAAATCGAGGAATCCAGAGACAGATCCTGAATCGGCTGAACAAACAGCTGCGTTCCGATGACATTCTGGCCGACCTGGCCCAGACGCTGAAGAATGGTTGTCAGGTCAGAGGTGCGCTCGTCTCGTGCCTTGAGATTAATCAGAAAACGGCCGACGTTCAGCGTCATGTTCTGGCCGTCAATTCCCACAAAAGAGGAAATGCTGGCTACATCCGGATCCTTGAGGATCTCTGCGCCCAAAGCGGCCTGACGCTCCTTCATGCCGTTGAAGGAAATCGCCTGCGACATGACGGAAATGCCCTGCACAACGCCAGTATCCTGCGTTGGGAAGAAGCCTTTCGGGATTGTGTAGGCCAGTGCGCCCGTCAGGATAATTGTTCCGAGCGTGACCAGAAGCGTGAGGCCACGGAACCGCAGAACCACGTCCAGCCAGCGACCGTACAGGGCAATCATGCCATTGATGCCGCGTTCTGTTGCATCGGACAGGCGGCCCCAGAACCCACGGCTCTTGGACGGGGCGTGCGTATCCGTCAGCATCCGCGCGCACATCATTGGAACCAGCGTAATGGACACAATGGCCGAGATGACGATCGTGATGGAGAGCGTCATGGCGAATTCGTGGAACAACCGTCCCACGACATCCTTCATGAACAGCAGTGGGATGAGCACTGCGATCAGCGAAACCGTCAGCGAGATGATGGTAAAGCCGATTTCCCCGGCACCCTTTAGGGCGGCCGTGTAACGGTCTTCGCCAGCTTCCACGTAGCGGGCAATGTTCTCGATCACCACGATGGCGTCATCCACCACAAAGCCTGTGGCAATGGTGAGGGACATCAGCGACAGGTTATCGAGCGAGAACCCGAGCAGGTACATTGCCGCCATGGTGCCCACCAGCGAAAGCGGGACCGAAAGGCTGGGGATGATCGTGGCTGGGACATTGCGCAGGAAGACGAAGATGACGCCGACCACGAGCAGCATGGACAGACCCAGCTCGTATTCAACATCGTCAACAGAGGCACGGATGGTTGTTGTCCGGTCTGTCAGCGGTGTGATTTCGATGCCAGGGGGCAGGTCCTGCTTGAGCTGGGGCAGGATGCGCAGAACGTTGTCCACCACGCCAATCACGTTGGCGCCGGGCTGGCGCTGAACATTCAGGATCAGGGCAGGGGTCTTGTTCGACCATGCCGCCAGCTGAGTGTTCTCTGCGCCTTCGACGACCGTAGCCACATCGCGAACGCGGATCGGGCCGCTGTTCTGATAGGCAATGATTTGGTCCATCAACTGATCGACGGACTTGATCTGCCCATCAATACGCAGGGACGTAGAGCGCTTGGGGCCGTCAAATGTGCCCGTTGGGGAGTTGACGTTTACCGTTGTGATGATGGTCCGCAGGGTATCGATCGCGATGCCGTAGGATGTCAGCTTCGGGATGTTGACCTGAATACGATACGCCTTGCGATTACCGCCAGACAGCGTGACGAGACCCACGCCGGAGATCTGGCTGATCTTCTGCTCGAGACGCGTGTTGACGTAATCTTCCACTTCCGGAAGCGGCAGGGTTTTCGACGTGATACCCAGTGTCAGGACCGGAGTATCCGCCGGATTGACCTTCGCATAAATCGGAGGTGCTGGCAGATCCGTTGGCAGCAATGATGTGGCATTATTGATGGCTGCCTGAACTTCCTGCTCCGCCACGTCCATGGACATGTCGAGGCCGAAGCGCAGGGTCACCACCGAGGCACCGCCAGAAGACTGGGACGTCATCTGGTCCAGGCCCGGCATCTGCCCAAGCTGCGTTTCAAGTGGAGCCGTGATGGACGTGCTCATCACGTCCGGTCCGGCGCCCGGGTAATAGGTCGAAACCGTAATGGTTGGGTATTCAACCTGTGGCAGTGCTGAGACTGCCAGGAAGTGGTAGCCGAGCAGTCCGCTCAGCAGGATGGCGAACATCAGGAGGCTGGTGGCAACCGGACGCTCGATGAACAGGCGGGACGGATTCACGGTCTTGCTGTTCCCTGTGAGCGGTCAGTGATTGCCGGTGACATCGGCTGCGGACGGATCATTGCCACGCTTGGCGGCATCGGTGCTCTGCTGGCCATTGCTGTGGCGATGATGGGTCTCGGCCGTCTTGGCTTCTGCAGCGGCGTTCTGGGTGTTCGGCGTGGACGTATCGGGGATTGAGATTTTCTGTCCCGGACGCAGATGGCTCACACCATCAGTCACGACGCGATCACCCGTCTTCACACCGGACAGAATGACGGCGTTGCTGTCGTCCGTCTCACCAACCTTGACCGGCACATCCTTCACCGTCATGTCCGGCTGAACGACATACAGGAACTGTCCGTCAGGGCCGGTCTGGAGTGCATTGCCTGGCACGATAAGGACGTTGTGCAGCGTATTGACGAGGAGATGTGCATTCACGAATTCATTCGGGAACAGACGCTCGTCTTCATTGGCGAAAATGCCACGCATACGAACCGTACCGGTGGACGTGTCGATCTGACTGTCCAGCGCTTTCACGGTGCCGTCAGCAATCTTCTGAGTGTTATCGCTGTTCCAGGCTTCGACCGGGAGTTCCTGAACTTCACGCAGACGCTCAGCAACCGGGCCAATCTGGTTCTGCGGAACCGTGAAGATGACCGAGATGGGCTCCATCTGGGTCAGGATTGTCAGGCCGCCGGATTGTCCTGCTGAGACATAGTTGCCTTTGTCGAGCACGCGGATACCAACGCGGCCATCAACCGGGGCAATGATGTGACAGTACATCACGTTCAGTTCGGCGTTATGGACGTTGGCTTCGTCGAACTTCACAGTGCCTTCAAGTTGCTGAACCGTGAATTCCTGATCTCGGGCTGTCATCGCTGATGTCGAGTTCTGACGGATCAGCTTCTGGTAACGGGCATTGTCCACACGGGCTTTTTCAAGCTGGGCGCGGTCGGCTGCAAGTGTTCCTTTGTACTGGGCAAGAATTGCTTCGTACGGACGTGGATCAATCAGCTCCAGTTCATCGCCTTTTTTAACGTGCTGGCCTTCCTGATAATAAACATCAAGAATATGGCCATCCACGCGCGGTGTAATCGTCACGTTCGTGACGGGAACGACGGTGCCGATCAGTTGCAGGATGACAGGCATGTCGCCTGTATGAACCGTGGCAACGGCAACAGGCTGAGTGTCGCCCGCGGCGCCATTTTTGTGCGATTTTCCTGAATGGGATCCGTGCGTCCGCAGGACTGCAAAAAGGATCAGCAGAATCACCAGAACAATCGTGCCCCATAACAGCCAGCGACGGCGAGGGCGTCGGGCTGGCGAGGGGGACTGGGCGTTTATGCTCTGGTGGCGGTCGCTGGGTCCGGCCGTCTGCTCGTCCATAGTGGTCCTGTCTTTCCCGTACAGCTTTTTGGTATGGATGCACCTGAGAAACGGCATCCTTCCGTCAGTTCTTTCCTTATAGTGCAGTGAACGCAATGCTGCCATGACGGGACCTTAAATCCTGTTCAGGTTTGGCAACGAATACGCAACATGGAAGGCTAAGAGATTGCTTTTCAAGGCAATCTGTCTCTTGCTTCATTTCATGCTCGCACCATATCCTTATGGAAACCCGATGGTCCGTGGGCCGTTTAAGGCAGGAACGGATCACATCCGGATAAGGAGATACAGACATGGCTGATACGACAGGTACAAAGGCTGAGGGCCTACTTGATGAAGTCAAGGGCAAGGTCAAGGACGGCGTTGGCGGTCTGACGGGTGACACCGCCACGCAGGCTGAGGGCAAGTTCGATCAGCTGTCTGGCATGGCTCAGCAGGAATTCGCTGACCTCTATGACGAAGGCGAGACGAAGCTCGAAGCTGCGACGGCTTTTGTGCAGGATCGTCCGCTTATCTCGATCGTCATTGCAACAGTTGTTGGCATGATTGTTGGTGGTCTGCTGTTCGGTCGCAAGAGCAGCTGATTTCACACACGCATTACATCGTGTGCTAGAAGCCTCCCGGAGTAATCCGGGAGGCTTTTTTTCTATGGAATGGTTTTACGAGAATAACGGGCAGCAGACTGGGCCCGTATCCCGTGAAGAAATTCTGCGTCTGATCATGCAGCAGCGGATTCGTCCGGAGACGCTGGTCTGGACACCGACCTTTGGGGATTCCTGGCGTCCGGCATCGTCCGCCGGGCTGGTTTCACCATTGACGGGACTGATACGCCCTTCCGCCGAAATTTCAGAGCATTGGGCCTGGGCGCTTCTGGTTGGTCCGTGGATCATGGGGCGCCTGACGCTTTACATCATGGACTGGCGGCATGTTGCGGAAGCCGATCGCATGGGCACGATGTCTATCGTTAGCCTTTTGGTGCTGGGTCTTTTTTTTACTGCGTTTTTTATGGATCGGAATTCGATCCGGGAAACGGGCGCTACACCTCCAGGTTTCTGGTGGTGGCTGTTCCTGCCTGGATATTTCTGGCGTCGTCGCCAGATCACCGGACGAGGGCGATCTCTTCTTGCCGTTAGCATCGTGCTGCTCGTGTTCAACATCGGTGACACGATCAGCCGGTGGCCCGAAATACAGCAGCAGGTGAACCACACGCATCATGCCTCCAGCGCACCTCAGGACCCGGCAGAGGGCGAGGGTGAGCAGGAAAACCTCTGAAAGGCACGTGAAAGAGTCTTTCGAGGCACACTTGACAACTTATTCTGAAAAATAAGCCATTTTTGGGCTTCCCTTTCGAGTCGCCATGATTCAAAACCGATTCGGTAGTCAGTTGATTAACCGGATTGGTCGGGGAGAAGTTCAGGAATGCCAGATTACGCCCTTGAAGCGGCCCATGGCGGGCTGATCGTCGGGATCGACGAAGTCGGGCGTGGTCCTCTGGCTGGACCTGTAGTCGCAGCAGCCGTTGCGTTCACCTCTCCCCCTGATGAAACGCTTTCGCGTCTTCTTGATGATTCCAAGAAACTGACAGCGAAGCGTCGTATGGTTGCCTACGATCTACTGATGCAGGCTTCGAATATCCTGATCGGGGTCGGCGCAGCATCCGTCACGGAAATTGAACAGATCAACATTGCACAGGCCTGTCACCTTGCGATGAGACGTGCATTGGACCGATTGGGTCAAATGCCAGATCTCGCGCTCGTTGATGGCAAGCATGCGCCCAAGCTGCCATGTCCCATTCAGATGGTGATTGGTGGAGATGGCATCAGCCTCTCCATCGCGGCAGCTTCCATTATCGCAAAAATTACAAGAGACCGCCTGATGGCCCGTCTTGCCGTTCGGCATGATGCCTATGGATGGGAGCGCAATGCCGGATACGGCACCGCTGTTCATATGAGCGGCCTGAAAACGCAGGGCGTTACGCCCCATCACAGGCGCGGATTTGCGCCTATTCGAAACATGATTGAAGCAGAGGCACACGCAGCATGACCGGCGAACTCCCAGTGGACCAGATCCTGCGTGGCGAATGCGTGGAGACGATGAAGACCCTGCCGGATGGCAGCGTGGACTGCATCTTCGCCGATCCACCATATAATCTTCAGCTTCGTGGCGAACTGCGGCGCCCGGACGAAACTGTTGTTGATGGTGTCGATGACGCCTGGGACAAGTTCGACGACTATTCGGCGTACGACAAATTTACGCGTGAGTGGTTATCCGAAGCGCATCGTATTCTGGATAAGGACGGCACGATCTGGGTGATCGGCTCCTACCATAACGTGTTCCGTCTCGGTGCCATTCTTCAGGATCTTGGGTTCTGGATCCTGAACGACATCATCTGGCGCAAATCCAACCCGATGCCGAATTTTCGTGGACGCCGGTTTACGAATGCTCATGAAACGATGATCTGGGCGGCCAAGAGTCCGCAGAGCCGTTATCGCTTCAATTATCAGGCCATGAAAGCGCTGAACGACGACCTTCAGATGCGATCGGACTGGTACTTGCCGTTGTGCACGGGGAACGAGCGCCTCAAGAACGAACACGGTTTGAAGCTGCATCCGACGCAAAAGCCGGAAAGCCTTCTGCATCGTGTGCTTGTGGCGTCCACGAATGTTGAGGATGTCGTGCTTGATCCATTCTGTGGCAGTGGCACGACACCTGCGGTGGCCAAGCGACTGGGACGTCACTATGTCGGGATTGAACGTCACCCGGATTATGTTAAGGCAGCGCGTGAGCGGGTAGCCCGCGAAGAACGTCTGACGTCCGAGCATGTTGCTGTTACGCCCGCCAAGCGCGATATCCCACGGATCCCGTTCGGGAGCTTCGTGGAAACGGGCGTCTTACCGGCGGGAACGGCCCTTTATGATCGTCAGAAGCGTCTGAAAGCAACGGTGACGCCGGATGGAACGTTGGTATCGGGCAATCAACGTGGTTCGATTCACAAGTTGGGTGCAATGCTGACCAATGCACCGTCCTGCAATGGGTGGACGTTCTGGTTCTTCGAGCGGGACGGGGAGATGGTACCGATTGATATTCTGCGTCAGGAGAGCGTTGCCTTGCGCAACGTTGGCTAAGCGCCCTCGTGTTCTGAAAACCGAGACATAAAAAAGGCCGGAAGGAGAACTCTCCTTCCGGCCTTTTTTGTTTCTGAAGGTTTAGGACGTCAGCGCCCCGCAAATCCGAGGAAGCCGGATGCCGGGTCCGCGGTGCCACCTTTTTCATCGAAATGGGGTGAAGGAGCTGCGCGCATTGCCGTCGAGGCTTTGCCGCCAATCGTCAGGTGACCGCTGCCACCTTTCATCTGCACGCCGCTATCCTTAACGCTCGTTTCCAGGCGCCCATCCGGATTGTAGGTCCGCATGGAAAGCAGCAGGAACATGATGTCCTTGCGATTCAGGTCAATCGCCATGTCCAGCGGGGTCTGATCGAGAATGTTGTGGCCATTCATGTCAGCACCACGATTCAAGGCTTCTTTGGACGCATTCAGCGAACCGCGATTGATGGCATCAAAGAGAGCCGTCGTCGGGTTCGTGTCCACACGTGCATGGCCCGCATCGTCATCTGCCGCTTCTGCACCCGGCAGAGCTGAAGGCGGGGCGGCGCGTTTCGCGGCCTTGCGGGCTTCTGCCTTTTTGGCAGATTCTTCCGCTTCCTGTTCAGCTTCTGCGTCATCGGCATCCTGCGCATGGGCAGAGTGCCAGGGCACGAAGATTGTCGGTGTGGCTGCCAGAGCGGCAATCAGCAGAAGGCGGGGCAGGGTCAGGGGCAGTCGCATGGGGTCAATATACTGCGATCTGAAGTCCTGTGCGAGTCTCCAGAATCGTCGTCTGCAACTTGTCACATCCTGCAATATCACCGTCCTTCCCGCCACCAGCCAAAGCCAAGGAATAGTAGGGCGAGAACGAGCGCAAGCCATGCTGGAACGAGGTCCTGCGTTCGCGTTTCCCCGGCCACGGCCGCTTGACTGACTGGCAGGCCGATCCATCCCGAACCGGATAGATCCTGCCCTGTGGTGATTTGTCGCAGATGAGGAATACCGATTCCTGCCCAGTTCTGGCTTCCACCGGATGCCTTGGCAGTCGCACCCATAATGGTTGCGGTGGCCCGTAAGTCTTGTCGTTCAAGAGTGTCCTGTGCGGCAGGACTGGCGAAGGCGACAAGGCCATCTTGCCGGATTGTCCAGATACCGCCGCCCGTTACCGGCATGCTGCCATGCCAGAGGCCTTTCCCGCCTGTCATGGTAATAGGCTGGGTGTGACCGTCGGGAAGAGTCACTATGGCTTGTGGAGTTATGGCGGTCTGACCCAGCGCATGACGGTCTACCAGAAGCTGACCATTTTCGATGCGGGCGCTTAGCCGGTTCTCTTCGAGATCCGGTTCTTTCATGAGCCAGTGCGAGAGGCGCCGCAGGAGTTCAGCTTGTGGGCCTCCACCGCCTTCATTGCGTGACCAGAGCCAAAGCTGATCAGACAGAAGCATCGCAACGCGTCCCTGATCCACTCGGTCAAGCAGAAGGAGGGGTGAGCCATTGGGGCCGTTCATCAAATTCTGGCCGTGTGACTGGTCCACCTTTGCTGAACGGTACCAGGGACCCCAGTCATTGCTGTTGCCCAGTCCCGCTGTGACGGGATGAGCTTTGCCGAGATCTGTCAGAACGGGGCGGAAGGCTTGGGACACCAGGCCATCGGTTGGCACATGCGCTGGAAAAACCTGAGCCAGTGTCGTGTCCTGCAAGGAGCCATCCTGCACGAATTCCGGCCCCGCCGTGACAAGCAGGCCACCACCACGGCGAACATAATCCGCGATGTTTGTCAGATACTCTTCCGGCAGGATGTTGCTGTTGCGAAATCCATCCAGAATGATGAGATCGAAGCTGCGGATTTTTTCCTGAAACAGTTCCCTGATCGGGAAAGGTATCAGCGCCAGATCCGAAAGCGGGGTGCCATCATCTGTGCTCGGGGAGCGGAGAATGGTGAAGTGGACCAGATCGACTGACGGGTCCGCTTTCAGCAGACGGCGCCAAACACGCTCACTCTGGTTCGGGACGCCAGAAACCAGCAGAACGCGCAGCCGGTCCCGAACGCCGCGAATGCGAATAACGTCGTTGTTGTTCAGCGTAGAGGCCTCGCCCGGGAGGGCTGAGACGGAGAGGCCAACCAATGTTTCACCGGGATGCTGGACAGGAACGGTAATATCCTGCGGCTGGCCCGTTTGGATCGTGCGAGTTGTTGCAGGAGCGTCTCCCGCACGGACGGTCAGGGTTGCTGTCGCGGGGGCAGGCGTTCCCAGATCGTCGACTTGAAGGCGAATGGTCGCGTTCTGGCCGACAATGGCATACGGCGGAGTGCTCAAAATTCGCAGACGACGATCCGTTTCTTCTCCCTTCGCCGCCAGAACCAGATGAAGCGGTAGTCTCTGTCCGTTCGGGCCCTGAAAGCGAGTTGGAAGCCGGGACGGAACGTCATGATCCATGCCATCCGTGACAACGATGGCCCCGGCAAACCGACCTTGCGGCAGATCCGCGTGATCCATCGCGTCAAACAGGCGCGTTCCGTGGCCTGAGCCTCCCGGCACATCAATGCGATGAAGTGTCAGGCCCGGCAGGTGCGTTGCATCCTGCGTGATCTGATTGGCTGTCTGATCTGCGAGAGATGCACGCTGCCCGACCTGCATGGACGGAGAATGATCCACGATCAGAAGGGCATCCTGTGGAACAGGTCGAAGAACTGGATGCAGGGAGCGCGGTCCAGCCATCCAGCCCAGAAGCATCAGAACGGCCAACGCACGCCAGACCATCCCGCGCGCACCACGCACCAAACCGTAAAGGGCGCCTAAAATAATGAGTGCGCCCACAGTAGCCAGAAGCCAAAGTGGAAGCATGGGGGCAAGGTCGAACGTCATGGTGCGTCCTCCTCGTCTTCGTCCGTGCCGACGGAGGGGCTTTGCGTGTCAGGATTGTCCTGCCCCAAACGATGGAGCATTTCCGGGTAATGGGCCTGATCGCTCTTGTAGTTTCCGGTCAAGGCGTAGAGCACCATGTTGACGCCAAAACGATAGGCTTGTGTGCGCTGATCATCGCCACCGGGGAGAACGGCGTAAGGGTGGTTGCCAGACGCATCGATAGCCCATGCGTGGGCCCAGTCTCCGTTGCCGATGATGACGGGGCTGACATCATCGTTCGCTTCATCTCCGTTACGAGCCACATAAACGGGCTGCCCATTGACGCGCCCCGGGAAGCCGCTGTGGAGTAGATAGAACGTGTGCCCCAGAACGTGCTTGTCCGTGAGTTTGGCAAGAGGAGGAATGGTCAGTCCGTCCGTGACGCGCTTCAGAGCGGCTCTCACGGCGCCTCCTGATCCTGCATCCATATCCGTGCCGGCACCCTGCTGATCAATCAGCAGAATCCCGCCGTGATCCATGAAGGCGTTCAGGGCTTTGGTGCGAGCGGCATCCGGTTGTGCGTCTGCTGTAATGGGCCAGTAGATGAGCGGATAAAACGCCAGATCGTCTTTCCCGGGAACCACACCGTCAGGGTGCCCAAGAAGGGCAGAGCTTCGGGCACTTGTATAGTCAGACAGCCCCTGAAGTCCTTCGCGAGAGGCTGTATCCACATCGTCATTGCCAGTGATGACGTAGGCCAGCCGGGTTTCCAATGCGGCCTGCGGCACCGTTGTCGGGAGTGCTGAGGGGACTGGTTGCTGAGCCTGGGCCTGTTGGAACGAAAGTACCACAAGTGCACCACACAGAGGGCCAAGCAGGCCACGCCGTCGCAGGGACAATGCAAAATCCACAAGCAGGACCAGCAGCCCGGTGGCCAGAAGCCATGGGCCAAGCGGCCGGTCTGGTGACGCGCCTTCGGGCGTAAGCTGCGTTCCCATGAGCGCCTCTTCCCGAAGAGGGGCGGCGTGGTCTGACAGGTTCAGTGGGCGTGTTCCGTGGGCGGGACCATAGAGCCCTGCTGGATGTGTGACGCTAACCTCTGTGGTGGCGAGAGCATTAGCTTTGACGGCTCTGGCTGCTGCGGGAGGCATAGTGAGGCCGCCGATGCTGTCCAGTGTGCGCCAAGGGGCAAGATCGGTGGGGCTCGTGCCAGTCACGCCTGCGGAGCGCTCGATCAGACGCTCAAGCATCTGTGGAAACAGGCCGGAAATGGGAAGATTGGACCAGTCCGGAGAGGCTGTGATGTGGAACAGGACAATTTCTCCATTGCCTTCCGACCGTGCCGTTACCAGGGGCGTCCCGTCTGCCAATGCGGCCCAGACGTGATCCTGCAAGCCCGTCTCTGGCTTCGCAAGAACCTGTCGTGAGACTGTCACGTCCGGCGGAATGGCGAGGTCAGCAAAAGGCGACGTGGCGGGGAAAGTTTCCAGAGCCTGAGGCTTGCCCCAGGACATCGGCCCCCCAAGCTGGCGCATACCGCTCATCAGGGGAACGGGCAGCAGGGCATCCGGTGCGTCGTCGGTCGCGTTATCCTGTTGCGAAGACTGAGCGGCTGCAAGGCCCGGCCCAGCAAAGCGGATAAGCATTCCACCATGCCGGACCCACTCGAGAACGCGGTTGCGGGTCTGCTCGCCAGACAGGGATCCATCGGTGGCCACCAAGACGGAAAGTGATGAACCAAGCAGAGCGCTAGCGTCACCGGTTCGGCGTTCGGAGAGTGTATCGAGCGCATGGTTAAGGAAGAATGCTGAACCAATGAGCGGTGTGTTGTCACCGGGCGTCTGAAGGAGACCAACGGGGCGCCGATGCCCGGCGTCTCCTCTCAGCACTGTCGTCGCTGGGCCTGCCAGTCCTTCTACAGCGAAATGATCCAGCTGGTTGCGAAGTAGCGCAGGTAGCGGAAGTATTTTGTCTTCCCCAACCTGAACCGGATACGCCGCCAAGGTCCCGCCATTCCCTGCAACGGCACGAACCGTGGCTGTTCGGCTGGGGCAAGAAAACCCTTCGACCTTTGCATGGAGGGTGCCGTTTGCCTCCTGATTGGCGCTCAGGCGTAGAACATCGCAGGGGTTCCAGCGCATATCTTGGACCGCTTCTGCTTTGCTCGAGGCTCTTTGCAGAGCTTCGTCATGAGGGGCGGCGACCCCGTCAGACAGCAGGGTAATATGTTGGTTCGACAGATCCATATGGCCAAGCTCGTCAGCCAGCCCTGCGCGATCAACCGGCCAGGGCTGAGGGCGCATGTGCTCAAGACGTTCCGAAAGAGCGTGGCTGTCTCTCGTGACGAAAGGCTCCGGCATCGCGCCATCGGGGGAGCGGGCTGCACGAACAAGCATTACCGGGTTTCCGCTGCGGAGAGCTGACTGTCCAAGGGAAAGAGCCGCTGCAACGCGTTCATTCCAGTGCGGGATTGCGGCCCATCCGTCATCCAGAACAATGAGGACAGGACCGTTAGTCTTCCCAGAGCTGTGTGGAATGAGGACGGGACGGGAAAGGCCGAAAATAACCAGTGCAACTGCGGCAATCCGCAGAATCAGGAGCCACAGAGGCGAACGGGCTGCATCCTCCTGCTGCGCCGTCAGGCGGCGGAGCAGCAGTAGTGATGGAAAGGACTTCTCCTGCGGAGCAGGAGGTGTCGCGCGGACAAGCCACCACAGTGCTGGAAGTGCGAGCAGACCAAGCAGAAGAAGAGGCGAGAGAAAAATCATCGTCCGCTTCCCATGGCGAGGTGGAGTGCCAGCAACGCAGGGAGCGGGTCCTGCGATGTTTCATGCACAATGCAGTCGGCATGCAGGTTTGCTGCACTTGCTTTCAACGCATCCAGATGCGCTGAGACCGCGTGTTCATAAGCTGAATTGAGACTTTCCACGGCGGGAAGGGTCAAAACACCGCCCTCCAGACCGGAAAAGCGGATTCGTCCTGTCTGGTTCAGGGAACGCTCGCCGGGATCCAGAATGCAGAGCAGATGGACGCGGACAGGCCGACTGGCACAATGCTTGAGAACGGCTTCGATCCGGTCTTCTTCCCAAAGAAAGTCACTGATGAGAACCAAGTCTGTCTGAGGTGACAGCGCATTCAGGGGAGGAAGTTCTGGTTCATCCGTCGAAGAGTGAAGGAGAGCCTCGCCAAGCCGGCTGAGCACCTGAGCTCCACCAAAAACGCGTCCGGCTTCTGGCCCTGTCAGAAGGCCAGCCCGTTCACCACCGCGGAGAGCCGCACCGGCCAGTGCCAGTGTACAGAGCTGAGCACGATCCCGTTTGGKGGGGAGCTGGTTGGAAGACCGCCAGTCCATGGATGCAGAGGGATCGCACCACACGAGCAGAGACTGGGCGTTTTCCCGCTCCCGTTCCCGCACCCAGAACGTGTTTTCAATGGGAGAGCGCGCGGACTGCCGCCAGTCAATGGCCGTTGCTGGTTCCCCAGAATGATAGGGGCGGAACTGCCAGAAGTCTTCCCCGCCTCCGGAGCGTCGGCGGCCATGTGTGCCGGCCTGAAGGCTGGCTGCAATCTTTTCGGCCTGAAGCAGCAGAGCCGGCAGGGCGAGCCGCTCGGCTGGTGCCGTGAGAGAGGCGGGAGAGTGCCTGTTCTGGGAGGAGAACAGGCCCCGGAGCGTTTCAATCGGACTTTTCACAGGGGTCAGAGGATCGTTTGAGCCTGTGCGCGGATCAGGGCTTCGACTGTTACGCCGGAGGCCCGCGCACCGAAGCCAAGACCGATACGGTGTGAGAGGACGGGTTCGGCCAACGCGATGACATCGTCCAGGCTGGGGGCAAGACGGCCGTTCAGCAGGGCGCGGGCACGGGTCGCAATCATCAGGGCCTGCGCGGCGCGAGGACCTGGGCCGAAAGAAACGGCGTCCCGGACTTCGGAAGAAGCAGATGGGTCTTCTGGACGAAGGGCGCGCGTCAGGCTCAGGATTGCGTCAACGATTTTATCGCCAACAGGAAGCCGGCGAACGAGGGCCTGCGCTGCCAGAAGGGATTCGGCGTTCAGAAGCGTCGGCGCCTGCGCCGTTGTGGCGCCCGTTGTTTGCAGGAGCATCTGGCGCTCTGCGTCCCGGTTGGGGAAATCCAGCGGAATGCGAAGCATGAAGCGATCGAGCTGGGCTTCGGGCAGCGGATAGGTGCCCTCCTGCTCGATCGGGTTCTGTGTTGCGAGAACGTGGAAGGGGCTTGGAAGAATGTAATCCTTGCCACCCTGCGTTACGCGGTGTTCTGCCATGGCTTGCAACAGGGCGGACTGCGTGCGGGGGCTCGCGCGGTTGATTTCATCCGCCAGCACAAGCTGTCCGAAGATCGGGCCAGGAAGGAATCGGAAGGCCCGCTGTCCGTTAACGTCCTGATCCAGGATTTCAGCACCCGTGATGTCTGATGGCATCAGATCAGGCGTAAACTGGATACGCGTGGCATCCAGTCCCAGCACGCGGGATGCCGTATTGACGAGAAGGGTTTTGCCAAGGCCCGGCGCGCCCATCAGAAGTGCGTGACCGCCAGACAGGATCGTGACGAGAACCTGCTCGATCACCCGGTCTTGTCCCAGCACGATACTGCCGATAGCTGTGTGGACATCGCGGAGAACAGGGGCCAGACGATCGGCCTCGGCCACATCTGCTTCGCCCCGGAGGGTTCCGGCGGAGGCGCCGGTAGAATAATGCTGCTCGCTCATATCACCAGTCTGACAGGTGTGGGGGTTTCATCAAGGCTCGATTGCACCCAACTTGGTGTGAGAAGAGAAGTTTTCATTTTAACCGGAGGGAAAATTGAGCGCTCATGATTGTCGGGATGTCTCCCCATCTGACGTTTTCCCCGCGACGGGACCTGCTGAAGCTGCCGCAGCACCCTCTACCGGTGTCCGGAAAATTCCATTTCTGATTCGCCGGGATGGTACCTGGCTGTATCGGGGGTCTCCCGTGACGCGCAAGGCGATGCTTTGCATGTTTTCGTCCATGCTGAGACGCGATAGCGAAGGCACGTACTGGCTGAAAACGCCCATGGAAAGTGGGGTTATTCAGGTGGAGGATGTTCCCTACATCGCCGTTGAAATGGACTTTCGGGGAAGCTGTGGGCGCCACCAGACGCTCTGTTTCCGCACCAATATGGACGAACTCGTTTGCGTGGGGCCGAAACACCCCATCCTGTGTGACTGGGACCGTCCGCTCGATGAGTGTGGAGCCATTCCTTACGTTCATTTGAGAAACGGGGAAGGTGATTTCCCGATCCAGGCGCGAATCAGCCGGTCCGTTCATTTTGAGCTTGCGGCTCTTGCTGTGCAGGGACATGTAGAGGGCAAGCCGTGTCTGGGCGTCTGGAGCCAAGACTGTTTCTTCCCGTTATCACGTCAACCATGACGGAGACATCCGGACTTCTGACCCGTCTGGACGACCGGAGTGGTCTGGATGTTTTGTGGAGGCTCCTGCCAGAAGCACGCCTAGTTGGCGGGTCCGTCAGAGATCTGCTGCGCGGCGTCTCCGTGCACGATCTGGATATGGCAACGCCTGAGCCTCCCGAAATCGTACAGGACATTCTGAAGGCTAACGGAGTCCGGGTTATTCCGACCGGATTATCTCATGGCACGGTGACGGCTGTGATTCGTGGTGTGCCGTACGAAATTACAACCCTACGGCGTGACGAGCAGACAGATGGTCGCCATGCTGTGGTTGCCTGGACAGAAAGCTGGGAAGAAGACGCTGCACGCCGGGACTTTACCATCAACGCGATGTCTCTGGATCGGCATGATCGTCTGCATGACTATTTCCAGGGCAGCCGGGACCTTGAAGCCCATCACGTTCGATTTGTTGGAAATGCCGGGCGCCGCATTGAGGAAGATGCTCTACGGGCGCTCAGATTTTTTCGCTTCAATGCCCGCTATGGCAGGGGAACACCCGATCATGAGGCTTGCACGGCGATTGCGGAACGGCTTGATCTGATTGATGGCTTGTCTGCCGAACGGATTGCCTCAGAACTCCTGCGGATCCTGACGGGACCAAGAGTACAGGAAACGTTGCAGGCTATGCAGGACGTTGGACTTTTGGCTCGGATTGTCCCTGCACCCAATCTGGTCCTGTTACAGCGGCTTCTGATGTGTGAAGCGCCAGAAGATCCAGTGTTGCGGCTCTCGGCTCTCGGTCATGGGCAAGGTGAAGTGCTGGCAGAGTGTCTAAGACTCTCCAATGCGGATCGTGACCGGCTGCACTTGTTTGATTCTGATCGGCCAGATCTGGCACCCGCAATGTCTGCCGACGATGTCCGGCGAGCACGTGTGGAACAAAACCTTTCTGTTTTGCTGGACAGAAGCTGGCTGTTGCAGGCTGCGCTGATTGGTGCCCCGAGTATTGAATGGAACAGGCTGCGAGATCGTCTAGAGCAGGAACCGCAACCTGTGTTCCCGCTTGGAGGCAAAGAGGCCAGAGACGCCGGGATTATGCCAGGCCCAGGCATGGGGCAGTGGTTGGCTAAGGGGCGTTTGTGGTGGATGAACCACGGGTGCCTTCCGGGCCGAGACGCATGCATGGCGTATCTTCTGGATAAGATGGGCGACGCGTCAGAGTAGGCTCATGGCGTCGTCGCGGTTTCGTGCTTTTGCAGAGGCCTGCTAAACCCCCTCGAATGAGCAGAAAGACAGCCCTTGATACAGACAGCCAGATTCTGATTCGACGGATCTGGCGTGATGAAATGCGTCATCACGTGCGCCAGATTGTGAGCGTGGTTGTGCTGACGGTTCTGATGGCAGGACTGACAGCGCTCTATCCAGTGGTGATCAAACGCGCTGTAGACATGTTTGCGGCTCAGGACCCGCGCATTCTTTACCAGGTGCCGGCACTCGTTGTGATTGTAACGACCCTCAAAGCTGCCTCGCAGTATGGGCAGACAATTGCCGTTCAAGGGCTGGTACTGACTGTTATCCGCGGGCTTCAGTCGCGGATGTTTGCACATGCCCTGCAAACAGACATTTCGCGCATTGAGCGCGAAGCGCCTGCTCAGTGGGCCGCGCGTTTCACGACAGACGCTGTTTCGATCCGTGAAGCCATGGTCCGGGTCGTGAATGCGCTGGGCGACGCTGTTACTGTGGTCGGGCTTGTAGCAGCCATGATCTGGGCTGACTGGGAACTTAGCCTGATTGCTCTAGTGCTTTATCCGGTTGCTGCTGTGCCGATCCAGAAGCTTGGTAAAAAGGTTCGTCGGGCGTCGGGGGGGATGCAGGAGCAGATTGGCGAGACTTCTGCGCTTCTCAACGAAAGCTTCGCCTTGGCACGTCAGGTGCGCATCTACCGGATGGAAAGCCGGGAGAGTAAGCGCGTCGATCATTCCCTAGATCTGTTGCACATAGCGTTTCTGCGGATTGCGAAGGGGCGTGCGCGTGTTGATCCCGTGTTGGAAGTTCTCGGCGGAACTGCTGTCGCTGTCGTACTTGGCTTCGCTGGATGGCGTGCTGCAATGGGGGGAGCCACCCTTGGCGATTTCACGGCTTTCATTACGGCTCTGTTGACGGCGGCGCGCCCAATTCGGGCTCTGGGCTCTCTCAATACGGCGATGCAGGAAGGATTGGCCGGGCTGTCTCGTGTCTTTGCTGTCATTGATGAGCCGCCAGCGGTCGTCGAGCGTATGGACGCTCAGGCGGTCCCGTCTGGAACCGGGCATCTGGTTTTTGAGCAGGCATCCTACGAATACGAGGATGGGCGTGTCGGACTGGCCGGTCTGACCTTAGATGTTCAACCGGGGCAGACAGTGGCGCTGGTGGGCCCTAGTGGTGCGGGAAAATCAACTGCACTTTCCCTCATTCCTCGTCTGCATGACGTGACGGCAGGACGTATTCTGTTGGAGGGTGTAGATATTCGGGATGTGCGCGTATCGTCCCTGCGTGATGCGATCGCGTATGTTAGTCAGGACACGACACTTTTCGATATGTCTCTCATGGAAAATATCTGGATTGGCCGCCCGGATGCGAGCAGGGAAGAGGTCGAAAACGCCTGTCGGATGGCAGCCGTTGATTTTCTCGGTAATCTTCCACATGGATTGGAAACGCGTGTTGGGCCGGGGGGACGGCGCCTTTCAGGGGGACAGCGACAGCGTGTTGCTCTCGCGCGAGCTCTTCTGCGTAACCCGCGCGTATTGTTGCTGGACGAAGCAACTAGTGCGCTGGATTCCGAGAGTGAATCTCGCGTTCAGGAAGCTCTCGGTACGCTTCGCACAGGGCGCACCACTGTTATTGTGGCGCACCGACTTTCAACCGTGCAGGCTGCCGACGTTATCGTTGTGATGGATGGAGGCAAAGCGGTTGAATCTGGGTCTCATGCTGAACTGCTCAAGAAGAACGGCCTCTACGCCCGATTGGTCCGAAGCCAGTCTCTTGAAGCGGCCTGATAGAGGTTTTTGAGTTCAGGCAGGAGCTTTTCATAAAGCTCTCGCTTGAACCCCAGATTGCGCTGAAGAAGATTCTCAGGGGCAATCCATTCCCATGTATCGAACTCGGGCGGGAGATGAAGATCCAGACGGATATCCCCGTCCTCTCCATCAAATCCGAGAACAAACCATTTCTGTGTCTGGCCTCTGAATTTTCCGCCTAGCGCACGGCCAATCAGAGGGACAGGAAGATCGTAGGACAGCCAGTCCGGCCGTTCTGCGAGCAGTGTCGCCTTCGTACAGCCAGTTTCTTCTTCAAGTTCACGGAAGGCCGCAGTTCGCGGGTCTTCTCCGTCATCAATACCGCCCTGGGGACATTGCCAGATATCCCCAGGCAGATCGGCGCGACGGGCGACGAAGAGCTCTCCATGACGATTGAACAACGCCACGCCAACATTGGGGCGGTAGGGCAGGTCTGAAAAATCGGTCATAGGGGTGCCGTCTGGATGTTTGTTGATTGGATGGATGCCTGATGGTCCGTCGTGCCGTTGTCGGCAAGTGCGGAGGGCGGGACCAGAATGAAACGCTCTGCCGCCGGGCTTTTCAACCATGCTTCGAGGCGGTCGATTGCGACGGGTGTCAGCGGCCCCATCATCAACAGAACATGGGTGGGCTTGGCCCCGTCTGGGACTAGGGCTGCAAATTTTGCCTCAAGCGTTTTGCCATCTGTGTCACCATTGATCCACGTGGATGCTGTCATCCCCCGGATATGACGGTCTTCCTGCGAAGATCTGCTGATGTATAGAAAGCCGCGGCTGGAAATCACATCTGCCAGCGATTGAAATGCAGGGGTAGTTGCGTAGCCGCCCACCGGTTGACTGTCTCCGGCTTCGGAGGCATCGGTTAGACCTGTGGCTCCTTTGGCCTGCGAGAAGCACCAGTCCAGTTCCTGTCGGTCTTCCGCTTCCGAATTGCCATAGCCTAACGCATGAGGGCCTTCGTCAACCTGCTCCGGATGAGCGCTTTGCATGGGAAGTGTGACGTAAGTTTCGCGATGGGCAGCATGTGCTCGGGACAGGACGTCCGTCAGGTTGCCAAGATAGGGTGACACACCGACAGCAACCGGCTCAGGGATACGGGAAAGGACGTCATATGTCATGGCGTCTGAATACCCGAAACCTTCGAGCACGATGGCCACAACACTTTTGCCTGAAGCTGTAATCGTCGCCAGATCAGTATGGGTTGTCTGCGCAATCGGGGGCGGCATTTCCGGCGTTTTTATAGGTGACGCAGGTTGCACTGGTGAGACCGATGAATTTGTGTTGAGAGCGGCTTTGGAATTCTGATTTACCGGCGTAGCCGGGGGGGATGTCTTTTCACTGGGAGAAGTATTTTCTGGCGGGTGTGACGGTATCGCCAGAGTAGTTTCGGTTTTTTGTGGTGGCACGTCAGCAGGTGTCTGATGCCGAAGCATCAGGGTTGCTGACGTGCCACCAACCAAGACGACACCCCAGAACACGATCAGAAGACGCCCGATAACGGGAAGGCGGCTCCAGAGCCCAGAGTGGGATGAAGCGGGACGGTTCTGCACGGTCTGGGCTGTCCTGTGTCGTTCTACGGGTTAGTGCGTCGGCGCCGGTGCAGGGGCGGCCTTTTTGTCTGCTGGAGGCGCTTTGACTTCCGTAGCCTGCTCCACTGCGGGTGCAGGATTGGAGATCCCAGCCATGGCGTTGACGACCTTGATGGCCTGCTGCAGCTGGAAGTCCGTTGCCGGTTTAGTCAGATCAAATTTTGGCCAGTCTGCCGGCGGAGCTTTCGGAATAGACTTTGAGATCGGGGGCAGATCGGTCCGAGGCGTTTCTGCTGTCCGGTTTCCACCGACATTGGTCAGAATGTGGGACAGGTCTGCTTCCCGATAACCATAGGCGTCATCGTCCTTGGTTTCCGCAACGGGGATGTCAGGCGTGATGCCCAGTCCCTGAATGGAACGGCCAGATGGCGTGTAATAACGCGCTGTTGTCAGGCGAACGGCACCCTGATCTCCAATAGGGATCAGCGTTTGGACAGACCCTTTGCCGAACGTCTTTTCACCCAGAATGACAGCTCGACGATGGTCTTTCAGTGCTCCGGCCACGATTTCACTGGCAGACGCAGAGCCGCCATTGGTCAGAACCACAATCGGGAGGCCATTTGTGATGTCCGTGCCGCGCGCATCCCAGCGCTGGTTATTTTCAGCATGCCGCCCGCGGATGGAGACGATTTCTCCTTCTTTGATGAAGTCATCAGAGACGGCAATAGCCTGATCGAGCTTGCCCCCCGGATTGGACCGCAGATCAAGGATGATACCTGTCAGCTTGTGGGCTGAACTCTTGGCAGCTTCAGCCTTCAGTTTGTCAAAGGCGGCATGCATTGCGCCTTCGAGATCATCGTCGAACTCTGTCAGGCGAATATACGCAGTGCTGCCGTACAGAGCGGACCTTACGATCTGGACGTGAACGATTTCGCGCTTCATGTCGAACGTGAGTGTCTTGCCCGTTTTCGGACGAACCACGGTCAGGCTGATGGATGTTCCCGGATCGCCGCGCATCTTGCGAACAGCTTGATCGAGCGTCAGGCCATCAATGCTTTTGTGATCCACCATCGTGATGAAATCACCAGTCTGGATACCAGCGCGCGAAGCAGGTGTGCCATCAATCGGCGACACCACGCGAACATGACCAGACTCAGCCTGAACCTGAAGGCCCAGACCGCCGAACTTGCCGGAAATCTCGGTTTGCATGTCCTTGAACTGGGCGGCGGTCATGTAAGACGAGTGGGGATCGAGTTCGCCAACCATGCCGTCCAGGGCATTGTTGATGAGATCTTTGTCCGTCACGGGATGGACGTATTCGGCTTTCACGACATCCATGACCGTGCCGAGCAGGGTCAGGAGGCGAACAGTTTCAGCGCTGTTGTCGTGAGAGACGTCGCGCGCGATGGCGGCGGTGGGGAAACTGCCAGCGGACCCGACGAGACGCAGTGCGCCCGGTCCGACAGCCAGTCCGGCCAGAAAGGCGGTGCCCAGCAACAGGCCAGTACGGAACTTCATGTGATCTCCATCCTCGGGAACGGGCGTGCTTCCGGCGTCTCTTGCAGTGTGTGAACTAGCGCGAAACGGGTTGCCGAAATGTTAAGACGTGATCTTACAGTGTCCTGCCCTGTCAGAAAACAGGGTCACAGAAACGGAGCAGGGCTGACGATCTGGGCGCCGTGGCGCAACTGGATAAAGAGCAGCCCCTCAGCAGACGGCATTTGTCCGAGTGCGGCAGCTTTCCTGACACTTTGCCCGCTGGAAACACCCAGTGAACCCAGACCAGAGAGAACAAAGCGGTAATTCTGTCCGCAATCCAGAATCAACATCTGTCCAAAAGAGCGGAACGGACCAGAAAAGACGATTCGGCCACTGCACGGAGCTTGAACGGATGCAGAAGGCACAGCGGCATAGGTGATGCCTGTTGACGGACCTGCTTCCGTATCTTGTCCCCACCGGACCGCAATACGCCCTGTGACAGGTGCGTGGCCGCTCCCGGAAGAAACACCGTTTCCGGCGGAAAGAGCTTTGACCTGAGCACGGGCTTTGCGCGCCTGTTCCATCTGATGGCTCTTTGCGAGCGCACGGGCTTCGGCTTCCAGTGTTGCTTTGGCCTGAGCTTCCTGTCGGGCGATTGCGTCGATTTCCGCGGAAAGGTCCGCAGACGCTTTCATCGCTTCGGCAACTGCGGATTTCGCACGGCGTGCGGCCTGGTCCGAGACGTTTTCCTGCTTGGCTGCAATCCGGGTTCTGGCGGCCGCGATATCACGTTGATGAGTCTGTGACTGAAGGAGGCTATCGAGCTCTTGCTGGCGGGCTTCCAGAGTGGCCCCGATTTCCTGAAGCTCATCTTCCTTCGTTTGCAGGTTTGCAGCCCGCTGCTGGGTCAGGCGGGAGAAACCTCCTAAAATGGAAAGTGCGGTAATGCTCTCCGTCGCAGTCGTCGGGGAGGCCAGCAGAGCAGCATCAGGCGCTATCGAGAGTCTCGCTGCAACGGGCAGGAGCGGTTGGAGCGCTTGGTTTTCGTGGGCGATATCCTGCCGCACGTTTGCTTGCCGACTTGTGAGATCTGCGATTTCGACATTCAAAGCCGCGATACGGGAACGTGTGGTCTGTACCACGGTCTGGGCCGTGTGGGTCTGAGCGGCCAGTGCATCTTTTCGCGCGCTGTCCTGCAGGGCCTTTTGCTGTGCGGCAACGGCAGCAGCCTGTCTGGCACGGAGTGTGGCGGCTTCCTGAGCCTGCTGTGTCTCAAGCGCTTTCCGGGCAGCCTGGGCACGGGCGAGTGCTTGTTGTCCCGCGCTCAGGGCATGCGCCGGGTGGGTGTGGGCAGTGGTATGATGCCCATGAGGCGTGGACGCAGTCGCGGCCACCAGCAATGGCGAGAACGCCAAAACCAGTGGCAGAACGACGGCTGGGTCAGGCGTTTTCAAGCAGGGAGACGCCTGTCATCGCTGGGGGCTGAGCAAGACCCAGAAGTGCCAGAAGCGTCGGGGCCAGGTCTGCCAGACGTCCGTCGTGAAGCGTTTTGCCGTCAGCATGGGCCAGAATGACCGGAACGACGTTGAGGGTGTGGGCCGTATGAACGCCGCCCGTCTCAGGGTCCCGCATGGTTTCGCAGTTTCCGTGATCGGCGGTGACGATCAGTGTGCCACCTGCGCGGACAAGTGCGTCATTGATGCGGCCCAGCCCTTGATCCACGGTTTCGCAGGCCTTGATGGCAGCGGGCAGGGAGCCCGTGTGGCCGACCATATCCGGATTTGCGAAATTCAGAATGATCATGTCAAAGCGGCCGGAATCAATGGCTTCGACGGCACGGTCTGTCAGCTCAGGAGCGGACATTTCCGGCTGTAGGTCGTAGGTGGCGACCTTAGGAGACGGCACGAGAATGCGCTCTTCGCCCGGAAGCTGAACTTCGCGACCACCGTTCAGGAAGTATGTGACGTGAGGGAATTTCTCAGTTTCGGCCATACGAAGCTGAGTCTTGCCAGCCTTGGCCACGACCTCACCCAGAAGATCTTCCAGAGAGACTTTGGGGAACAGGACTGTCATGTAGGGCGACAGATGATCCGAGTAGCGCGTCATGCCGGTAATGGCGGCAAATTTGATGCGGCGACCGCTGTCGTATCCATCAAAGTCCGGAGCCACGAGAACGTCCAGCAACTGACGGATACGATCGGCACGGAAATTACAGGAGAGAATGCCGTCACCGTCCTTCATGCCTCCATACTGTCCAAGGACAGTTGGCAGAACGAATTCGTCTCCCTTGTCTTCCGCGTAGCTAGCTTTGAGTACAGAGAGGGCGTTATCTGCATGAGGGCCTTGGCCATCACGGATCGCATCCACGGCCAGCTTGACGCGCTCCCAACGACGATCGCGGTCCATGGCGTAGTAGCGGCCACTGATTGTGGCAATCTGTACGGTCTGTGGCAGATCTCGAAGGAGGGCTGAAATGAATTCCTCGCCGGAGCGCGGGGGAGTATCACGGCCGTCACTGAAGATATGTAGAGCGACAGGCACTCCTGCTGCGCTGACGATTTTTGCGAGAGCCAGAATATGGTCCTGGTGTGCATGTACGCCGCCGGGAGAGACGAGACCCATCAGATGGCAGGTTCCGCCTGAAACCTTCAGCGCATGAATATATTCTTTGAGGGCTGTATTTTCGGCGAGTGAGCCATCACGGGCACTGCGGGAGATGCGAGGCAGTTCCTGCATCACGACCCGGCCTGCACCAATATTCAGATGGCCGACTTCGGAGTTTCCCATCTGGCCTTCAGGAAGCCCGACATCTTCTCCGCATGTTTTAAGAAAAGCATGCGGGTTATTCGCCCAAAGTCCGTCAAACGTTGGCGTGTTTGCCAGTCTTACCGCGTTATCAGAGTTTTCTTCACGCCAGCCGAACCCGTCCAGAATGACAAGCATGACGGGGCGGCGTGGAGAAGAAGCGGTATGGGACATGATTGGACTTCCTGTCTCGCATTAATGAGGAAAAGACTGTTGGGCATTATGCCACCTCTCCTCCAAAATGCGAACGCCCGCCAGATGGCGGGCGTTGCAGGTGACATGACAGTCGCGTGAGCGTCAGATCTTGTCGATGCCGCCTTTGACGGCGTCCTTGACGTCACCCTTGGCGGTCTGGGCCTGTCCCTTTAGATTTTGGACAACGCCTTCACCTTCAAGCTTTTCATCGTCGGTGACGCGACCAACTTCTTCCTTGATCTTGCCGACGACCTTGTTGGTGGCGCCTTTGATCTTGTCTTCAATGGAGCTCATGACATTACCTCCTGAAACAGGGTTGCCGAACTTAAACGGCTGGTGAGGCAGGAAGTTTCATGTCTTGCACTCAGATATGCGTGACAAAGCGGCGTGCGGCTTCCATATATCCAAGACTGAAAACCTCAGATTTTCTGGAGATTGACCATGACCCAAAGCTGCGGTCCCGTTTCGGGAACCAATGGCGGGGGGTGTGGCGTCGGCCTTACGCCGGAACAGCGCCGTATCCTGCTCGAGCATGGCACCGAATATCCCGGTTCCAGCCCGCTGAATGATGAAAAGCGGGCTGGAATTTATGCCTGCGCAGGATGCGGGCGTGAACTTTTTTCATCCGCCACGAAATACGAGAGCGGAAGTGGCTGGCCGTCTTTTTTCGCGCCTTTGGAAAACGGTGTCGGGACGACGCAGGACGCCAGCCACGGAATGGTTCGGACGGAAGTGCACTGTGCGGGTTGTCATGGGCATCTGGGGCATGTTTTTCCTGATGGGCCTCCGCCCACAGGGTTACGGTATTGCATGAACGGTCTGGCACTCGATTTTCGCCCGGCCGAAGGAGAAAAAGCATGAGTCAGGCGCTGCCGCCTATCGTTCTCGACCACCCGCTGGTGCGCCACAAGCTGACCCGTCTGCGTGATAAGAATACGTCTACAGCAGGCTTTCGTCGGCTGACCCGTGAGCTCAGTCTGCTTCTGGCCTACGAAGCGACGCGCGGGCTTTCTCTGGCGTCTCGCCATATCGAAGCCCCGAGCGGGCCAATGGAAGGTGAGGAACTGGACGGCAAGAAGCTCTGCTTCGTCTCCATTCTGCGCGCAGGAAACGGCCTTCTGGACGGAATGCTGGATCTGGTTCCGTCTGCGCGCGTGGGACATATTGGTCTGCGCCGCGACCATGAAACGCTGGAAGTCAGCGAATATTATTTCAATATGCCAAGCGACGTTCCGGGGCGGACATGTATTGTTCTGGACCCGATGCTCGCCACGGGACATTCCGCTGTGGCGGCTGTTGCGCGCGTCAAGGAAGCGGGTGCGATTTCACCTGTTTTCGCCTGCCTGCTCGCGGCACCGGAAGGCATTGATTACATGACGAAGCTGCATCCCGATGTGCAGATCGTAACGTGTTGTGTTGATCAGAAGCTTGATGAACACGGATACATCGTCCCCGGTCTGGGCGATGCTGGCGATCGTCTTTTCGGGACGCGCTAAAAAAGGGTTCAAATGTTCAGCACACGCGCTTGTGTGCTGAACATCGCGCCGTTTTGTGGCCGGTTATGCATCACCCCCGTTCAGGAGATGAAGTACCATGACCGCTTACGCTATTTTCATTCGTGACAAATTGACCGACCCGGCCGAGTTTGAAGCCTATTCAAATGGTGTTGGCGAGACCTTTAAGGGGCATCCGGCTAAAATTCTTGCTGCCTACGGAAAGCAGGAAAAGCTTGAAGGTATCGAGCCGGATGGTGTCGTTATTGTCGAATTTCCGGATATTGCTGCTGCTCGGGCCTGGTATGACAGCCCAGCCTATCAAACGGTCGCGAAGCATCGCTGGAAGGCCGCTTCTTACAACGTGGTGATTGTAGAAGGCGTCTGAGCTTCGGAAATTAGGTTGCAGTTGCATTGTGTTCGAGGCTGGGAGACCAGTTCGAACACAATGCGTGCAGTTTCAGTCCCGTCGAACGATGTAATGACGGGCAAGATCGGTTTCGATCTGCGTGGCGTGCTGAGTGTCACGGGCTTCGATCATCACAACCAGCTCGGCTGTCTGAACTGACGGCGAGGCAAAAAGGCGATGATGGGACACCTCAATGATGTTTCCGCCGTAGTTGCCAATGCGCGCAGAAATGTCAGCCAGCATTCCGGGGCGGTCGGGAATCTGGAAGATCAGGCGAAGAATTCTTCCGTCCCGGAGGAGGGAGCGAAGGATCGTATTGGCCAGAATACGGGCATTGATGTTGCCACCCGACAAGGGAAGGGCAACCTTGCGGCCTTTGAACATCTCAGGGTTGGCCAGAACAGCAGCCAGACCCGTCGCACCGGCGCCTTCGCAGACCTGCTTGGCTTTTTCCGCCAGCGTCGTGATGGCGCTTTCGACCTGAAGCTCGTTAACTACGAGAATTTTGGAAATCCGGTGACGAAATGCTCTGAGGCAATGATCGCCCAACTGCGTTACGGCAATGCCTTCAGCAATTGTCGAGCCACCGAGGGTGGCGCCACCTTCTGTCGGAAATGCGGCTAGAGAGGCATACGCCTCGACCTGAACGCCAATGATTTCCACATCTGGGCGAAGTGCAGCCATGACGGTTGCAAAACCACCGATCAGGCCGCCACCGCCCACAGGGACGACAACCGTATCAATGTCAGGTGCATCTTCGAGAAGTTCGAGTGCAGCAGTCCCCTGACCCGCAATGACGGCAGGGTCATTGAACGGATGGACGAGGACCCGGCCTTCTTTATTCTGAATTTCTTCCGCCGTTACGCATGCAGAAGCAAAATCGTCGCCTGCGAGGACAACGTTTGCTCCCCATGCCTGGGTCGCTGCAACTTTGGTTGCTGGCGTAAAGCGGGGCATGACGATCGTGGCATCAATGCCAAGGAGGCTGGCCTGACGCGCCACACCCTGTGCGTGATTGCCTGCCGAGACTGTAATAACGCCGCGGGCGCGTTCCTCGGGCGTCAGGAGCGCCATTTTGTTGGCTGCTCCCCGTTCCTTGAACGAGCCAATAGCCTGAAGATTTTCAAGCTTGAGCGTAATTTCGGCGCCTGTCAGGCGGGAAAGGGCCGGGCAGGCAATCGTCGGCGTGCGAACTACTGTGGACGCAATACGCTTCTGAGCGTTTTCAATGTCCAAGAGAGTCACAACAGGGGCGACGGACGTCAGGACGTCAGACATTAGCGGTATGTGACTTTCAGGATCTCGTAGCTGCGGTCACCGCCGGGAGCGGGAACGGAGATGGTGTCGCCCACATCTTTGCCAATCAGCGCCTTCGCCAGAGGAGACGAGATTGAAATCAGGCCCTGCTTGATGTCCGCTTCATGAACGCCAACGATCTGATAGGCGTTTTCCTTGTCCGTCTCTTCATCCACGACTTCGATATGCGCGCCGAAACGTACTTTCGTGCCGGTCAGGGTCGAAGGATCAATAACTTCTGCCGAGGAGACGATGCCTTCCAGCTCAAGTACGCGACCTTCGATGAAAGACTGACGATCTCGGGCGGCATGATATTCGGCGTTTTCGGATAGGTCGCCATGTTCGCGGGCTTCTGCGATGGCACGAATGACTGCAGGGCGGTCAACGCTCTTGAGGGTACGCAGTTCGTCTTCAAGACGCTGCAGTCCCTTTGCGGTCATGGGGATCTTCTGCACTCTGAAATCCTCGAAAAAGCGTGACTGAAATTGAATGAACAGCCTGACAACATAGGATTTTAGGGGGGTTTATGCAAGGTGGCGCGTTTTTGTTTATCGAAAAGCGATAAATTCTCTAGCGAAACGAAATGAAACATATTATTGAAAAACGATAAATTCATTGTAGGGGGGGTAGGTATGATTGCAGGTACGCGTAAGGGCGGGACAGAGACAAAAATCGAATATGCGCTGACCCTGCTCAAGCTGTTCCGTCTTCTCCTGTGGCTTCCCATTGGCTTTTTCGGGCTGATTACGTTCGGTATCATTTTTATTGTAGTTTTTGACCATTTTCCTTTGGAAAACTCTCTTGGGTATACGAAAGAAGATATATGCTGGAGTTTTATACTTATTGCCGAAGTGGTAATAGTTTACTCCTGTTTGGAAGTAATATTCAGAATTTTGTCCGAAATTTTAGTGGGTTTGATGCAGGGAAAAATTTTTACAAAAGAGAATGTGAAAAGAGCATATAAAATTTTATTTCTCGGATTTGTTTATGATTTTCTTATTCCTTTAACGAATTACATCCATGATGTTTGGAATTTGCCAGGGTTGAATTTTGCGAATTGGTTTGGATACTTTTTTGAGTTCCTGTCAGACGTGCCTGAAGCGATCATCCTGTTTGCTGTTGTGTGGCTTTTCGATTTAGGAACCCAGCTTCAGTCCGAAATGGATGAGGTCATTTAATGCCGGTTCAGGTCAGTCTGGATGCACTGCTGAAAGAGCGCGGTATGTCTCTTACGGAGCTGTCAGAGAAGGTTGGCCTGACTCTCGCCAATCTTTCAATTCTCAAGACTGGTAAGGCAAAGGCAATCCGGTTTTCCACGCTTGAGGCGCTCTGCCATGTGCTGGAGTGTCAGCCGGGAGATCTTCTGCGCTATTCCGGCGATTGAATACAAAAAAGGCCCGCCAGATTGCTCTGGCGGGCCTTTCTGCTGGTAGGGCTTAGAACTCGCCCTTGAAGTAGGACTGAAGCGGAGCGACGCCGAGGTCGCCTTCCTTGAGAACCGCGATGGCGTAGGTTGCCGCGCGGGCTCCGGCAATCGTGGTGTAGTGCGGGATGCCCATGGTCAGAGCGCCGCGACGGATATCGTAGCTGTCACGTGCGGCCTGGCCACCCTGCGATGTGTTGATGACCATTTGAACGTCACCCGAGCGGATGGCATCTACGCAGTTCGGACGGCCCTGCATGACCTTGTTTACGCGCTTTACCGGAATGTTAGCCGCTTCGAGGCGTGAAGCTGTTCCGCTGGTTGCGAGAACGGTGAACCCCATTTCAACCAGTTTGCGGGCTAGCGGCTGCACGTGTCCCTTGTCGCTGTCACGGACGGACAGGAAGACCGTTCCAGCCAGTGGCAGTTTTACGCCAGCAGCAAGCTGAGACTTCGCAAAAGCACGTTCGAAGCTGGAATCCAGCCCCATGACTTCACCCGTGGAGCGCATTTCCGGACCGAGGATCGTGTCTGCGTTTGCAAAGCGATGGAACGGGAAGACGGCTTCCTTGACCGCAACGTGCGGGGAGACCGCCCCGCCATCCAGACGGAACTCGGACAGACGCGCGCCAGCCATAACGCGAGCGCCGATTTTGGCAACCGGAACGCCTGTCGCTTTGGCAACAAACGGCACCGTGCGAGACGCGCGCGGGTTCACTTCAAGGACGAAGACTTCCTGGTCCTTGATGGCGTACTGCACATTCATCAGGCCGCGGATGCCAAGCTCACGAGCCATGGCTTCCGTCTGGGAGCGGAGTTCCGTCACCAGTGCCGGAGACAGCGTGTAGGGTGGTAGGGAGCAGGCAGAGTCACCGGAATGGATACCAGCTTCCTCAATGTGTTCCATGACGCCGGCGACATAGACGTTTTCGCCGTCCGAAATGCAGTCCACATCGGCTTCGATGGCATCGTTCAGGTAATGATCGAGCAGGACCGGCCCGGTGGAAACTTCGGGGCCAGCAGCGCGCAGAACCGTATTCAGGTAGTGCTTCAGGCCTGCGTTATCATAGACGATTTCCATGGCACGGCCGCCCAGAACGTAGGACGGACGGGCAACGACCGGGTATCCGACCTCTTCGGCCACTTTCTCGGCTTCTGCCGGATTGCGGGCAATGCCGTTACGTGGCTGGCGAAGACCCAGCTTGCGCAGCATGGTCTGGAAGCGTTCACGGTCTTCCGCGCGATCAATAGCGTCAGCCGGAGTGCCGAGGAGCGGAATGCCTGCCTCTTCAAGCGCACGGGACAGCTTGAGAGGGGTCTGGCCACCGTACTGAACGATGCAGCCCAGAACCTTGCCACCCTTCGCTTCTGTGCGGATCAGAGCAATGACGTCTTCCGCAGTCAGAGGTTCGAAGTACAGACGGTCGGACGTGTCGTAATCGGTGGAAACGGTTTCCGGGTTGCAGTTGACCATAACCGTTTCGAAGCCAGCTTCACGCAGGGCGTAAGCGGCATGAACGCAGCAGTAATCAAACTCGATGCCCTGACCAATCCGGTTCGGGCCACCGCCCAGAATGATGATCTTGTCGCGGTCGGTCGGGCGGCTTTCGCATTCCGGCGTGCCATATCCGCCTTCATAGGTGGAATAGAGATACGGAGTGTCAGAAGCGAACTCTGCGGCACAGGTATCGATGCGGCGATAGACGGGCACGACTTCAAGAGCTTCGCGCTGTGCTGCGACGTCCGGAATGCTCTGGCCTGACAAGCGTGCAAGCTGGGCGTCAGAGAAGCCCTGGGCTTTCAGGCGGCGCATGCCGTAGGCGTCTTTTGGCAGGCCGTTCTTTTCCACGTCCCGCTCAGAAGACACGATGTCTTCAAGTTGGCGCAGGAACCAGGGCTCGAACTTGCAGGCCTGCTGGATCTCTTCGACCGTCAGGCCCGCGCGCAAGGCCTGCGTGGCCATCAGGATGCGTTCCGGGCGTGGTTCTGCGAGAGCAGCCAGATAGGCGTCTTTCGAACCATCGCCGGGTGCTTCAACCGGATCCAGACCCATCAGGCCCGTCTCCATGGAGCGGAAGCCCTTCTGGATCGCCTCGGCAAAGGAGCGGCCCACGGACATGGCCTCGCCGACCGACTTCATGGACGTGGACAGCAGGGCCGGGGAGCCCGGGAACTTCTCGAACGTGAAGCGGGGGATCTTGGCGACAACGTAGTCGATCGTTGGCTCGAAGGAAGCCGGGGTCGTCTTGGTGATGTCGTTCTTGAGTTCGTCCAGCGTGTAGCCAACGGCCAGTTTGGCAGCGATCTTGGCGATCGGGAAGCCGGTGGCCTTGGAGGCCAGTGCGGAGGAGCGTGAGACGCGCGGGTTCATCTCGATGACGACCAGACGGCCGTCCTTCGGATTGACGCCGAACTGTACGTTGGACCCGCCGGTCTCGACGCCGATCTTGCGCAGGCACGCGATCGAGGCGTCCCGCATGCGCTGATATTCTTTATCGGTCAGCGTCAGGGCCGGGGCGACGGTGATGGAGTCACCGGTGTGCACGCCCATCGGGTCGATATTTTCAATGGAGCAGATAATGATGCAGTTATCCGCGGTGTCACGGACGACTTCCATCTCGTATTCTTTCCAGCCGAGGACGGACTCTTCGATGAGCACTTCCGTTGTGGGAGAGGCATCAAGGCCGCCGGTGACGATCTGGTCGAACTCTTCGCGATTATACGCGATGCCGCCACCCGCGCCGCCCATGGTGAAGGACGGGCGAATGATGGCGGGGAGGCCGACGTCACCCAGAGCTGCACGGGCTTCTTCCAGCGTATGGGCGATGGTGCTGCGCGGGCTTTCGATCCCGATCTCGTCCATGGCTTCGCGGAACTTCTGGCGATCTTCCGCGCGGTCAATGACCTCTGCGTCTGCGCCGATCAGTTCCACATTGTGCGTCTTGAGGAAGCCGGACTTGTCGAGCGCCATGGCGGCGTTCAGGGCTGTCTGGCCACCCATGGTCGGCAGAACGGCGTCGGGCTTTTCCTTGAGGATGATGCGCTCGACGAATTCCGGCGTAATCGGCTCGATATAGGTCGCGTCCGCCAGGCCTGGATCAGTCATGATCGTGGCTGGGTTGGAGTTGATGAGGATGACGCGATAGCCTTCCTCACGCAGGGCCTTACAGGCCTGTGCGCCGGAGTAATCAAACTCGCAGGCCTGTCCGATAACGATCGGGCCTGCGCCGATGATCAGGATGGACTTGATGTCTGTCCGTTTTGGCATGGCTCAGGCTCCTGCTTTAGCGCGACGGTCCATGACCGCGACGAAACGCTCGAAAAGATAGAAACTGTCAGATGGGCCAGGGCTGGCCTCTGGATGGTACTGAACGGAGAAGGCGTCCTTCGTGGTGGAGGCGATGCCTTCGTTGGAGCCATCGAACAGGCTCACATGCGTCACCTTCACGTCAGCAGGCAGGGACTTCTCGTCCACGGCAAAGCCATGGTTCTGGCTGGTGATTTCCACCCGGCCACTCTCAATGTCCTTGACCGGCTGGTTGGCGCCGCGATGGCCACGATCCAGCTTGTAGGTCTTGCCGCCGAGGGCCTGTGCGAGAAGCTGGTGGCCAAGGCAGATGCCAAAGACTGGAACGTTGGCATCCAGAACGCTTTTGATGGCCGGTACGGCATAGGTGCCGGTCGCTGCCGGGTCGCCCGGACCATTGGACAGGAACACGCCTTCGGGCTTCAGTTCCAAGATTTCCTCGGCCGTTGCTGTCGCGGGCAGAACCGTGACGTCACACCCAGCAGTCACGAGGCAGCGCAGGATGTTGTCCTTGGCGCCGTAGTCCATGGCGACCACGCGGCGGCGGTTCTCGGTCCGAGCGGGGCGGGTGCTTTCCCACACGCCTTCCGTCCAGACGCGCTTTGACTGCGTGACCTCTTTGGCAAGATCCATCCCTTCGAGGCCGGGCCATTGACGGGCGCGGTTCAGGAGGCTGTCCGTGTCGATCCGACCATTCGCCGGGAAGGCAAGGATGGCGGTCTGTGGGCCATTGTCGCGCAGGGAGCGGGTAACTGCACGGGTGTCGACGCCGCTAATACCCGCGCGGCCGTGCTGCTTCAGCCATCCGTCGAGGGATTCTGTGGAGCGCCAGCTTGCCGGAGCGGTGATGTCTTCCTTCACGACGGCGCCAAGAGCAGCCATTTTCGGCGCTTCATTGTCGTCCGTGTTCGTGCCGACATTGCCAATATGCGGGAAGGTGAAGGTGACGATCTGCCCAGCGAAAGACGGGTCTGTCAGGGTTTCCTGATAGCCGGTCATGCCGGTGGAGAAGCAGAGTTCACCGACGGCACCATCGGTATGGGCACCGAAGCCTCGGCCCCACAGGACCGTGCCATCTGCAAGGACAAGGGCGGCATTGGCGCCGGCAGGGCAGGAATTGGACACGTCCGTCTCTCTTTCTTGCGGGGTTTCAGCGGAAGTTAGGTCCTGGAGTTCGATTCCGGGAACGCGCAGTAGGGCGGGCCAGTGCTTGGTCGGCACGGTTCGCGATTGACGCCACTTTCGTACGGCTTCAAGGCCGACACCAGCCAGCGCGGCGATTTCTTCCGCGCCGCCAGCTTTTTCAATGATTCTGTCGATGTCCATGGTCGCCCGTTCCTGGCTCCGCGTTCACTTTCCCGTCTGATAAGCGATCGAACCGGGAATGGGAAGTTTTTTCCCAATGAGTTTTTGTGTCTGTGGGGCGGTATGGGAAAAAACTTCCCTACACCTTGTGACGATGCTGGAAAGAGCTGTGCTTTCCATTGTTGGGGGGAGGCTTTTATGCGATTTTGCCGCCATTGGCTGAACAGGGGCTTTTCAGGCCCCGCGCAAACAGGAGAAGACGCATGTCGCTTCGCACGCAGATCATGGATGACCTCAAAACAGCAATGAAGGCTGGTCAGTCTGAGAAGGTGGCGCAGATCCGTGGCATCACGGCGAAGCTGAAGGATCTTGAAGTTGCTGCTCGCGCCAAGACAGGGGAAGTGACGGAAGCAGAGATTATTTCCGCTCTGCGCTCTATGATCAAGTCCCGTACTGAATCCGCAACGATGTATCGTGAAGGTGGCCGTCCGGAACTGGCGGAAAAGGAAGAGGGTGAGATCGCGACGATCAAAGCCTACCTGCCGCCAGAACTCGATGAGGCAACTTTGAAGTCTGCCATCGATGAAGCCGCGACTGCTGTAGGTGCGGAAAGCATGAAGGACATGGGCAAGGTTATGGCAGCGCTGAAAGAGCGTTTTGGTGCCGATCTGGACCCGGCCAAGGCCAGTGCACTTGTGAAGGCACGTCTGTCTGCCTGAAGCGGGCTAGGCATCGTCGTTTGAAGAAGGCCGTCCCTTGTGGGCGGCCTTTTTTATGTTGGGTTAGTGAACCCCTGAAAGCTCGCGAAGTTTGACTTAGGTTATCTGAGGTCCCCAATCTGGCCTTTGCTTACGGAAATGAGGGCTTCATGTCTGCTGGTGGTTCAACAAAAGTCGTTTTCATCGCGCTGGGTGTCAATTTCGGCATCGCCTGCGTGAAAGGCATGGCTGCCCTTCTAACCGGCTCTGCTGCGATGTTGGCTGAGACGGTTCATTCCTTTGTGGATTGCGGAAACCAGATCCTGTTGTTGGTGGGCATGAAGCGGTCAGCGGCTCCGGCAACGAAGGAGCATCCGCTGGGCTACCATCGCGAGCTGTATTTCTGGACGATGGTTGTAGCTGGCGCACTGTTTGTGGGGGGTGGCGTCGCGTCTCTCTATGAAGGCTGGGAGAAGGTCATGCATCCGGCGCAAATGCAGCCGGTGCACCTTTTGGGGCATGTCTTTCCGGGATGGTGGATGAACGTAGCCATTCTCGCGATTTCCGGCAGCATGGAAGGGTATGGCTTTATTGCGGCTGTGAAATCCGTGCCACGCAGCAAAGGGGTTTCATTGTGGAGAATGATTCGCCGGAGTGCCGATCCCGGTCTGTTTGTCGTACTGTTTGAGGATGGGGCTGCGCTGGTCAGTCTGGTGATTGCGCTGGTGTTTACAGTGCTTTCCGTTGTGACAGGTCTGCACGTTCTGGATGGAATTGCATCGCTGCTGATTGGTGTCGTGCTGGTTGTGGTGGCCGCATTGCTGACCAATGAGACACGCTCTCTTCTTGTGGGGGAGAGCAATCCGGAAATTGATGCTTTTGTGCGTGCGGAAGCGCGGAAATTGCCTGGCGTTATCGGGATCAATGAGGTTGTGACGGAGACCCGAGGTCCCGAGAGTATTATCGTTCTGCTGTCTCTGGACTGGGATGACGCGATCTCCTCGGGAGACGTGGAGCGAGGGGTTTCGATGCTGGAGAAAACAACCCGCACGCGATACCCCGCTGTATTGCGGATGTATGTTGAGGCGCAGGACAAGAGGGACGGGATTCCAGCCCCTCTGGCCTGATGGCGAATGCTACTTCGCCGCTAGGAACGGCTCGACGGCTTTAAGAAAAGCCTTGGGTCGCTCAATGCTGGGAGCATGCCCTGATTGCGGAATGACCGTCAGATGCGCTCCGGGAATTTTTGCAGCAAAATCGTGGCCGTCGGCCAGTGGAATGACCTGGTCATTCTGTCCCCAGATCACGAGCGTGGGAATATGAATGGCCTTCATGCTGTCATCGAGAAAGGTGTCTGGCGCATTGGCGTTTCTGGCGAAGCTCTCCTGCGTGTATTGCGCACCTTCGGCCAGTCGGGTTTGAAATGTTGCCTGAACCAGTTCATCTGTAATGAGGGCTTTATTGTAAAACAGCCATCTTAGCCCCGTGCGAATGCCAGAAAATGAGACCGGTCCGAACAGGGGAAGACCATGTTCGACGAGGGACTTGTGGCCAGCGGCATCGCTCAGGATGAGGCGTAGGGGCATGGCCATGGAAGAATTCTGTGCCGCTTCGATTGTGTAAAGTCCCGCAATCCAGCCGCCAAGGGATTCTCCGGCAAGCGTGAAGTGCGTGATGTGGCGTGTTTTCAGGAAGCCATCCAGCATGTCCACCCATGTCTGAATTCCGTAGGCGATCAGCGGCTTTTCCGAAGCCCCAAAGCCGAGCTGATCCATGGCGATTACATGATAATGCCGGGACAGTTCAGGGATGACTTTGCCCCAGTCCATTGTGGCGCTGCTTCCGAGGCCATGGACCAGCACAAGGTCCGGACCCGTACCAGCTTCCAGGAAACGGATCTGCTGACCGTAAACGGAGACACTTTGCAGGGGCGGGAGAGTTTGTGCCTGGCCGTGACTGGGGATGCATGCTGCGCCGAGCGTGGATGCGAGCACGGCGGTTCGAAGTGTTTTGGACAGTCGTCTCATGGCGGCCGAGCCTTTATGGTCAGATGATATGTTTCTAATTCGGAATAGTATTATCGATCTGGCCCGGCTGTCTTCAACATATCATTCCCGGAATGAACGGGATCTTTCGGTGCGGTGACCTTGTCATGAACGGCTGCCTGATACTTGCGGATATGGAGTGGCGTCCATGGCAATGGCGGTTCTTTGGTTAGAGAAGGGTCTGACGCGGGAGAGAGCCAGATGGTCGCGTGAAGTGGGTCCAGAAGGATATGGAAATGGTTTAGAGCATCAGTGCCTAACTCGTCATAGGCAATGGTAGAAGCGATAACGATCTTCGGGTGGGGCAGCAGAAACGAACCGATTTTCAGTGTATCGAACGTATGAAGATAGCCACCAACTGTATTGCCCGCATTGATGCGGACCGGATCATCTTTATCTGGCTCGGAAGCAATGCCTATTGCTCTGGCTGTATCTTTCTGGATCAGGGTTCGGTTGGAGCTTAGGTTGATTTTCATCCGAACTGGGTGGCCGTTGAGCTCAACGAGAACCGTGTTCGAGAGTGGATAATGGTCTTGATAGAGGTGCAGTTTTGTTTTCGGCGAGGGGAGTAAATCTCCGAGCGATGGACATTTTTCATCGTCGTATCGAAAGAACGTGACGCTGCGAGAAGAGCGGTCAATCAAGGTGGAAATATGGGAGAGAAAATGGTCTCCCAGTTCGACTTGGAGTGCTGGAGTGATATTATTGGGTGCTGAATAATCCGCTACATAAGCAGTATAATTTTTGAGTGTGAGTGCACCAATATTTACGGTTGAGAGCATCTTTACAAATACTGTGGCTTCGCCTGTCTCTGATGTCGCATCTTCAGGAGCTGAGCCCAAAAACGTGACATTGTGATTGGCAAAAACAAAAGTATCACTTGCCTGCGGGGCAAGGAAAAAGCGGGCAGGTAATCCGTCTATACTACCCAGCATGGAGGGTGGCGCATTATAGTGCTCTAGTGGAACGGAGACCGCTCCCTGAAGGCAGTTCTGCCAGGGTGCAGCTTGAGCATGCCCGCAGAATTGAAAGACGATCAGGAGAAGAGCTGTCTTACGCATGAAGTGCCTGTCGCCTTATTGTGACACAGTATGTCTTTCTTAGGCGATGGGGCTGTTAAGAGCGAGGGCAGAGTAGTGATGTCCGCTTATGGAATGAGAACAGCGGCTCCCTCAAAACGACCGTGGCGCAGGTCATCCAAAGCCTGATTGGCATCTTTGAGGGCATAAGGCGTATTCGTCACCTTGATGCCGATCTCTGGTGCCAGTTTCAGAAAATCCAGACCATCCTTCCGGGTCAGGTTGGCAACGGAGACGATTTCGCGTTCTTCCCAGAGTGTATCGTAGGAAAAGGACGGGATCGGGCTCATGTGTATGCCGCCACACACGACCTTTCCACCCTTGCGGACGGCTTTCAGTCCGGCAGGAACCAGTGCACCGACAGGCGCAAACAGGATTACGGCGTCAAGCGGCTCTGGGGGAAGTTCGTCTGAGCCGCCTGCCCAAACCGCGCCAAGGGAACGAGCGAAGGCCTGCTTCTCTGTGTCTCCAGGGGATGTGAAGGCATAAACCTCGCGTCCCTGCCCGCGGAGCACCTGAATAATGATGTGAGCGGCGGCTCCGAAGCCATACAGGCCGATCTTTTTTCCGTCGCCAGCTTTGCTGAGACAGCGCCAGCCGATCAGGCCTGCGCAAAGCAGGGGGGCGAGGTCCTTGTCCTCCCCTTTGTCACCCATGGGAAAAGCGTATTTTGCATCAGCAACCGTCATGGTTGCGTAGCCACCATTGCGGGTGAAGCCTGTGAAAAGGGGATGGTCGCAGAGATTTTCCATCCCATGCGTGCAGTAATAGCAATGCCCACAGGTATGGCCGAGCCAGGGAATGCCGACCCGTTCCCCGACGCTAAGGCCCGTAACGTTGCTTCCGAGCTTGTCGATCCGGCCGACGATTTCATGTCCGGGGATAATGGGAAGGGTGGGGTTGGCGAGTTCGCCGTCCACGACATGCAGGTCTGTCCGGCAGACGCCGCAGGCCCCGATGCGGATACGGATTTCGTCCGGTCCGGGTTCGGGGTCTGGCAGCTCCACCCATTCCAGAGGCTGGTGGTGTTGGCGGAGCTGCATGGCAAACATGGTGTGTGCTTTCTAAGGTCTCAGGACCGGAAATCCAGAACCGTACGGCCCTGAAGGCGTCCGTTCTTGAGGTTGTCGAAGATCGTGTTGATGTTCTCGATCTTGTCTGCGGTGACGACGGATTTCACTTTGCCACGAGCAAAGAAATCCATGGCTTCGATCATGTCCAGTCGTGTGCCGACGATGGAGCCACGAATGGTCGTGCCATTCATGACCATATCGAAGATCGACACCGGGAAGTCTCCGGGTGGCAGGCCGTTCAGGACAATCGTGCCGCCACGACGGGCATAGCCCATGGCCTGCGAGAAGGCCGTGCGGCCCACAGCCGTAACGAGAGCACCATGGGCGCCACCAACTTCCTGCTGGATGAAGGCTGCTGGGTCCTTGTCCTTGGCATTGACGGTCAGGGTAGCGCCGAGCTTTGTGGCGGTGGCGAGCTTGTCGTCGTCAATATCGACGGCCACGACATTCATGCCCATGGCAACCGCGTATTGAACGGCCATTTGACCCAGACCGCCAACGCCCGAAATGGCCATCCACTGACCGGGGCGTGCCTCGGTCATCTTCAGACCCTTATAGACGGTCAGACCAGCACAGAGCACCGGTGCGGCCTGTAGCGCATCAATGTTGCTGGGCAGGTGAGCGACATAGTTCGGATCTGCGACGACATATTCGGCGAAGCAGCCATTGACCGTGTAGCCGGTGTCGTCCTGATCCTTGCACAGCGTTTCCCAGCCGCCTAGGCAGTGTTCGCAGTGCCCGCAGGCCGAGTAGAGCCAGGGCACACCGACCACGTCGCCGATCTTGGCGTGGCTGACCTGACTGCCAACGGCCACGATATGGCCGATGCCTTCATGGCCGGGAATGAACGGTGGGTTCGGCTTTGCGGGCCAGTCACCCTCTGCGGCATGCAGGTCGGTGTGGCAGACGCCGCAGGTATCGACTTTCACGAGGATCTGGTTGGGCCGGATCTCGGGGATGGGAAGCCTCTCGACAGAGAGAGGCTTCCCGAACTCGCGGACGACGGCGGCCAGCATTGTATCAGCCATGAGAGTGTCTCCTTGAGAACTGGTTTACGATGCGCCGAGAGCCTTGACGGCTTCGACCATCTTGCTGAGGACGGCCTGCGCATCGCCGAAGACCATGGCGCAGTTGTCCTGGAAGAAGAGCGGGTTCTGAACGGCGGAGTAACCCATGCCCATGCCACGTTTGATGACGAAGACCTGACGGGCCTGATCGGCATTGAGGATCGGCATGCCGTAGATCGGGGAGGATTTGTCCGTCCGGGCGGATGGGTTCACCACGTCGTTGGCGCCGATGATGAGGGCGACATCCGTGTCAGCAAAGCTGTCGTTGATGTCTTCCATGTCGTAGATCATGTCGTACGGGACGCCGGCTTCGGCGAGCAGCACGTTCATGTGGCCCGGCATACGGCCAGCGACCGGGTGGATGGCGAACTTGACGTCTACGCCTGCGGCCTGAAGCTGCTTGACGAAGTCGTACAGCTTGCCCTGAGCCTGAGCGACGGCCAGACCGTAACCCGGAACAATGATGACAGACGAAGCATAGCGCATCGTCGTGGCAGCATCGCTTGGAGCGACGGATTTGGCTTCCTTCTGCGGACCCGTTGCCGTGGAAGCGGAAGCTTCACCGAAGTTGCTGAACAGCACGTTGGCAATCGAACGGTTCATGCCTTTGGCCATCATGACCGTCAGCAGTGTACCGGCGGAACCCACGACCATACCGGCGATCATCAGAGCCGGATCGGCCATGACATAGCCTTCGAGACCGACAGCCAGACCTGTAAAGGCGTTGTACAGCGAGATCACGACCGGCATGTCAGCACCGCCGATGGGGATCGTCATGCAGATGCCAGCCAGCAGGGCGCCGATGAAGAACAGCAGCGTGGCGATACCGCCGCCATCCTGATGGTACAGGAAGGCGGCCATGATGCCGAGCAGGACGGTGAGCATGAAGACGGCAGCATTGACGATACGCTGACCACCGAAGCGGATCGGCTTGTTCATGCGGCCATCGAGCTTGGCCCAGGCGATGATGGAGCCCGACAGGGACATGCTGCCGATCAGGCCACCAGCGACGGTGACGAGAAGCGGAACGATGCCTGTCTCTTTCGGGCCGGTCAGGGCAATGACGGACACAGCTGCGGCCGCACCGCCACCCATGCCGTTGAAGAGAGCGACCATCTGCGGCATCGCCGTCATGGCAACGCTGCGGCCTTTCCAGCCAGCCCAGCCACCACCAATGACAAGGGCAAGAATGGCCAGAATGACGTTGACGACCAGATGGGGTTTTGCGGCTTCAGAAACACTGAAGATGCCGAGGAAGCTGGCAGCCGTGACGAACAGCATACCCCAGCCAGCCGTCACGATACCGGAAACGGCCGTGACGGGAGAGGACATGCGCTTGAGGCCGTAGACCAGCAGGCCGGAGGCGATAAGGGCGCTGATAGCGACGATATATTCGAGGAGGATCATTTCTGCGCTCCCTTCTGCGGAGCCGCTTTGTCGCTGGGCTTGAACATGGCCAGCATACGGTCTGTCACGACGTAACCGCCGACAACGTTGCCAGCGCCCATCATGACGCCAAGGAAACCAACAACCTGTTCGAGGATGGATGAGGCGTTAAACAGGGCTGTCAGCGCGCCCACGACCACGATGCCGTGCACGAAGTTCGAGCCGGACATCAGCGGGGTGTGCAGGATAGAGGGTACGCGGCTGATGACCTCGTAGCCCGTGAAAGCCGCGAGCATGAAGATGTAGAGCGCGATGATGAAGGTCATTGCGGTGATCATCGTGCGGCCTCCTGTCCTGAAGCCTGTGCCGGTGCGG